>CALEJW010000118.1 GCA_937898635.1 uncultured Pseudomonadota bacterium | reverse complement strand
GTCTCCAAGGCGACGGCCGCCCGCTTCTTCCGGCGCATCGGCTATTCCAGCTTCGGGCAGGCGCGGCGCCGGGCCCGGGCCGAGGCCGACCTCGCCTCGCCCCTCTACGCGCTGGCCGGGGCGAAGCCCAAGGAGCGCCCCTCGGACGCCCTGTCGCGGCACGTGGCGGCGGACCTGCGCAACCTCTCCGACACCTTCCATCCGGCCCACGCCGCCGCGCTCCCGCAGGTCGTGAAGCTCCTGGCCACCGCCCCGCGCGTGCGCTTCGTCGGGATGCGCAACGGCCACTTCGTCGCCGCCTACGGGGCCTACCTCCTCTCGCAGCTGCGCGGCGAGGTGGGCGTGCTGCCGGGCCCGGCGATGACGCTCGCGGAGGACATCGCCTCGCTCGGGCGCGGCGACGCCGTGGTCGCCGTCGATTTCCGGCGCCGCTCGAGCCTCATGCAGGCCGTCGTGAAGGCCACCCGCGAGACGGGCGCGAAGCTCGTCTTCGTCGCCGGCTCGGGCATGCCGCCGCTATCGCCCGGGCGCGACCTCGTCCTGCACTGCCGCACCGAGGGCGCCTCGCTCTTCGACTCCTACGTGGGCGCCGTGAGCCTCGTGAACTACCTCGCCGGCGCGGTGGCGGTGACCCTGGGCCGGAAGAGCCGCAAGCGCCTGGCGGACATCGAGTCGCTGCACGACACACTCGCCGACATCCGCCCCTAAGCCCCCGGAACGCGAACCTTGGCCGCCCTCGCCCCCCCTCCTCCCCTCCCCGGCCCCGGGAGCAAGGCCGCCGCGATGAGCCTCGCGCTCAACCGGGTAGTCGAACTGGTGTGCGCCGCGCTCATCGCGGTGCTCATCCTCGACATCTGGGTGGGCATCTTCGGCCGCTACGTGGTGGAGCTCCCCGTAACCTGGTCCGAGGAACTGGCGCGCTACCTCATGATCTGGGCGGCGCTGCTCGCGGTCTCCTGCGGCGTCGCGCGGCGCGAGCACGTCGCCGTCACCGCGCTGCTGCACCGCTTTCCCGCCGCGATGCGGCGCTGGACCGAGGTGGCGATCGACGCGCTCGCCTTCGCCTTCTTCGCCTTCCTCTGCTACTTCGGCATCGGCATGACGGAGCAGGGCGCCACACAGTACGCGACGATCTTCGGGATGACGATGACGATCCCGTTCGCCGCGGTGCCGGTCTCCTCGGCGCTCGCTTGCGCGCAGCTGGCGCTCGTGGGCGCGCGCGACTTCGCTGTCGCGGCGCACGCGGAGGCGTCGCGATGACCTGGGTGCTCGCGACCTTCTTTCTCCTGCTCGCCGTGGGCGTGCCGATCGGCTACGTGCTGGGGATCGCCGGGGTCCTCGGCATCCTGCAGATCGGCGGCGCCTCGATGCTGGCGATGGCGCCGCAGCGCTACTTCGCGGGGCTGGACCTCTTCACCTTCCTCGCCATGCCGCTCTTCATCTTCGCCGGCGAGATCATGAACAAGGCGGGCATCACCGACCGCCTCGCGAAGTTCGCCGACGCCCTCGTGGGGCACCTGCGCGGCGGCATGGCGCAGTCGTGCATGGTCTCCTCCGTGCTCTTCGCGGGCATCACCGGCGCGGCCGTCGCCGAGGCCGCCGCCTTCGGCAGCACGATGGTGCCGGCCATGGAGAAGAACGGCTACCGCAAACCCTTCGCCTGCGGCGTGGTCGTGGCCGGCTCCATCATCGGGCCGACCATCCCGCCCTCGAACCTGATGGTGATCTACGGCTCCATGATGGGTGTGTCCATCGCGGGGCTCTTCGCCGCGGGGATCCTCCCGGGCCTCATCATGGGGCTCTTCTGCATGGCGGTGATCGCGGGGCTCGGCCGGCGGCTGAACCTGCCCAAGGGCGCGGCGCGACCCAGCCTGTGGGGCATCGTCCTCGCCTTCAAGAACGCGCTCTCCGCGCTGGTGATGCCCGTGATCATCCTCGGCGGGATCATCGGCGGCTTCGTGACCCCCACGGAAGGGGCGGCGATCGCGGTCTTCTACGCGCTCCTGCTCGGGACCCTCGTCTTCCGCGCCATCGGAGCGCGGGACCTCGTGGGGATGCTCGTGCGCACCGCGCGCATCACGGGCGTCGTGTTCCTCATCATCGCCTCGGCCTCGATCCTGAGCTGGTGGATGACCTACATGAAGCTCCCGCAGCTCATCACGGGGCTCTTCCTGGGGCTCACCACGGACCCGGCGATGATCATCTTCATGATCCTGGCGCTCCTGCTCGTCCTCGGGATGTTCATGGACATCAACGCGATCCTCATCGTGCTGGGCCCCATCCTCGGCGCGCTCGCGCTGTCGATCGGCATGGACCCGGTGCAGGCCGGCGTGATGATCGTGCTGGCGCTCAACATCGGCCTCATGACCCCGCCCGTGGGCGCGAGCCTCTTCGTGCTGAGCTCGATCACGGGCGCCAAGATCGAGGACATCACCCGCGCCATGTGGCCCTTCGTGATCGCGGAGGTCGCCGTGCTCTTCCTCGTGGCCTACTGGCCGAACCTCACCCTCACCGTCCCGCGCCTGCTGGGACTCTGAAGCCGCCGCACCCCATACCAACCAGAAAAGACCGCTCTCGACCCATCCATCGTCCTGCAACCGTGGAGACACCCACCATGAAGATCCTCAAGACCCTGGCCCTCGCGGCCGCCCTCGCGCTGCCGCTCGGCGCCCTGCCCTTCGCGGCCCATGCCGAGAAGACGCTCAAGCTTTCCCACCTCAACAAGAACGACCCCTTCGACAACGGCACCGGCGCCATGGCGGTGGTGTTCAAGTCGCTCGTGGAATCGGGCACCAACGGCGCGGTGAAGGTCGAGATCTTCCCCGACGGGCAGCTCGGCAAGGACAACGAGGTGATCCAGCAGGTGAAGTCCGGCGTCATCCAGTCCTCGATCTCCAGCGTGGGCGGCGTCGCCTCCGTGTACCCGATGATCGGCGTGCTGGACGTGCCCTTCGCCTACCCGGACATCGCCACCACCTACAAGGTGTTCGACGGCCCCTTCGGCAAGCGGCTCGCGGGCGACATCACGAAGAAGACGGGCATGGAAGTGCTCGGCTTCGGCGACTCCGGCGGCTTCTTCGCCTTCACCAACTCCAAGCGCCCGATCAAGTCGCCCGACGACATGAAGGGTCTCAAGATCCGCACGATGGGCCTCGACTCGCACAAGACGGTCGTGAGCAGCATGGGCGGCCAGCCGGTGGCGATCAACTGGGCCGAGGTCTACACGTCGCTCCAGACGGGCGTGGCCGACGGCCAGATGAACCCGGTCCCGATCGTGAAGTTCGCCAAGTTCGACGAGGTGCAGAAGTACATGACCCTCACGAACCACCTCTTCACGCCCTACGTGTGGCTCGTGAACAAGGGCTTCCTGGACGGCCTCTCCGCCCAGGAGAAGGAAGTGGTCAAGGCCGCCGCCGAGAGCGCGATCGTGGCCTGCCGCGGCATCAACCGCATCATCGAGGCCTCCGACCGGGGCCTGCCGGCGCTCGCGCAGAAGATGCAGATCTACGCCCCGTCGCCGGCCGAGATCGCGAAGTTCCGCGCGCTCGCCCAGCCGGCCGTGAAGGCGCAGATCGCCAAGAGCTACGGCAAGGAGGGCGAGGCGATGCTGTCGGAGTTCCTCGCGGCCATCGACAAGGCCGCCAAGAACTGATGTCCGCGGCCCTGCCCGCCCTGCGCATCGATGGGGCCCGCCTCGCGGGCCGCATCGAGGCCCTTGCCGCCCTCGGCGCGATCGCCGGCGGCGGCGTGTGCCGTCTCGCCCTCACCGGGGAGGACCGCGCCGGGCGGGACCTCGTGACGGGCTGGATGAAGGAGCTCGGGCTTGCCGTCACGGTCGACGCCATCGGCAACGTGGTCGGCGTGCGCGCCGGCCGCGCGGCCGGGCCGGCCGTCATGATGGGCTCGCATATCGACACGGTGCGCACCGGGGGCCGCTTCGACGGCAACCTGGGCGTGCTGGCCGGCCTGGAGGTGATCCAGGCGCTGGCCGACGCGGGCGTGGTGACGCAGCGCCCGCTCGCGGTGGCCTTCTTCACCAACGAGGAAGGCGCCCGCTTCAATCCCGACATGATGGGGAGCCTCGTGTACGTGGGGGGCCTCCCTCTCGAGACGGCGCTCGCCACCGTGGGCATCGACGGCCGCTCGGTCGGCGACTGCCTGCGCGAGATCGGCTACGCCGGCACCGCGCCTGTCGGCCGGCCCGAGGTGCACGCCTACCTGGAGCTGCACGTCGAGCAGGGCCCCGTCCTCGACCAGGAGGGCGTCACCATCGGCGCCGTCGAGAGCGTGCAGGGCATCTCGTGGACGGAGTTCACGGTGACCGGGGTCTCCAACCACGCCGGCACCACGCCCATGCGCCTGCGGCACGACGCGGGCTACGTCGCCTGCGCCATCGCCCAGCGCGCTCGCGAGATCGCGCGGGAGTTCGGCGGCGACCAGGTGGCCACCGTCGGCGCGATCACCCTTTCGCCCAACCTCGTGAACGTGATCGCCAACCGGGCGGTGTTCACGGTGGACCTTCGCAACACGGACGAGGCCCGCCTGCAGGAGGCCGAGCGGCAACTGCACGCCTTCGCCGCCGAGGTCGCGAAGGCCGAGGGAGTCACGCTCGCCCACCGCTCGCTCGCGCGCTTCGAGCCCGTGGGCTTCGACCCCGCGGTCGTGGGGCTGGTCGAGGAGACGGCCCGGGCCCTGGGACATTCCGTGCGGCGCATGCCCAGCGGGGCCGGCCACGACGCGCAGATGCTCGCGCGCGCCTGCCCCTCCGGCATGGTGTTCGTGCCGAGCGTGGGCGGCATCAGCCACAACGTGCGCGAGTTCACGAAGCAGGAAGACATCGAGGCCGGCGCCAACGTGCTGCTGCACACCGTGCTGCGGCTCGCGTCGGACACGCATTGAGAGGAATCGCATGACGAGGATCGTGAAGGTCGGCGCCGCGCAGCTCGGCCCCATCCAGCGCAGCGACAGCCGCGAAAGCGTGGTGAAGCGCCTGGTCGGGCTCCTTCGCGAGGCCCGCGCGATGGCCTGCGACTTCGTGGTATTCCCCGAGCTCGCGCTGACCACGTTTTTCCCGCGCTGGTACCTGGAGGACCAGGCCGAGGTGGACGCCTTCTTCGAGCGCGAGATGCCGGGGCCGGTCACCAAGCCCCTCTTCGACGAGGCCGCCAAGCTCGGCATCGGCTTCTGCCTCGGCTATGCGGAACTCGTGGTGGAGGGAGGGCGAGCGCGCCGCTTCAACACCGCCATCCTCGTGGACAAGTCCGGCAGCATCGTGGGCAAGTACCGCAAGATCCACCTGCCGGGGCACGCCGAGCACGAGCCCTGGCGGCGCTTCCAGCACCTGGAGAAGCGCTACTTCGAGGTGGGCGACCTCGGCTTCAACGTGACGCGCGCCTACGGCGGCATCATCGGCATGTGCATCTGCAACGACCGGCGCTGGCCGGAGACCTACCGGGTGATGGGGCTGCAGGGCGCGGAGATGATCCTGCTGGGCTACAACACGCCCGTGCACAACCCGCCCGCGCCGGAGCACGACAACCTCTCGCACTTCCACAACCAGCTCGTCATGCAGGCCGGCGCCTACCAGAACGGCACCTGGGTGGTGGGCGTGGCCAAGGCCGGCTGCGAGGAAGGCTGCGACATGATCGGCAACAGCGCCATCATCGCGCCCTCGGGCGAGATCGTCGGGAGCTGCACGACGCTGGGCGACGAACTCGCGGTGGCGCGGTGCGACCTCGACCTGTGCCTGTCGTACAAGAACTCCGTGTTCAACTTCGCCCTGCACCGCCAGCCCGAGCACTACCGCATGATCGTCGAGCGCAAGGGCGCGGTGCCGCCCCCCGAGGCGTAAGCCCGGCGATGCGCTGGTTCTGCCGCTGCCCGTCCTGCGGGGCGACCTACGACATCGAGCCGGGGCGCTACCTCTGCGATCCGTGCTCGCGCGCCCAGCTCCCGGAGCGCCCGCTCGCCGGCGTGCTCGACGTGGACTGGGAGGGCGAGCCTGCCGACGGGGCGATCCCGCTACCCGTCGAGGCACGCTGGTTCCCGCCGATCCCCGTCGGGTCCACCCCGCTTTGGGAACCGCGAAGGTTGCGCGAGCGGTTCTCCGCGCCGGGCCTTTGGCTCAAGGACGACACCTGCAACCCCTCCGGCTCGTACAAGGACCGCGCCTCATGGCTCGTGGCCGCCTTCGCCGCGCGGCACGGCGTGAAGGAGATCGCGCTCGCCTCGACGGGCAACGCCGCCTCGAGCATGGCCGCCGTGGGCGCCGCGGCGGGGCTTCGCGTGAAGGTGTTCCTGCCGGCCGCCGCACCCGTGGCCAAGCGCATCCAGGTGCTGCAGTACGGCGCGGAACTCGTGAGCGTGGACGGCAACTACGACCGCGCCTACGACCTCTCGCTCGAGCATTCGAGGGCCACGGGGGCGCTGTCGCGCAACACCGCCTACAACCCGCTCACGATCGAGGGCAAGAAGACCGCCGCCTTCGAGATCGCCGGGGACTTGCGCGCGGCGGGCGCAGGCGCCCCGGACCACGTCTTCGTCCCGACGGGCGACGGCGTGATCCTCGCGGGCGTGTACCGCGGCTTCGAGAACCTGCTGCGCCTGGGCCGGCTCGCGCGGATGCCGACGCTGTGGGCCTGCCAGGCCGAGGGCTCCAGCGCCATCGCCCGCGCCCTGCTCTCCCCGCACTCGGCGGCCGACCCGTTCGGCGCGCCGCGGCCCGCGACGACGCTCGCCGATTCCATCTCCGTGGACGTTCCGCGCAATGGCCTTCACGCCCTCGCGCTGCTGCGCAAGCACGCGGGCCGCGCCGTCACCGTCACCGACGAGGAGATCCTCGCCGCGCAGCGCACGCTCGCCGCGGGCTCCGGACTCTTCGGCGAGCCTTCCTCCTGCGCCGCCTTCGCGGGGTGGCTGAAGGCGCGCCCCGAACTTCCGCCCGGCGCGACGAGCGTCGTCATGATCACCGGCACTGGCCTCAAGGACGTCGCCTCGGCGACCCGCGGCCTGGGCCTCACCGCCTGAAGGAAACCCCATGATCGACCTCCGCCTCGAGCCGGCCCAGCGCCGCAAGAACATCCAGCGCTGCCGCGAGAAGGGCATCGTGCTGCCGACCTACGCGCAGATGCGCGACCCCGCGCTGATCCCGGAGGCCGTCAAGCGGGAGCTCGCGGGCATCGGGCTCTGGGACGTGCATCCCCGCAACCTCTTCCGCATCAACTGGCACAACGAGGCCGTGGCCAAGGGCGGCGGCTTCGGGGGCGTGAACCTCCTCGAGCTGCCCCCCGCCCTCACCGGCACGCGCGCGCGCATCGTGGGCATCGTCGGCAAGTGGTTCCCCACGGGGGCGCACAAGGTGGGGCCGGCGATCTCCTGCCTGCTGCCCGAGCTCGTCACCGGCCGCTTCGACCCCACGACGAAGAAGGCCGTGTGGCCGAGCACCGGCAACTATTGCCGCGGCGGCGCCTACATCTCGCGCCTGCTCGCCTGCCCTTCGGTCGCGATCCTGCCCGAGGGCATGTCGAAGGAACGCTTCGAGTGGCTTCGCACCATGGCCGACGAGGTCATCGCCACACCCGGGAGCGAGTCGAACGTGAAGGAGATCTTCGACAAGTGCATCGAGCTGGAGCGCACGCGCCCCGAGGCGGTGATCTTCAACCAGTTCGACCAGCTCCCGAACGCGCTGTGGCACTACAGCGTGACGGGGCCGGCGATGGAAGAGGCGTTCCGCAAGGTGGCCGCACCCGGCGACTCGCTCGCGGGCGCCGTGTTCTCCTCGGGCTCCGCGGGCACGCTCGCGGCGGGCTCCTACCTGCGCGACCGCTTCCCCGGCGCGAAGGTGGGCGTGGCGGAGGCGCTGCAGTGCCCCACGATCCTGGAGAACGGCTTCGGCGACCACCGCATCGAGGGCATCGGCGACAAGCACATCCCGTGGATCCACAACCTGCGCGACACCGACATCGCCTTCGGCATCGACGATGAGCTGCCGGTGCGCTTCATGCGCCTGTTCAACGAGCCGGCGGGGCGGGCGCTGCTCACCGCGGGCGGCATCGACCCGGCGCTACTCTCGCGGCTGGACTGGCTGGGGATCTCCAGCATCGGCAACCTCCTCGCCGCGATCAAGTTCGCCAAGTACTACGAGCTGGGGCCGCAGGACGTCGTGCTCACCGTGTTCACCGATTCCATGGGCATGTACGGCAGCCGCCTCGCGGAGCTCACGCAAGCGCGGGGCTCCTACGGCTCGCGCCAGGCGGACCGCGATGCGGACCGGCTCGAGGGCATCTCGGTGGACCACGTGCTGGAACTCACCCACGTGGACCGGCGGCGGGTGCACCAGCTCAAGTACTTCTCCTGGGTCGAGCAGCTCGGCAAGAGCACCGAGGAGCTGCGCGCGCAGTGGAGCGACCACCGCAACTACTGGAGCTGCCTGCGCACGGGGGCGGAGGCGCTCGACGCGCTGATCGAGGAGTTCAACGCCGAAGTGCGCGGCTGACGCGGCGCCGCGGTCTCGGCGCACGTTGCGGGCGTGCCCCGGTCGGGCAGCCTCAGTCGCGGAACTGCACGGCGAGCATCTCGCCCGTCGCGCAGACCTGGTTTCCCGCCTGCAGCGCGAGGGCCACGCGCACCTTCCTCCCGTCGATGCCGAGCAGCCGGCCGCGCACCGCGAGCTCCGTGCCGATCGGCGTGGGGCGAAGGTAGTCCACCTTGAGCGAGGCCGTGACGAAGCGCATGAAGTCGCCCTCGTCGCCCATCTCGCGTCCCGCGGCGCGGTAGGCGAAGGCCGCGGCCGAGGCCGTGCCGTGGCAATCGAGGAGAGAGGCCACCATGCCGCCGTACACGTGGCCGGGCACGCCGCCGCTGAATTCGGCGGGCACCGTGAAGCGCGCGAGGGTCTCCTCGCCGTCCCAGTGGCTCTTCAGGTGCAGGCCGGTCGGATGGCTCCGGCCGCAGCCGAAGCAGTGGCTGAAGCGCTCGGGGTAGAAGTCCTGGAAGGCGGTGGGCACCCGGGCTCCGTGAAGTCGGCGTCCGGCGCCGGCGCTCAGTCGACGAGGATCTGCTGCGTGGGGTTGTCCACGACCACGGGACAATCCCAGTAGGCGACCTGCGGCGCGGTGCCGTACTTCCCGGTGACGAAGGCGCGCCAGTCGTCGGTGTAGAGCGCCTCCGCGTCCGCGCGGCTCTTCCAGAGGTACACGCCGCCCGCGGTCATGCCGTCCTCGGAAAGCACGTAGTACTTGCGCACCAGCCCCGGCTGCGCGAGGTAGCGCGGCGCCGTGCTCTGGAAGATGGCCCTGGCCTCCTCGACCGTGAGGCGCTTGGGCAGGCGGAAGGTGGCGATGGCGGTGATCATTCGGCTCTCCTGGGACGGTTCCGGGCGGGCGGGGCTTGCCGCGCGCGGTCCTCGTACCCCGAAACTCTAGCGCATCGGGGCGTTGCGCAGAGCGAACCTGCCGCGGCCGGGGCCGGAATCGGGCGTTTCGATCCCCCTTTCCTGCATTCCGTCGCTTTCCGCTCGCGGCCGGGGCGGCGGGTGCCTAGAGTGGGCCCATCGA
>CALEJW010000117.1 GCA_937898635.1 uncultured Pseudomonadota bacterium | reverse complement strand
GAATCGGACCACGCGAGCTGGGGGAGGAAGGCAGGTGCGGCGCCCAGGCGGGCCGGAAGCGCGAAGAGGTCCGCGCAGTCGAACGAGGCGTGCACGCTGGCGGGCGAAAGGCCACGCTCCAGCGCGATCGTCGTCGTGACCACGTCATCCACGGGAAATCTCCGGCTTCGTTGTCCGGTCGGGGCCCGGGGACCGGCGGCCCGACGCGATTCGGACCCGAATTATACAAACCGCCGCTTCCGGAAACCTGCGAACCGTCAACTTCGCCCGCGGGAGCCAGCATTAGAAAAACTGTTGCGTCGACTTCGGAAATCTCGTTTGTCCGGGGGAACGCTGCAGCGCAGCATTTCCCTCGTCGAAGCGCGGGAGCCGGCGAGCGCCGGGCCTGCGCCCCAAGCCCAGAGAGCCACCATGCAACTGAACGTCACCTCCTCGAAGGTCGTCCTCGAACCCGGTCAGGTCCTCACCCTCGACGACGCCGAAGGCGTCCACGTGCGCCCGCGCGGCGCCAAGGTCTGGATCACCGAGGAAGGCGATTGCAGCGACTTCGTCGTGAACCCGGGCGAGGAATTCGTGATCACCCGCGCCGGACGCACCGTCCTGCAGGCGATCGACACCACCTGGGTGGACCTCCGGGAAATCGCCGCCTAGCCGATCTCCTTCTTCAGCCACGCCACGAAGGCCTGCGCCTCGGGACGCGCCTGCGCGCCCGGCGCGTAGACCGCGTGCAGGGCACGCGGGACCGGCATCCGCTTGCCGAAGAGCGGCACCAGCAGCCCTTCCTTCACGAACGAGTCCACGATCGACAGGCGCCCCAGCGCGACGCCCTGCCCGTGCAGGGCCGCGTTGACGACCTGGTCGTACTGGTCGTAGGTGAGCGTTCCCGCGGGCGTGAGGTCCGGGAGGCCCTTGGCCTCGAACCACGCGGCCCAGGTGAGCCACGGCCAGCGCCCCTGCGGGTCGTGCAGCATCAGCAGGGTGTGCCCGCGCAGGTCCTCCGGTGCCGCGATCGGCGCCTTCGCCCCGTCGAGGTAGGCCGGGGTCGCGACCGGGCACAGGCGCTCGCCCACCAGGCGGATCGAGCCCGGCGGCGCCTTCCCCGAGGGAATGTCGCGAATGGCGAGGTCGACGCCCTCGCGCGCCATGTCGAGCACGAGGTGCGTCGCGGCGATGCGCACGTCGATGTCCGGATGCGCCTTCCGGAAGCGCGCCAGGCGCGGGACGAGCCAGATCGAGGCGAACGACACCGTGGAGGTCACCGTGAGCACGTGGCCGCGGGTCGACTCCCGCAGCCGCTGCGTGGCGGCACGCAGCTCCGCCAAGGCGGCCGCCGCCGCGCGGTGGTAGTCGCTGCCGGCCTGCGTGAGGGTGAGCCCCTTGTGGCGGCGCTCGAAGAGCTTCACCCCCAGGAACTCCTCCAGCGCCTGCACCTGCCGGCTCACCGCCGACTGCGTGACGAAGAGTTCCTGCGCCGCGAGGGTGAAGGACAGGCGCCGGGCGGCGGCCTCGAAGCCGCGCACGAGGTCCAGGGGCGGCAGGGCCCGGGCCGTCTTATGCATGCTTGCAGCTCATGCTGGCCATTCGCGCTTTTCGTTTGTTCCCGGTCACGGCGGGCAGGATACTGCCGCCATCCGGAACGCATTGTGCATTCCGGAAACGCATCCAGCAAGGAGACCGGCATGGAACTGAACCTCGATTCCCCCGTGCTCGCCCTCGAGGCCGGGCAGCTCTTCACCGCCGACGACGCCCGCGGCCTCAGCATCCGCGCCCACGAGGGCACGGTGTGGATCACCGAGGAGGGCGAGCCGCGCGACTTCGTGATCGGTCCCGGCGAGGCCTACCTCGTCACCCGCCCGGGCCGCACCCTCGTGCAGGCGATGGTCGCCGCGCGGGTGGGCCTGCGCCACTGCCCCGCGCCCTTCGCCGCCAACGACCCCCGCTGAAAAGGAGACCCGCCATGCATACCGCCCCGACCCCCACTTCCGCCTGGTACGCGAGCGGCCTGCGCTGGATCGCCAGCGGGTTCACGCGCCTGGCCGACGCGATCGACCGCGACCCGCCGGCGCCGCCGGAGCCCGACGACTACTGCCCCGCCCGGGAATTCCTCCGCCGCGGCAATACCGGCGCGGCGCGCCTCGCGACGGGCGACCTTCCCGCGACGGGCGACCTCGTAACCGAGGCGCGTCTGCGGGCCCAACGCGGGTTCTGAGGCGTACCGCCCGCGCTCAAGCCTCGCTACGGTCGAGGAGCATCGCGTCGCCGTAGGAAAAGAAGCGGTAGCGCTTCGCGACGGCGTGGGCATAGGCGCGGCGGATGGTCTCCGTACCCGAGAACGCGGACACGAGCATGAGCAGAGTCGATTTCGGCAGGTGGAAGTTCGTGACCAGGCGCTCGACGACCTGGAAGCGGAAGCCGGGCACGATGAAGAGCCGGGTCTCGGCCGACTGCGCCTGCAGGGGCCCGGCGGCCGCGGCCGACTCGAGCGCGCGCAGGGTCGTCGTGCCCACCGCCACCACGCGCCCGCCCCTCGCCCTCGCCGCGGCGATCGCGCTCACGGTCGCCGCGGGGATGCTGTACCACTCCTCGTGCATCACGTGCGAGGCGATGTCCGCGCCCCTCACCGGCTGGAAGGTGCCCGCGCCCACGTGCAGCGTCACGCGGGCCGAGGCGATGCCCTTCCTCGCGAGCGCGGCGAGCATCGCCTCGTCGAAGTGCAGGCCCGCCGTGGGCGCGGCGACCGCGCCCGGCACGGCCGCGTACACGGTCTGGTAGCGCGACTCGTCCTCCGCCCGCGGGGCGTGGGTGATGTAGGGCGGCAGCGGCACCTCGCCGTGCGCCGCGAGGATGTCGAGCACCGGCCGGTTCGCCTCGAAGCGCAGTGCGAAGAGCTCGCCACGGCGGCCCGTCACCTCGGCAGTGACCCCGGGCGCGAAGACGAGGCTGCGCCCGGTCCGGGGCGTCTTGCTCGCGCGCACGTGGGCGAGCGCCGTGTCCGGGCCCAGCACCCGCTCGACGAGCACCTCCACCTCCCCGCCCGTGTCCTTGCGCCCGCGCAGCCGCGCCTTGATCACGCGCGTGTCGTTGAAGACGAGGAGGTCCTTCGCGTCGAGGAGCGAAGGCAGGTCGCGGAAGGCGAGGTCGCGCATCTCGCCCGTGGGCTCCACGCGCAGCAGCCGGCTCGCGGCACGCTCGGCGCTCGGGTGCTGCGCGACCAGTTCCGGGGGAAGCGCGTAATCGAAGTCGGAGAGCTTCACCCGTCGATTATAATTTGCCCCTCACCCCGGCCCTCTCCCAGGGGAGAGGGAGAAACGCCGCGGCCCTCTCACAGGGGAGAGGGAGAAACGCGGATTGCCGCGCAGCGTGCTCCCCTCTCCCTCGGGGGAGCGGGAAACGCGGCTCGCCGCGCAGAGTTCTCCCCTCTCCTTCAGGAGAGGGGCCGGGGGTGAGGGATCCTTGCCGGGATGGCGGAATCGGTAGACGCAGCGGACTCAAAATCCGCCGGCCGCAAGGCTGTGAGGGTTCGAGTCCCTCTCCCGGCACCA
>CALEJW010000116.1 GCA_937898635.1 uncultured Pseudomonadota bacterium | reverse complement strand
GAGTAAACCGGTTCACCCGGCCGCTCCACACGCGTTGCCCACCACGAATTTCCACCCTCGCAGCCCTGCGCGGGCCTTGCCCGCGCCATTCCACGAAACGGACGGTTCGGCATCATGGCCAAGACCAAGACGCAGAAGAAGTCGGGCAAGAAACCCTCCAAGTCCGCCAGCGCTTCCGCCGTGAAGACCAAGAAGGTCGGCGTCGGCTCGGGCAAGAGCGCCGGCAAGGACACCAAGCGCGTGTACTACTTCGGGCGACTTCGCGTCGAGGGCCGCGCCGACATGAAGATGCTGCTCGGCGGCAAGGGCGCCAACCTCGCCGACATGACCTCGATCGGCCTGCCCGTGCCCCCCGGGTTCACGATCACCACCGAGCAGTGCGCCGAGTACGAGCGCCACGGCGGCAAGATGCCCAAGGGCCTCATGGACGAGGTCGCCGGGCACATCCGGATGCTCGAAAAAGAGACCGGCAAGAAGTTCGGCGACGCCCAGAACCCGCTGCTCGTGTCGGTGCGCTCCGGCGCAGCGGCATCGATGCCGGGCATGATGGACACCATCCTCAACCTCGGCCTCAACGACGAGTCGGTCGCGGGGCTCGCAGCCTCCACCGGCACCCGCCGATTCGCGTACGACGCCTACCGCCGCCTGATCAACATGTTCGGCGACGTCGTCGCCGGCGTGGACCACCACCACTTCGAAGAGGCCTTCGACGCCGTCAAGCGCGAGTACGCCGTCAAGGACGACTCCGAGGTGCCCACCGAGGGCATGATCGAGCTCTGCGAGCGCTACAAGGACGTGTACCGCAAGCACGTCGGCCACCGCTTCCCGCAGGACCCGCTCCAGCAGCTGGAGCTGTCGATCATCGCGGTGTTCAAGAGCTGGAACTCCGAGCGGGCCGCCTCGTACCGCCGCATTTCCAACATCCGCGGCCTCATCGGCACCGCGGTGAACGTGCAGTCCATGGTGTTCGGCAACTTCGGCGACGATTCCGGCACCGGCGTGGCCTTCACGCGCGACCCCTCCACCGGCGAGAACATCTTCTTCGGCGAGTTCCTGATCAACGCCCAGGGCGAGGACGTGGTGGCCGGCATCCGCACGCCGCGCCCCGTCATCGAGATGCGGGCCTGGAACAAGCGCGTCTACGACCAGCTCATGGAGATCAAGGACCGCCTCGAGGCCCACTACCGCGATGTGCAGGACATCGAGTTCACCATCGAGCGCGGCGAGTTGTTCATGCTCCAGACCCGCACCGGCAAGCGCACCGGTCGCGCCGCGGTCAAGATCGCCTGCGACATGGTCAAGGAGGGTCTGATCTCCGAGGAAAAGGCCCTGCTCCGCGTCCCCGCCGGCGACCTCACCCAGTTGCTGCTGCCGTCGTTCAGCGCCGAGGGCAAGAAGAAGGTCGAGCTGCTCGCCAAGGGCCTGCCCGCGTCGCCGGGCGCCGCCGTCGGCAAGCTCGCCTTCACGGCTGAGGAGGCCGTCGACCGCGCCAAGCAGGAACCGGTCATCCTCGTCCGCAAGGAGACCAGCCCCGAGGACGTCGAGGGCATGCACAGCGCCGCGGGCATCCTCACCTCCACCGGGGGCATGACCTCGCACGCCGCGGTCGTCGCACGAGGGTGGGGCAAGTGCTGCGTCGCCGGCGCCGGCGAGATCGAGATCGACGAGAAGCGCGGCGAGATCCGCGTCAAGGGCAAGACCTTCGGCCGCAACGACCTGATCTCCATCGACGGCTCCACCGGCGAGGTCATGCTCGGCCGCGTCGACGCTCCCCCGCCCACCATGAGCAAGGACTTCGAGAAGCTCATGAAGTGGGCCGACAAGCACCGCCGCCTGCGCATCCGCACCAACGCCGACACCCCCGAGGACGCCCGCCGCGCCCGCGAGTTCGGCGCCGAGGGCATCGGCCTCACCCGCACCGAGCACATGTTCTTCGAGGGCGACCGCATCGAGGCCATGCGCGAGATGATCCTCGCCCGCGATGAGACCTCCCGCCGCGCCGCCCTCGCCAAGCTCCTGCCCTACCAGCGCGACGACTTCGAGGGCATCTTCGAGGCCATGAGCGGCCTGCCCGTCACCATCCGCCTCCTGGACCCCCCGCTCCACGAGTTCCTCCCCCACGAGGAGAAGAACCAGGCCGAACTGGCCAAGGCCATGGGCGTGAAGCTCGAGGTCCTCGCCGCACGCGTCGCCCAGCTGAGCGAGGCCAACCCCATGCTCGGCCACCGCGGGTGCCGCCTGGCCCTGACCTATCCCGAGATCCTCGAGATGCAGGTCACCGCCATCATCGAGGCCGCCATCAACGTCATGAAGCGCGGCGTCAAGCCCGTCGTCGAGATCATGCACCCGCTCGTCGGCACCCAGCGCGAGCTCGAGATGCTCCGCCGCATGACCGAGAAGACCATCGACGCCGTCCGCGAACGCATGGGCTTCAAGGGCAAGCTCGACGTCCTCATCGGCACCATGATCGAAGTCCCCCGCGCCGCCGTCCGCGCCGACGACATCGCGCAGGCCGCCGACTTCTTCTCCTTCGGCACCAACGACCTCACCCAGCTCACCTTCGGCTACTCGCGCGACGACGTCAACACCTTCCTCCCCACCTACCTCTCCAAGGAGGTCCTCGAGGGCGACCCATTCCAGTCGCTCGACCAGACCGGCGTGGGCGAACTCGTGAAGATGGGCCTGGACAAGGGCCGCGCCACCAAGCCCGGCCTCAAGGTCGGCATCTGCGGCGAGCACGGCGGCGACCCCGCCTCCGTCGGCTTCTGCCACCGCATCGGCATGGACTACGTGTCCTGCTCGCCGTTCCGCGTGCCCATCGCCCGCCTCGCCGCTGCGCAAGCCGTCCTGCGGGACGAGCAGACCCCCGATTCGGGGGGAAAGAGCGGCAAGAAGGCCGGAAAGAAGGCTGGCAAGAAGAAGCGCTGAAGCGCATTCGATGAATCGATCAACCCCGCCTCGGCGCCGTCCGATCCCCGGTTTCAGCACTTGATGCATCCCGCATCGAGCGCCATGCGAACCGGGGAATAGACTCCGCCGGGGCGGGGTTTTCTTTCGCGAGTGCCGATGGCGAAACCCCATCGGCGCCGGACGGTTCTGAATGTGTCCCTCACGAGACGTCCGCGGCGGCCTTCGGGCTGCTGCGGGCGTTTTTTCTTTTTCTTGCTCTTTGCACTGTGAAGCCCGCCGCGCTCACCGCGGCGCGCGGCCCAGCAGCGTGGCCAGCGCCGCCCCCGGATCCTCGGTCCGCATCAGCGACTCACCCACCAGCGCGATCCGGAT
>CALEJW010000115.1 GCA_937898635.1 uncultured Pseudomonadota bacterium | reverse complement strand
TACGAGGCGCTTCCCTATCCCGCGCGCAACCCGGAGGACGAGCGCCGGGAGCTGAAGCGCACCTGGCTCGACGACCTGCCGATGCTCAACCACTACGGGTTCGGCGGGCGGCAGCCGTTCGGCGCCGGGTTCCGCGCGCTGGTCGCCGGCGGCGGGACGGGGGACGCGACGATCTTCCTCGCCGAGCAGCTTCGCGGCACCGGCGCGCGGGTGGTGCACCTGGACTTCAGCGCCGCGAGCACCGCGGTCGCGAGGAAGCGCGCCGGGGTGCGCGGGCTCGCGAACATCGACTGGGTGGAGGCCTCCCTCCTCGACCTGCCGTCCCTGGGACTGGGCGAATTCGACTACGTGAACTGCGCGGGCGTGCTGCACCACCTCGCCGACCCGGACGCGGGCCTGCGCGCGCTCCTCGGCTCGCTCGCGCCGCGCGGGGTCCTCGGCCTCATGGTGTACGGCGCGGTGGGGCGCACCGGCGTGTACCAGATGCAATCGCTCCTGGGGCTCGTGAACGAGGGCGAAGTCGCGGCGGGGGCCCGCATCGCCAACGCGAAGCAGGTGCTCTCCGCCGCGCCGCGCACGAACTGGTTCCGGCGCGGCGAGGACCTCTACCAGGACCACCGCAACGGCGACGCCGGGCTCACGGACCTGCTGCTGCATCCGCGCGACCGCGCCTACACGGTGGAGGAGCTCTTCGCCTGGCTCGCGGACGGGCACGGGCTCCACCTCGCATTCACCGACGTGCAGTGCGGGCGCTCGTCTTACCTGCCGCACCTGCAGATGGGCCCGCAGCCGCCGCGGGTCCTCGCGCGGATCCGGGCGATGCCGCCGCGCCGGCAGTACGCGATCGCCGAGCTCCTGAACGGGCGCATCCAGACCCACTCGCTCTACGCGACGCGGGAACCCGCCGCGGCGCCCTACGGCGACCCGGACTTCGTGCCCTTCTGCTTCCACGAGCCGGTGACGGGCGCGGAACTCGCCGAGACCTTCGCGAGGAGCCGCGGCGAGCCCTTCACGCTCGAGCACCGCTGGTCCGGGATCGCGGTCACCGTCCGCCCGGGCCGGGCCACGCCGTCGATCCTCCGCAAGATCGACGGGCGCCGGTCCTTCGGGGAGATCTTCGCGCTCGTGCGCAAGGAAGCGGCCTTCCGCGATTCGCCGCCGGACGACGCGGCGCTCTTCGAGGACTTCCGCGAGTCCTGGGAGGTGCTCAACGCCATCGACCGCCTGCTGCTGCGGCATCGCGAGACCGCGCTCCCGGCCGGCGTATGATCCGCGCGACATGACGAACGACCCCGTCCTCGACGCGGAACTCGCCGCCTTCTGCCAGTCCGGCGTCTCCATCACCGCCGGCACGCGCGGAGCGGGCCTCGTGCCCAACGCCACGCGGGCGCTGGGCTGCCGCGTCTCGGCGGACCGGCGCCGCGTGACGGTCTTCATCCTCGCCGCGCAGAGCGAGGGCGCGATGGCCGACATCGGCGCGAACGGCGCGATCGCCGTCGTCTTCTCCTATCCGCCGACGCACCGCACGGTGCAGCTCAAGGCGGGCGACGCCGTCCTGGGAGCGCTGGAGGCGGGCGACGCGGAGCGCATCGCGCGCTACCGGGAGGCCTTCCGCGAGAGCCTCGTCGGCATCGGCTACGGCCGGGGACTGCCGGACACGCTGCTCGCCGGACCCCTCGAGGACTGCGTCGCCGTGAGCTTCACGCCGTCGGCGGCCTTCGTGCAGACCCCGGGGCCGGGCGCGGGCAAGCCGCTGGGCGGTGCGCGGTGAAGCTCGCGAGCGTCGACGCGATCCGCGCGAGCCTCGAGGGCGTGATCCCCGCGACCATGGCGACCTGCGCCCCCGACGGCACGCCCAACGTCGCCTACCTCTCGCAGGTGGAGTACGTGGACCCCGACCACGTCGCGCTCTCCTGGCAGTTCTTCAACAAGACGCGGGAGAACGTGCTCGCCAACCCCGTCGCGCGGCTCACCATCGTCGATCCCGACACCATCGCCCGCCACTGCCTGCTGCTGCGCTACCTGCGCACGGAGACCGCGGGCCCGCTCTTCGAGCGGATGAAGGCGAAGCTCGCGGGAATCGCCTCCCACAGCGGCATGGCGGGCGTCTTCCGGCTGCGCGGCTCGGACGTGTACCGGGTCGAGGAGATCCTCCGGCTGCCGGGAGAGGTGCTGCCGGCGCCGCCCGCCCGGCGCAGCCTCCTCGCCGCGGTCCGCGCCTGCGTCCAGCGGCTCTCCGGTGCCGGCGACCTGCAGGCGCTCTTCGAGACGGCGCTCGAGGCCGTGGAGGCCGAGTTCGGCATCCGCCACGCCCTGGTCCTCCTCGCCGACGCCGCCGGGCACCGCCTCTACACGGTGGCGAGCCGCGGCTATCCGGAGTCCGGCGTGGGCTCCGAGATCCCCTTCGGGCGCGGCATCGTGGGAGTCGCCGCGCGCGAAAGGACGCCCATCCGCGTGGGCCACGCGCAGGCCGAGTACGCCTACGGGCGCGCGATGCGCGAGGCGGCCCTGCGCGAAGGCATCGCGCTCGAGACCGAGATCCCGCTGCCCGGGCTCGCCGACTCGCGCAGCCAGCTCGCGGTGCCCATCGAGGCCTTCGGCCGGCTCCTGGGCGTGCTCTTCGCGGACAGCGCGGAGGACCTGCGTTTCGGCTACGACGACGAGGATGCGCTGGTCACCGTCGCGGGGAGCCTCGGCACCGCGATCCACGTCCTGCAGGCGACGGCGGAGGCGGACGCCGCGGCCGAGTCGGGGCCCGCGGGCGTTCCCGCGCCCGGCGGCACGCCCGTCGCCGTGCGCCACTTCGCGGAGAACGACTCGATCTTTCTCGACGGCGAATACCTCATCAAGGGCGTGGCGGGGCGGATCTTCCACGCGCTCGTCGCGGATTTCCTCGCCACGGGGCGGACGGAATTCACGAACCGCGAGCTGCGCCTGGACCCGCGGGTGAAGCTGCCGGAGATCGGCGACAACCTGGAGGCGCGCCTCATCCTGCTCTCGCGGCGGCTGGCCGAGCGCGACGCGGGCGCGCGCCTCGAGAAGTCGGGCCGCGGGCGCCTTCGCCTCGTGCTCACGCGCCCGCTGCGCCTCGTCGAGGTGAAGGGCGAATAGGCGCGGGGACCGGCCTCAGCCGAGCGGGATGCGCTTCGCGTTCGCCGCGAGCCACGCGGCGAAATCCTGCAGCCGGGGAACGAGCGCTCGCGTGGCCTCGACGCTGCGCGCGCCGCAGAACGCGGTCTCGAAGTCGCGCTTGTACTGGAACATGTTGCCGAGGTCGTCGGCGCCCGGGAAGCCGAGCGCGCGGTAGGCCTCGGGGGCGATGTCCTGGTAGCGGACGGCGCGGCCGAGGGCCGCGCCCATCGCCTCGGCCATCTGCGCTCCCGTGAGGTGCTCGCCGGCGATGCCCACCCGGCGGCCGACCCAGGAGTCGCCCCCCCGGAAGATCCCGTAGGCCGCGCGGCCGATGTCCTCGGCGGCGATGCCCGGCAGCTTCGCGTTGCCCATGGGCATCGTGATCGCGAGCGTGCCGTCGGGCCCGGGCTTCGGGCCCATGCCGAAGTGGATGAAGTTCTCCCAGTAGAAGGAGGTGAGGAGGAAGGTCGCGGGCACGCCCGCCTCGGTGAAGGCCGCGTCCGCCTCGCCCTTCGCGTCGAAGTGCGGCACCTTGTAGCGCCCCAGGAGCGTGGGCATCCGCTCGCTCTCGAGCGGCACGAGCTTCCTCGTGTCCTCGAGGGTGGACCAGATCGCGTGGCGCACGCCCGCGGCGCGGGCGGCCCGCGCGAGATTCCTCGCCTGCGCGAGTTCCCGCTCGGGCGAGAAATGCGCCCAGTAGTTGGTGACGCAGTAGGCGCCGTGGGCGCCGGCGAAGGCGCGCGCGAGGCTCGCCTCGTCGTCGGCGTCGGCGGCGACGACCTCGGCGCCGCGGCGGGCCAGTTCGCGCGCGCCCTCGGCGCCGGGATCGCGCGTGATCGCGCGCAGCGCGAAGCCGCCTTCCGGGTCGTCGAGGATCGCGCGGGCGAGCCCGCCGCCCTGGGCGCCCGTGGCGCCCACGACGGCGATGACCCTCTTCGCGCTCACGGCTTCGCCTCCCGTTCGCCCCGGCGGATCATTTCGCCGCCGGCGGCGAGGGGAACGCGACGACGGGGCCGGCCGCGGCCCGGCCCGGCGCGACGTAGGCCGGCGCGGGCTCCCCGGCGGGGCCGAGCCAGCGCACGAAGCGGTAGAACGCGCGCAGGTCCGCTTCCGTCATGTCGTGGAGCGCGAACCACGGCATCGGCGGGCGGTACTGCGCGCTCTTCGCCACCTGCACCCATTGGTTCTCGGAATACTTCGCGAGGACGAGGCGCAGGTTCGAGGGATAGGTGGTGCCCCAGGGGCCCTGCCAGCCGAGCCTGTCGCCGGTGAGCCAGAGCTTCTCGTCGACCTTGCCGCCGTTCTCGGCGTAGCCGGGGGTGTGGCAGTCGTTGCACCCGGCGATGCGGGCGAGGTAGCGGCCGCGCTCGACGCTCTTCGCGTCGGGCGCGGGGGAGGACTTGGCGTCGGGGGCGGCCTCGGCCTGGGCGTACCAGGCGGTCGAGGCGGCGGCGAGCAGGGCGGCGGCGGCGGCGAGCGGCGCGACGCGGCGAAGGAGGGAATTCACGGCTTTCTCCGGGCAGTGGAAAGAGCCGCCATGCTAGGGCGCGCGGGAAAGCCCGTTTCGTAAGACTTTCTTCCGCGGATCCTAAGAAATTGCTAAACGCGCCCGCGGGGCATCAGGCGAGGGCGATGGCCCCGCCCGCGGCCAGCCGGTCGATGGCCGCGTCGTCGTAGCCGAGCGTCGCGAGGACCTCCCGCGTGTGCTGGCCCAGGAGCGGCGAGGCGCGCGTGACGGCGCAGGGCGTGTCGGAAAACTTCACCGGCATCCCCAGCGCCTTCGTCCGGCCCGCCTTCGGGTGCTCGACCTCCACCACCATGTCGCGCGCGGCGACCTGCGGGTCGGCGAGCATGTCGCCGATGCGGTTGATGGGGCCCACGGGCACGCCCGCCGCCTCGAGCTCGCGGATCCAGTGCGCCGAGGGCCTCGACTTCATGCGCTCGGCGATGAGGGGCGTCAGCTCCGCGAGGTGCTTCATGCGATCTCCGTTGGTCGCGAAGCGAGCGTCGGCGAGAAGGTCCTCGCGGCCGATCGCCCGGGCGATCCTCTCCCAGTTGGCCTGGTTCGCCCCGCCCACGTTGATCCAGCCGTCGGCGGTGGGGAAGGCCTGGTAGGGCGCGGTGAGGATGTGCGCCGAGCCCGTGGGCCCGGGGTTCTCGCCGGTGGCGAAGTAGATGGCGCTCTGCCAGTAGGTCTGCTGGATCGCCGCCTCCATGAGGGAGGTGTCCACCATCTGCCCGCGCCCGCTCGCGTGGCGGGCGTGCAGCGCGGAGACCACGCCGAGGGCCGCGAAGATGCCGGCGTTGATGTCGGCGATGGGGGAGCCGGACTTCACCGGCGCGCCGCCGGGCTCGCCCGTGATCGACATGAGCCCCGAGAAGCCCTGGGCGATCAGGTCGAAGCCGCCCTTGTCGGCGTAGGGCCCGGTGCGCCCGTAGCCCGACACGACGCAATAGACGAGGCGCGGGTTGAGGGCCTGCAGGACGTCCCAGCCGAGCCCCAGCTTCTCGAGGGTGCCCTTGCGGTAGTTCTCCGTCACCACGTCGGCGGTGGCGAGGAGGCGCTTGACGACCTCCAGGCCCCCCGCGGTCTTCAAGTTCACCGCGATGCCGCGCTTGTTGCGGTTGAGCATCATGAAGGCGGCCGACTCGCCCTCGATGGAGGGCCGCGTGTAGGAGCGCGTGTCGTCGCCTCCGGGCAGCTTCTCGACCTTGATCACGTCGGCGCCCATGTCGGCGAGCAGCATCCCGCAGGTGGGGCCCGCCATGATCTGCGCGAGCTCGACGACGCGTATTCCTGCCAGCGGTCCGGTCATCGAGTTATCCACGCGAAAATCTCGGGAACGCCGATGAACGCCGATATCACGCCGATGAACGCCGATGAATGCACGGCGTGACACTCATTGCCGACGAAACTCAATTGCGCCATTGCGCCCCGCTCGAGTGACTCTGCATCGTTCATGGCCTTGTCGGCGTTCATCGGCGTGATATCGGCGTTCATCGGCGTTCCCAGGATTTGCCCCCGCATCACTCCCCAGTGCATTCATCGGCGTTCATCGGCGTTCCCGGGACTTGCCCCCGCATCACTCCCTACCGCCCCTCGAATCGCGGCTTCGCCTTGGCGAGGAAGGCGCGGCGGCCGATGTGGAAGTCCTCGGTGGCGTAGCAGGCGTAGCCCTCGTCGAGTTCGGCCGCGGTGAGGGGCGAGGCCTCGCGCAGGCGGCGCGCGAACTTCTTGTGCCAGCGCGCCACGAGCGGCGCCCCGTCGGCGATGCGGCGCGCGGTGGCCTGCGCCTCGGCGGCGACCTCGGCATCGGGCACGACGCGCGTGACGAGGCCCTTCTCCTTCGCCTCCTGCGCCCCGAAGACGCGGCCCTCGAGGAGGATCTCGAGCGCCACCGCCTCGCCCGCGAGGCGGATGAGGGCGCCGATCTCGGCGTAGGCCATCACGAGCCCCAGCCGGTTGATCGGCACCCCGAAGCGGCTCGACTCCCCGCAGATGCGAAGGTCCGCGAGGCCCGCGATCTCCAGGCCCCCGCCCACGCACACGCCGTGGATCTGCGCGACCACCGGATGGCGGCAGCCGCCGATCGCCTCGATCGTGCGCGTCATCACCGCCCCGTAGGCTCTCGCCTGCTCGACGTTGGAGCGCTCGGTCTCGAACTCCGAGATGTCGTTGCCGGGCGCGAACGCCTTCTCCCCCGCGCCGCGCAGCACGATGCAGCGCACCGAGTCGTCGCCGTCGAGCTCGAGGAAGGCGTCCCCGAGCCGGCCCCACATGGTCCGCGTGAGGGCGTTCAACTTCTCGGGGCGGTTCAGCACGACGGTGGCGATGTCGCCCGCGCGCTCGACGAGGATGGTCTCGGTCATCGGCTAGCGGTAGAACAGGTCCACCAGCCCCAGCGTCACCACCGGGACGTAAGTGATCATCAGGAGCGTGAACAGGAGCACCCCGATGAAGGGGATGTTGGCCCGGGTCACGTCCCAGACGCTCTCCTTCGCGATCGAGCAGGTGAGCAGCAGCACGCTCGCCACGGGCGGCGTCTGCTGGCCGATCGCGAGATTGAGCGTCACGATCACGCCGAAGTGGACCGGATCGATCCCCGCCGCGGTCACCACCGGCATCACGATGGGCACCACCAGGATGATGGCGGCGGCCGAATGCAGGAACATGCCGATGACGAGGAAGAAGACGTTCAGGATCGCGAGGATGGCCCACTTCTCGTTGGTGACGGAAAGCATCGCCGCCGCGATCTTCTGCGGAAGCTGCACTTCGGTGAGGTAGAGGCCGAGCAGGGCCGAGGCGGCCACCAGCAGCATCACGGCACCCGTCTGCACCGCGCCCTCGATGATCGCCTCGCGCAGCCGCGGCCAGTCGAGCTCGCGATAGACCAGGCCTCCCACGAGGAGCGCGGCGAACACCGCGAGGGCCGCGCCCTCGGTCGCGGTGACGATGCCTCCGAAGATCCCGCCCAGGATGATGATGGGGAGCGTCAGCGCCCAGAACGCGTGCTTGAAGGCGCGCCAGAGCTTGCCCCACTGGAAGATCTCCTCCACCGGCCAGTTGTAGCGGAGGGCGTACCAGTAGCACAGGCCCATGAAGCCGAATCCCGTGAGCAGGCCCGGCACGATGCCCGCGACGAACATCTGCACGACGGAAGTGCCCGCCATGACCGCGTAGAGGATCATGGGGATCGACGGCGGCAGGATGATCGCGAGCGTCGCCGTCGAGGAGGTCACCGCGGCGGTGAACGGACCCGGGTAGCCGCGCGCCTTCATGGCCGGCATGATGATGGAAGCGGTGGCGGCCACGCCCGCCACCGCCGAGCCCGAGATCTCGGCGAAGAACATGTGGCTCAGCACGTTCACCTGGGCGAGCGCCCCCCTCACCCAGCCGACGAGCGCCTGGCAGAAGTCGATGAGGCGGTGCGAGATCCCGGAGGTGTTCATGATCGCGGCCGCGAGGATGAAGAGCGGGATCGCGATGAGCGGAAAGCTGGTCGCCCCCTGGTAGAGCGCGATGGGCACGTTGGGCAGGCT
>CALEJW010000114.1 GCA_937898635.1 uncultured Pseudomonadota bacterium | reverse complement strand
AGCGGAGAATTTGGGTGGGGAGGCTTGGGAGGTCGAAATTTTTTTCCTTGGCCAGGTCAAATTGCCTCGGGCGTCACGGCTGGAGCCGTACGCGCGATCTCCCCGGAGTCGACGCCAGCAGCAATTTCATCTGGCCAAGGAAAAAAATTTCGACCTCCCAAGCCTCCCCGAATTCGTACTCCCGCTTCGACACCGGTGATTCCGCCGTCCTGCGACGAAGATCTCCTCATGCCGCGTGCATCGCAGGTGGTGCGAGGAACGGCGGCGGCTAGGCCGCCTCGCCCGCGGCGTGGCCCGAGGCCCAGGCCCACTGGAAGTTGTAGCCGCCGAGGTGGCCGGTCACGTCGACCACCTCGCCGATGAAGAAGAGTCCCGGCACGGCGGTGGCGCCCATCGTCTTCGACGAGAGCCCCCGCGTGTCCACGCCGCCCAGCGTCACCTCGGCCTTGTTGTAGCCGAGCGTGCCGGAAGGGTGCACGGGCCAGTCGCCGAGCGAGCGTGCGGTTTCGCCGATCGCCTTGTCGGAAAGCCCGGCCATGGGACCTGCGAGGCCGTGGGCGTCGCACCAGGCCTGCGCGAGGCGCTTCGGGATCCGCTCGGCGAGCAGCGTGGCGAGCTGCGCCTTCGCGCGGCGGTGGTCCGCGAGCCAGGCGCCGATGTCGGTGCCGGGGAGGAGATTCACGCGAAGCGGTTCCGTCGCGGGACCGTCCTGCCAGTAGCTGGAGGCCTGCAGGATCGCCGGGCCCGAAAGCCCGCGGTGCGTGAAGAGCACCGCCTCGCGGAAGCGCGCGCCGCGGCAGGAGACTTCCGCGTCCACGGAGACGCCGGAGAGGTCGCCGTAGCGCGCGAGCGTCTGCGGGTCGAGGCTCAGGGGCACCAGCGCGGGCTTCGGCGGCACGACGGCGAGCCCGAACTGCTCCGCCACGCGGTAGCCGAAGGGCGTGGCGCCGATCTTCGGCACCGTGAGGCCGCCGGTCGCGATGACGAGGGAAGCGGCGGTGACGGGGCCGGCGGCCGTATCGATGCGGAATCGCCCGCCCGCGCGCAAGACGCCGCGCACCTCGCAGGGCATGCGCCAGGCGACGCCCGCCGCGTCGCACTCCGCCCTGAGCATCGCGATCACCTGGGTCGCGCTCCCGTCGCAGAAGAGCTGCCCCAGGGTCTTCTCGTGCCAGGCGATGCGGTGGCGGTCCACCAGGGCGATGAAGTCGCGCGGCGTGTAGCGCGCGAGCGCCGAGCGGCAGAAGGCCGGGTTGGCCGAGAGGTAGTTCGCGGGCGAGGCGTGCAGGTTGGTGAAGTTGCAGCGCCCGCCGCCGGAGATGCGGATCTTCTCGCCGAGCTTCGGGTAGTGGTCCACGAGGAGCACGCGGCGGCCGCGACGGCCCGCCGTGGCCGCGCACATCATGCCGGCCGCGCCGGCGCCGATGACCACGACGTCGAAGG
>CALEJW010000113.1 GCA_937898635.1 uncultured Pseudomonadota bacterium | reverse complement strand
CGCGAGGATCTCCGCCATCTCGAGGACCTCCGGTCGCCGCGTGGACGCGGGCACGCCGTCGTCGAGGATCGCCAGGGCGAGGCCGCGCAGCCGCTCGACCGGTCGCGCTGCTGCGGATGACCCGCCATCCGGCCTGCCCGGCATCGTCGTCGTCGGCATGGCGGCGTGGCCCGCGCGCGCTATCCCGGAATGTCGGGCTCGACGAGGTGGGCGAGCTGGGCGAGGGATTCCTGCCAGCCCAGGTAGCACATCTCCAGCGGGATCATCTCCGGAATGCCTTCCTGCACGACCTGCAGGTCCGTCCCGCAGGAGACCGCCTTCAGCGTCACCGCGACCCGCATCTCGCCGGGCAGGTTCGGGTCGTCGAACTTGTCCGTGTAGCGGATGAGCTCGCCCGGCACCAGCTCCAGGTACTCGCCGCCGAAGGAATGCCCCTGGCCGGTCGTGAAGTTGTGGAACGACATCCGGAAGCCACCCCCGGCACGCGCGTCCAGGCGCTCGACGCTGCAGGTGAACCCGTAGGGCGGCAGCCACTTGGCCAGCGCCCCGGCATCGAGGAAGGCGCGGTAGACCTTCTCCGGAGCGGCGCGAAGCACGCGATGGAGGCGAACGGTTCCTGTCGTCATGGTCGGATCTCCCCAGGGTTGGCGGGCAATGCCGCGCTGCCGGGCGGCCGCTTCACCAGCCCCAGGCCCGGGCCGCGACAAGGGTACAACCGATCAGGAACGCCGTGCCGCAGATCGGGAAGATGCGGTCGGCGAACCAGCGCGGCAGGAAGATATCGGACACGCTTCCGTCGCTGGCGCCGAGCCGCTCCGCCAGCGCGGTGAGCGGGCACCTGCCGCCGGACAGCGCGAGGACGATGCCTTCGACGACGATGGCGGCGATCGCGGCCCAGGTCCACCGCGTGACCTGCCCCAGGGCTCCCGAGGCGAGCACGTAGAGGACGCAGGCGCTCAGCACCACGAAGATCGCCGTGTGGGCGAGCTTCACGTGGAGGATCGTCAGCTTCATCGCCGGGCCGCCGCGCTCGCCTACAGGTGGGATGTCCACGCGGGCGCGTTCCCCCAGTCGTCGTTCATGCCGTCCACGAAGGTGACGGGAATCCGCGAGAGCTCCTCCTCGCCCACCCCCTCGAGGCAGCCGATGTTCACGCCGTACATTTTTCCCACCGGCGTCTCGTTTCCCACGCCGAACGGCCGCACGCCGCAGGCCTTGCAGAAAAAGTGCTGGTTCTTCCCCGTGTTGAAACGGTACTCGGTGAGCATGTCCTGCCCGGAGACGAGACGGAAGCGATCCGGCATGGCGACCGCGGGCCAGAAGCGGTTGCGCCGGCATATCGAGCAGTTGCAGCGATAGGAGCCCTCCGAGAGATCCAGGTCCGCCTCGAATCGCACGGCGCCGCAATGGCAACTTCCGCGATAGGTCTTCAGCATCGTCGTCCTCCCCGCATCGTCGGCCCCGGGGGCCGGATCCCGAACCGGGACCATCCTGTCACTTCGGAAGCCGGCAGGCCAGCCGGCGATGGCGAATTGCATGTCCGGGAACGGCGAGAGCGGCGATCGCGGCGCGGGTACATTGGCCCGGACACACGACGCCAATCCTCGGGAGACTTCACATGCGACTGCTTGTCCAGGGAATACCCAGCGAACATGCCGGATCGATTCGCGCCGGCGGACCGGACGCGAACGGCCAGGCCGCGATCGCGCGCGCGGCCGAAGGCGCCCGCAACCCCTGCCGCCACTGCCTGCAACTGATGGGCGAGGGCGAGAGGATGCTGGTGCTCGCCTATCGCCCCTTTGCCCAGGCGCAGCCCTACGCCGAGGTCGGCCCGATCTTCCTGCACGAGCGCGAGTGCCCGCGCTACGAGGGGGAATCGCTGCCGGACTGGTTCCGGCACCTGCAGCCCGCCCTCGTCCGCGGCTACGGGCACGACGACTGGATCCGCTACGAGACGGGCGCCGTGCTGCCCGGCAGCGAGCTGGAAGAGGCCTGCCGGAAGATCCTCGCCGACCCCGCGACGGCCTACGTGCACGTTCGCTCGAGGTTCAACTGCTTCCAGGTTCGCGTCGATCGCGCGTAGCGGAGCGCCGATGGCGTGCCGCATCGCCCTTCACCAGCCGGACGAATCTCTCCGCTTCCGCCTCGTGTCTCGCCGGGTCGTAGCCGTCGGCGCAATTGGCGTGCGCCATCCCGCCGTAGCGCATGCCGAGGTAGGCGAAGGTATCGGTGAAGGCGTCCACGAACGGCTTCGGCGCTTCCTCGTAGATCGAGGTGGCCACCACGAAGGCCGACTTTCCGCGCAGCCGCCGGCCGTCGGCCAGGAGCTCCGGCAGGTCGAGAAAATCCGTGATCCTGTCGAGGAAGGCCTTCATGGGGGAGCTCACCGCGTACCAGTAGACCGGCGAGGCGAAGATCACCTGCCCGAACCCCAGCACGCGCTTCATCAGGGGCTCGAAGTCGTCGCCGCGGTTGCCGTGCTCGTAGTCGTAGGCGGAAATCCGCTTGGACGCGAGATCGACGACCTCGACGCCCAGCCCCGAGGCGATGCGATCCAGGAACCGGCCCGTGTTGCCGTTTCGCCGCGAGCTCGCCAGGAGCGCGATGGCGCCGGGGGCCCGCCCGGACGGCTTGTCACGCCGCGCCGCGGTCACCGGCGCCTGCCTGCGCGGCGGCAAGCCGCGTTGCCGCCTCCCGGATGTGCGGCTCGAACGCGCACGAGCGCCGCGTCGCGGTGTCCAGGTGGACACCGGTCAGCACCGTGCGGGCCGCGACCTCGCCCGTTTCGTCGTTCGTCATCTCGTGGGTGAAGACGATCACCTTGTCCCTGACCTCGTCGACGACCGAGCGGACGCTCACCACCGCGCCGGCGTGGAGCTCGCGAAGATAGAAGATGCGCTGCTCGACCGCGGCCATGCCCCGGCCCGAGGCCCGCAGGTACGACGGCGTCAGCCCCACCTCGCGAAACAGGCTCCAGGTGGCCTCGTCGAACTTGCCGACGTACCACATGACGTTCATGTGCCCGATGTGGTCGCAGTGCCACGGGTACACGGCGCCGCGGTAGGTGAGGATCGATTGGGACATGGGCGGGTGCTCCGTGGACGCCTTGTCAGTCACCGTCCGCCTCCAGCAGGCGCCGCAGGTCGTCGGGGATGGGCATCGGCTTCAGCGCGCTCACGTCGGCACGGCCGGTATTGCCCTCGGGAATCCAGATGCGCGAGAAGACGGCCGCCGCGACGATCCGCGACAGTTGTCCCGCGACCTCTCCCCACGCGCCCGCCGAAGCGCCCAGCTTCAACATCAGCCAATGGGCATGCACGTGCCGGAGCGTATGGCGCTGGCCCAGGATGTGCGCGCGGGCGAGATGGTGAAACGCCATCTCGGTGTTTCCGGCGCGGCGGGCGGCGGCAGCGGCGGCCAGTTCCGTTTCGTAGGCTTCCCGGAGTGCGCGGTTCATGGGGATTCAGTCCGCATGCCGTCGCCTCCGCGTCCGGAGCCCCGCGATGAACCAGGCGGCGACGCCGAATACTCCCGCGGCCACGCAGACGGCGTGCAATTCCCCGTAGGACAGGGCTCCGAGCAGCTCATTCGATTTCGACCAGGGAGAAAGCGGGCTCATGTCCGCGTGCATGAAGCTGTCGAGCGCAACATGACTGTAGGTGCCCACGAACGCCCCCGTCGCAACCGGTACCCGGCCGATCGTCGAGGGGGAGCGCAACCACGCGAGGCCGTGGCGATCGAGCTCGCCGTTCCAGCGGGCGAGGATCAGGCGACACGCCGGGGGCGAGAGGATCGCGACCCCGATCGCGATGAGGGTGGCCCCGGCGTAGCTGTGACTCCACCCGTGGAGGACGTCCGCGTCGCGAATCATGCCGACCAGGGGCTCGATGTCGATCGCGACCTGGGCGATCCCGAAGGAGAGGACGCTGAAGTGCCGGCCCGCCAGGGCCTTGAGCGCCAGCGCCGGACCCATGTGAAACGGCGTGAATGGCACGATCGTCTCCCGCTTCGCCGGCAACGGCTCACCTCGCGTGGGCCGTTGCCTCGAGGCGCCGAAGGCGCGTCAAAGCTTGTTCGGATTTCCCGGGATGATCGTCGCCCGGAACCCGCCATGGGTCTTCGACGTGAACGTCGCGATGTCGCCATCGACTTCGATCACGTAACAGGCCTTCCCTTCGCCCGGGTAGGTGAAGCAGACGTTCGCCCCTTCCAGGACCCACTTCCCGGTGCTGACCTTGCTGCCGCCTTCCAGGTGCTTCGCCACGCCGTTGCTGTCGTAGTACTCCTCCAACTGCTTGCCGTCCACGGTGGCCTTCACCGTGTTGCCGACGACCTTCGACCAGGCGTTGAAACCGGTGAGCTTCTGGGC
>CALEJW010000112.1 GCA_937898635.1 uncultured Pseudomonadota bacterium | reverse complement strand
AGGCGCTGATACCGGCGAAGGTGGTGCGCCCGCCGCACCGCGAATGTGCGTAGCGGTCCCGAATTGGCGCGCCAGGCGCCATTCCGGCGCTGGCCCGGGTCTTGCTGATGGAGGGAAACCCCGCGGTGGAAACCGCGGACGCGTTTCCTTTTCCCCCATCCAGGAGAACCCATGAGCACCTCCCGCCGTTCCTTCCTCACCGCCGGCGCCGCGACCGGCGTCGCCGCCGGCACGCTCGGCTTCCCCATGATCGCCAAGGCGCAGTCCACCTTCACGTGGAAGATGACGAGCGCGTACCCCAAGGGCGCGCCCTTCTACATGGACGGCCCCGGCAGCGCCACGGACCTCGCCAAGCGCATCGACGCGATGAGCGGCGGGCGGTTGAAGATCCAGGTCTACGGCGCGGGCGAGCTGATCCCGGCGCTGGAGGGCTTCGACGCCGTGCGCTCCGGCACCGTCGAGATGAACCACGCCAACAGCTACTTCTGGACCGGCAAGACCTTCGCCGCGCAGTACTTCACGGCCGTGCCCTTCGGCCTGAACTTCCAGGGCATCAACGGCTGGTTCTACGACGGTGGCGGCCTCGCGCTCTGGAACGAGGTGTACGCGCCCTTCGGCATGGTCGCCCTGCCCTGCGGCAACACGGGCGTGCAGATGACCGGCTGGTTCAAGAAGGAGATCAAGTCGGTCGCCGACTTCAAGGGCCTCAAGATGCGCATCCCCGGCCTCGCGGGCAAGGTGTACGCCTCCCTCGGCGTGGACGTGAAGCTGCTGCCCGGCGGCGAGATCTTCCCGGCGCTGGAGCGCGGCGTGATCGACGCGGCCGAGTTCGTCGGCCCCTACCAGGACCGCCGCCTGGGCCTGCAGAAGGCCGCGAAGTACTACTACACCACCGGCTGGCACGAGCCCGCCACCGTCTCCGAGCTCCTCATCAACAAGGCCGCGTGGGAGAAGCTCCCCAAGGACCTCCAGGCCGTGGTCGAGAACGCCGCCGCCGCGTGCAACGTGATCAGCGAAGGCTGGTGCCAGAAGACCAACGCGGAAGCGATGGAGGACCTGGTGAAGAACCAGGGCGTTATCGCCCGACCGCTGCCCGATGACGTGATCAAGGCGCTGCGCGCGCAGACGGCGAAGGTGCTCGCCGAGGCCGTGGCGAAGGACCCCGTCACGAAGAAGGTGCACGACTCCTACATGGCCTACAAGGCGAAGTACGACGCCTGGAGCGGCTACAGCGAGACCGTGTACCACAACAAGGTCCAGGCCTAGGCGGTGCGCGAGGGCATCGAACGCGCGGTCGACGTGATCGGCCGCGCGGCCTCCTGGCTCGCGCTCGTGATCGTGGTCCTCATGGCCACGAACGTCGTGCTGCGCTATCTCTTCAGCGTGGGCTCGGTGTGGGCGCAGGAACTGGAGTGGCACCTCCTCGCGCCCCTCATCCTCTTCGGCATCCCCTACGCGCTCCTCAAGGGCGAGCACGTCCGGGTGGACGTCGTCTACGCGAAGCTCTCCCCGAGGGCGCAGCTTCGCGTGGAGGTCGTCTCCCAGGTCCTGGGCATCGCGGTATCGCTGCTCATCGTCTGGCTCTCGCTCAACTACGTCCGCCAGGCGTGGGTGATCGACGAGGGCTCGCCCGACCCCGGCGGGCTGCCGCACCGCTGGGCGCTGAAGGCGCTCATTCCCGCGGGTTTCGCGCTGCTGGCACTCCAGAGCCTCGCCACGCTGCTGGGCGTGGTCGCGAAGCTGCGAAAGCTCCGGGGCTCGCCGTGAGCGGCCAGGAGATCCTCGCGCTCCTCATGCTGGGGAGCTTCTTCGTGCTGCTCCTCGCGGGCATCCCGGTGGCGCTCACGCTCGCGACCGTGGGTTTCGTCTTCGGCTGGCTCGGGTTCGGCGCGGGGCTCTTCAACCTGCTGCCGCCGCGCATCTTCGGCGTGGTGGCCAACTACCAGTGGCTCGCGATCCCGCTCTTCGTCTTCATGGGCGTGATGCTGGAGAAGTCGCGCCTGGCCGACGACCTCCTCGACGTCGTGGGACACCTCGCGGGGGGGCTTCGCGGCGGCATGGCGCTCGGCATCATCGGCGTGGGCGTGCTGATGGGTGCTACGACCGGCATCGTCGGCGCCACCGTTATTACGCTAGGCCTCCTCACGCTGCCCACGCTCCTCAAGCGCGGCTACGACCCGGGGCTCGCCTGCGGGGCGATCTGCGCCTCCGGCACGCTGGGGCAGATCATCCCGCCCTCGCTCATCCTCATCCTCCTCGCCGACATCCTGCAGCTCTCCGTGGGCACGCTCTTCGCGGCGGCGGTGGGGCCGGGGATGCTGCTCGCGGCGCTCTACTGCGTGTACATCGTGGTGCTGGGCATGGTGAAGCCCGGCCTCATGCCGCCCATCCCCAAGGCGGAGCGCGACGCGCTCGCGAGCCGCGACCTCTGGATCCGCTTCTTCAAGGTGGTCGTGCCGCCGGTCCTGCTGGTGGTCGCCGTGCTGGGCTCCATCATCGGCGGCGTGGCCGCGCCCACGGAGGCCGCCTCCATGGGGGCGCTGGGCGCGATCCTCGTCACCGCCTTCGCGGGGCGGATGTCCCTCAAGGTGCTGCGCGACGCCGTGCAGTCCACCACCATGATCACGGCCATGATGATGTTCATCCTCGTCTGCGCGCAGGTGTTCTCCCTCGCCTTCCGGGGGCTGCACGGCGAGGACCTCATCACGCGCATGTTCGAGTTCCTCCCCGGGGGCGTGGCGGCCGACATCTGGTTCCTGATGCTCCTCATCTTCGTGCTCGGCTTCTTCCTCGAGTGGATCGAGATCAGCTACATCGCCGTGCCGCTCTTCCTGCCGGTGTTCGTGAGCCAGGGCGTGGACCTCGTGTGGCTCGCGATGCTCATCTGCGTGAACCTGCAGACCTCCTTCCTCACGCCGCCCTTCGGCTGGGCGCTCTTCTTCCTGAAGGGGGTGGCGCCGCCGGAGGTGACCACGCGCCAGATCTACCTCGGCGTGATCCCCTTCATCGGCATGCAGGTGCTCGCGGTGACGCTGGTCTTCCTCTTCCCCGCCATCGCGCTGTGGCTGCCCAAGGCGATCGGCTGGTAGGCGCGGCTAGCCGAAGGAGAGCCAGGCGGGGCGCAGGACGAGAAGGGCGCCCAGGGCGAGGAGCACGAGGCCGCCCAGGAGATTGGACCAGCGCGTGTAGCGGCTGGTGAGCCCCGTGACTTCGAGGGCACCGAGGGTCGCGAAAAGGACGACGAGGTCGTCCAGCATGAAGACGAGGATGTAGAGCGCGAGATAGCCGTAGTACTCCCACGCCGGGAGCCGGCTCTGCACGAGGACCTGCGTGTAGACCGCGGGTATGCCGGCCGAGCAGATGAGCTCGACCACGTTCACCGCGAAGGCGAGCGCCACGATCCCGGCGAGCGCGAGCCAGAGCTGCTCGCGATTGGTGAGATCGCGCAGTCGGTCGAAGACGCGGCGGCGCTCCTCGGCGCCGGTGACCTTGCACACGGCATCCGGGTTCGTGACGAACTCCCGCAGGTAGAGGACGCCACCGCCGATCGCGACCGCGGCGATCACCCAGCGGATCCACGCCACGGTGCCGATGAAGAGGAAGACGTTGAGCCACGCGGCGAGAAAGAGGAAGTAGACGAGCGCGGAAGCCGCGACGAAGGCGCTGCCCAGGAGCCACATGCGCCGCCGGTCCTTCATCGCCACGAGGAGACCGAGGAGGAAGACGAGCACCCACATCGCGCAGGGGTTGAATCCGTCCACCGCCGCGAGGAGCAGGGTGAGCGCGGGAAGCGAGAGGTTCGCGGTGCGCACCTCTCCCACAAGCGGCAGGCTCAACGACTCGGGAAGAACGGTGCCGGCCGCCGCCTTCCCCGTCTGCGTCCCGCCGCCGCCCGCCGCGAGCAAGGGCTTCACCGAGTCGGGGCAGGCCATGGCGAGGCACTGCGCCACGCGCTCCGCGATCAGGCGCCCGGTGGAATCGTCGCCGAGGTAGCCCGCGAAGACGCGGTCGCCCACCACCGTGAGCGGCACGGCGCCGGTGGTTACGTCGAGGCGCTCGCCCACGCGCCGGACGATCTCCCGCCCCGCGGGGTCTTCGAGCATCTCGAAGGAATGAAGGCGAAGCCGCGGCTCGCTCTCGGCAAGGCGCGCGAGGAAGGCCTTCTCGTGCTCGCAGTGCTGGCAGCCGACGCGCCAGAAGAGATAGAGATCGACTGCCTCCTGCCCCCGGGCGAATGCCCCGGTGGAAACGGGAAGCGTCGCGGCGAACGCCAAGAGCAGCCCGGCCGCGGCGCGAAGGAAGCGCTTCACGACGGAGCCCACGCCTCCAATCTAGTCCGCCCGCCGGCCCGCCCGTTGACTCGGGTCAACGGGCGCGTTCGCTAGGAGGCGATGTCGGGGCCCACGAGGAGCGGCAGGATCTGCGCCGCGGTGCCGCGCAGGCTCTCGGTGGCCGCCTCCCCGAGGCCGGGGACCGGGTTCACCTCGATCACGCGCGCGCCCGCTTCGAGGGCCATGAACGGCAGCGAAGCCGCGGGCGTGACGAGGGCGGAGGTGCCCACGCAGAGAAAGACGTCGCAGCCGCGCGCCGCCGCGAAGGCGAGCGCGAGCCCGTCGGCCGGCAGCATCTCCCCGAACCAGACGACATCCGGTCGCAGGAGCGAGCCGCAATGGGGGCAGGCGGGGACTTCGCCCTCCTCGCGCCAGGACTCGACGGAGTGGTGGCGGTCGAAACACTTCACGCGGCGGATGTTGCCGTGCAGCTCGATCACGTGGCGGCTGCCGGCGGCCTCGTGGAGGCCGTCCACGTTCTGCGTGACGAGGGTGAAGCCCGCGCCACGCTCCTCGCAGTGGCGCTCGATCTCGGCGAGCGCGCGGTGCCCGGCGTTGGGACGCGCCGCCGTCACCGCCGCGCGCCGCTCCGCGTACCAGTCCCAGACGCGCTTCGGGTTCGCGGCGAAGGCTTCCGGCGTGGCGAGCTCCTCGGGACGATACTTCGCCCACAGGCCGGTGAGCGCGTCGCGGAAGGTGGGAATGCCGGATTCCGCGGAGATGCCCGCGCCGGTGAGCACCGCGATGGCGGTGGAGTGCTCGAGGAGGTCCCTCGCGCGGGCGATCGCGCGGGGCAGCTCGTCCGGGTCCATGGCGCCATCTTCGCACTTTCGCGAGCCCTCACCCCAGCCCTCTCCCGGAGGGAGAGGGAGCCGCTTTTCTCCCCTCTCCTTCAGGAGAGGGGTCGGGGGTGAGGCGGAGAGGGGTCGGGGG
>CALEJW010000111.1 GCA_937898635.1 uncultured Pseudomonadota bacterium | reverse complement strand
CTGCTGGAGGTGAAGGGCCTCGCCCGCGACTTCGACGTCTCGCGCCCGTGGCTCAACCGCGTGCTCGAGGGCGCCCCGCGGCTCCTTCTCAAGGCCGTGGACGGCGTGAGCTTCACGATCGCCCGCGGCGAGACGCTCTCGCTCGTGGGGGAATCCGGCTGCGGCAAGTCCACCATCGCGCGCCTCATCTGCGGGCTCTACGCGCCCTCGCGCGGCTCCATCGTCTTCGACGGCCAGGACATGGGCGCCATCGCCTCGCGCTCGGAGATGCTCGCGATGCGCCGGCGCTTCCAGATGATCTTCCAGGACCCCTACGCGAGCCTCAACCCGCGCTGGCGCGTGGGCAGGATCATCGCCGAGCCCATCCGCCAGCACGGGATCATCCGCGGCGAGGCGGCGATCGCCAGGCGCGTGGGCGAGCTGCTGGAGGACGTGCGCCTCTCGGCGAACGACGCCGAGAAGTTCCCGCACGAGTTCTCCGGCGGGCAGCGCCAGCGCATCTCGATCGCGCGCGCCCTGTCCTCGAACCCGGAGTTCCTCGTCTGCGACGAGCCCACGAGCGCCCTCGACGTCTCGGTGCAGGCGCAGATCCTGAACCTCATGAAGGACCTGCAGCGCGAGCACGGCCTCACCTATCTCTTCATCTCCCACAACCTCGCGGTCGTCTCGCACATCTCCGACCGCGTGGGCGTGATGTACCTGGGGCGCATCGTGGAGATCGCGCCCACCCGCACGCTCTTCGACCGCCCGCTGCACCCCTACACGCGGATGCTGGAGAGCGCCATCCCCGACATCACCATGAGCGGCAAGGAGAGGACGCCGGTGGCGGGCGAGGTGCCCAACCCGCTGGACCCGCCGACGGGCTGCGCCTTCCACCCGCGCTGCCCGCACGCGAACGAGCGCTGCCGCGCGGAGCGCCCCGAGCTCATGGATTTCGAGGGCGCGTCGGTCGCCTGCCACGCGGTCGAGGAGCGGCGCATTCCCCTCGGCCGGTAGCGAATGTTCCCGGCCCGAATTGTGAAATGCGTCATTGCCGGGGGCTCCGACTTGGCGCACCCTCGCGCGAGGGAAGATTCCCCCATAAAAGGAGGCCGGCCGCCAGCCGCACGGCAGGCCCGACCCATGACCCCCAGGCGCCGCGAACACGCCGGTACGATTCGCCCCGAGACCGGGTTCACGATGGTCGAGCTGACGATCGTCCTCGCGATCGTCGCGATCCTCGCCGCCCTCGCCTCGGCCGCCTACGGCCGCTACCGCGATCGCGTGCTCGTGAACCAGGCCGTCACCGACATCGGCGCGATCGCCACGGCCCTCAAGCTCCACCAGAACGACGCGCGCGAGTTTCCCGCGACGCTGGGCGAAGTCGGCTTCGACCAGAAGCTCGACCCCTGGGGCCGGCCCTACCAGTACTACAACCTCGAGACCCGGAGGGGCAACGGCCAGGCGCGCAAGGACAAGAAGCTCGCGCCCCTCAACTCCGACTTCGACCTCTACAGCCTGGGCAAGGACGGCCAGTCGAAGGCGCCGCTCGTGACGCCCGTGAGCCGCGACGACGTGGTCCGGGCGCGCGACGGGCGCTTCATCGGCCTCGCGAAGGACTTCGATCCTTGAGCGCCCCCGGCGGGCGCTTCCTCACCGGCCGCGTCGCGCGCCGCGTCTTCCTGCTGTTCGTGCTCTCCGCCCTCGTGCCTCTCGCGGCGATGGCCGTGCTCTCGCTCACCCAGGTTCGCGACCTCCTGCTCCAGCAGGGCGAGCGGCGGCTCGCGGCGAACGCGAAGACCTACGGCATGGCGATCTTCGAGCGCCTCCTCCTCGCCGAGGAGCTGGCGGTCGCGGCCGCGAGCCGCCCCGGAGGAAGGCTGCCGCAGGACTCGCTCGCTCGCCGCAGCTTCCTCGCCCTGGGCACGGTCGGCGAGGACGGAAACGCGCTCGCCCGCTTCGGCCCGCTGCGGGTCCCGCCCTTCCCCGCCGAAACGCTGGAGCGCCTCGCCCAGGGCAAGTCCGCCCTCCTCGTCGTGCCGGACGGGGCGGCGGCCCGCGTGTTCCTCGCCATCGCGCCGCCGGTCCCCGGCGAGGGCCGCGCGATCGTGGGAGAGCTCGCGCCCGACTACCTCTGGGGCTCGGCGGACCTGCATCCCGTCGCCACCGAGTTCTGCATCGTCGAGGACGGCACGCGCGTGCTCCTGCACTGCCCGAGGCCCGACGCCGAGGCGGCGGCGCGCAATCCCGATTCCGCGACGAGCCAGTCCAGCCTGCGCTCCGTGCGCTGGATGCGCGACGGGGAGCCCCAGCGCGGCACCGTCTGGGGCCAGTTCCTGCGGGCCGTCTTCGGCGCGCCGGACTGGATGGTCGTCGCGAGCCAGCCGGAGAGCTTCCAGCTCGCGCCGGTGACCGAGTTCCGGCAGGTCTTCGTGCTCGTGGTCGCCCTCGCGCTGCTCCTCGTCACCTGGCTCACCATCCGCCAGGCGCGCAGCATCCTCGTGCCCGTCGAGCGGCTGGCGGGCCGGGCGCGCGCCATCGCGAAGAGCGACTTCTCGACCCGCCTGGACATGAGGCGCGACGACGAGTTCGGCGAGCTCGCCGCGGCGTTCGACAACATGTCCGCGAGGCTCGGGCACCAGTTCGCCGCGCTCAAGGCGCTCTCGGAGGTCGACCGGCTCATCCTCTCGGCCGGAGACACGGAGGAGGTGGTCCGCACGGTCATCGCGCGCATGGGCGAGGTCGTGCCCGCCGACGCGCTCGGCGTGACGCTCCTCGACCGCGACGACCCTTCGCAGGCCCGCGTCTACTTCCGCGGCCCACCGCCCGACGCGAGGATCGTTCTCACGAGCGTGAACGTGACCGAGGAGGGACGGCGCGCCCTCGAGTCCGATCCCCAGGGCTCGTGGGTCGCGCTCGACGGGCCGACGCCGGGCCACCTCGCCCACCTCGCCGAAGCGGGCATGCGCACGGCCTTCGTGCAGCCCGTCGTCTGGCGCAACGCGGTGTGCGGCGCGCTGGTGCTGGGCTACCGCGCCGCCTCGGTGCGCAACGACGAGGAGCAGAAGCAGGCGCGCGAGTTCGCCGACCGCATCGCGGTGGCCGTCTCCTCGGCCTGGCGCGACGAGCAGCTCTACCTGCAGGCCCACTACGACACGCTCACCGGGCTGCCCAACCGGCTTCTCTTCAAGGACCGCCTCGGCCAGGAGATCGCGCGCTGCCGGCGCGAGGAGGGACGCTTCGCGGTGCTGTTCATCGACCTCGACCACTTCAAGAGCGTGAACGACACCCTCGGGCATTCCGCGGGCGACACGGTGCTGCTCGAGGCGGCGAGGCGGATCGCCGACTGCGTGCGCGCGAGCGACACCGTCTCGCGGCTGGGGGGCGACGAGTTCACCGTCCTGCTCACCCACATCCTGCGCCCCCAGGACGCGGGCCGGATCGCCGAGGCCATCGTGCTCGCCCTGTCGCAGAAGTTCGAGGCCGGCGGGCAGCAGTCCTTCCTCGGCGCGAGCGTCGGCATCGCGACCTTCCCCGAGGACGGGTCGAACGCGGAGGACCTGCTGAAGAACGCCGACACGGCCATGTACCGCGCCAAGGCGGCCGGTCGCTCCCAGGCGGTCTATTTCGAGGAGCGCATGAACGTCGAGGCCCTGGCCCGCGTCGAGCTCGACCGCGACCTGCGCCTCGCCATCGAGCGCGGGCAGCTCGTGCTCCACTACCAGCCGCAGCTCGATCTCCGCTCGGGCGCCATACGCTCGGCGGAAGCGCTGCTGCGCTGGCGGCATCCGGAGCGGGGCCTCATCGGGCCCAACCGCTTCATTCCCCTCGCCGAGGAGTCCGGGTTCATCGAGCAGATCGGGCAGTGGGTGATCCGCGAGGCCTGCGCGCAGATGAAGGCGTGGCGCGAGGACCGCCTGCCGATCGAGCAGCTCGCCGTGAACGTCTCGCCGCGGCAGTTCCGCAAGGCGGGACTCGTGGACTTCATCCGCGCGAGCGTGGCGCAGGCGGACATCGCGCCGGAGAGCCTGGAGATCGAGGTCACCGAGGGGCTCCTGGTGGAGCACGGCAGCGCCGTGGAGGGCATGCTCCGGGAGCTGGACGCGATGGGCATCGGCATCGCCCTCGACGACTTCGGCACGGGCTTCTCCTCCATGGCCTACCTCAAGCGCTTCCCGGTCGACGCGATCAAGATCGACCGCGTCTTCGTCGAGGGCCTGGGAAGGAGCGCCGATTCGGAAGCCATCGTCGCCGCGGTGATCGCGATGTCGCACGCGCTCGGCAAGGTCGTCATCGCCGAGGGCGTGGAGACGGACGCGCAGCTCGCGATCCTCCGCCGGCTGGGCTGCGACGAGATCCAGGGTCACCTCGTCTCGCCCGCGCTGCCCGCGGCGCGCTACGCCGAGTTCGTGCGCTCGCGCGAGCCGATTGCCTCCTGAAGGCGTCCCCCGCGACGGGCATCGTCCCGATCTTCCCCGCGATTGACGCGAGTCAACACGCCGGGCACGGGCAGGCCCATTCTTTTCGTGGGGAACTTCGCTCCACGGGGGATGTTCCAACGGGGTCCGGGTTCCCGGAATTCCCCAATCGAATCGTCGCAGGAGAGCGCCATGACGCAAGCAGCCACTGATGTCACGAGGGACAAGCTCGTCCAGGACTTCCGGACGGTGATCGCCGACACGGAAGAGCTGATGAAGTCCGCCGCCGCCGTGGGCGGCGAGAAGGCCAGCGCGATGCGAGCCAACGTGGAGCAGAACCTGAAAAGCGCCCGCGAGAAACTCGCCCAGCTCGAGCAGGCCGCCGTGGAAAGGACGAAGGCCGCCGCGCGCGCGACGGACACCTACGTCCACGAGAACCCCTGGCAGTCGATCGGCATCACGGCCGGGGTGGGCGTGCTGGTGGGCATCACCATCGGCCTGCTCCTGAACCGCAAGTAGGCGGCCGGCGCCTTGGACAGGCCGCCGGGCGAGGCCGGGCCGCTCGATTCCGCGCGCGCGCTCGGCTCCTCCTTCCTTGCGCTCCTGGGCACCCGCGTCGAGCTGGCGGCCCTCGAGTTCAAGGAGGAAGCCGCGCGCCGCAAGCGCCTCGCGGTGCTGGCGCTCGTCGCCGCGGTCTTCCTCGGCGTGGCCCTCGTTCTCCTCGCCTTCCTGGTGGTCGTCTTCTTCTGGGACACGCACCGGCTCGCGGCCATCGCCGGCGTGACGCTCGCCTACGCGGCCGTCGGCGCGGGGGCGTTCCTGCGCCTTCGCGCGGTCCTCAAGGACAGCCCGCCGCCCTTCAGCGCGACGCTGGAGGAATTCCGGCGCGACCTCGACATGGTGCGGGGAAGCGATGAGTAGCCGCGACGACGACCTCGCCCTGCGCAAGGAGGTGCTCCTCGCGCGCGCGCAGCTGTGCCGCCTCAAGGTCGCCTATCACGCGGGCAATCTCCGGCGGGGCCTCACCTGGGGCCACGCGCTCGCCGGCGCCGCCCGCTCCGCGCCGGCCCGCGAAGCTGCGCTCCTCCTCGTGGCCGAGGGCGTGGGCCGGCACCGCGTGGCGCGCTGGCTCTCCTTCGCGATCCGGGCACTGGCGGTCGCGAGACTCACGCACCTCGCGGTCCTGATGCTCAAGAAGGACCCGGCGGACCCGCCGCCCGCGTGAGCGGCACGACGCACCTTCGCCCGTCCGACGTGCGCGGCCTCGGGCGTCTCGCCATCGACGCGACGCTCGGCGTCGCGGACCTGGTCGAGGCGCTGCACCACAGCATCGCGAGCGCCTCGCCGCCCCTCGGAAAGCCTCCCCGCGGTCGCACCTCGGGGATCACCGGCCTCGTCTACGGCGCCGTGCGTGGCGTCACGGGCCTCGTGGGCAGCGGCATCGACGCGGTCCTCGCGCGCCTGCCCCCGGCCCTGGCCGAGCGAGCCTCGTCACGCGAGCGCGAGGCGGTGCTCGCGGCGCTGAACGGCGTGCTCGGCGACTACCTGGCGGAGTCCGGCAATCCGCTCGCGATTCCGATGCGCATCCGCCGCGCGGGCGTTGTGGTCGAGACCGACGGCCCGTCGCTTGCCGCGGCCTTCCCGGACGCTTCCCCGCGCATCGCCGTCCTCGTCCACGGCCTGTGCATGAACGACCTGCAATGGACGCGGGAGGGCCACGACCACGGCGCCTTCCTCGCCCGCGAGACGGGGCTCACCCCGGTCTACCTCCACTACGATTCCGGCCGGCATATCTCGACCAACGGGCAGGCGTTCGCCGCCACGCTCGAGGCGCTCGTCCGGGAATGGCCGGTTCCCGTGGAGGAACTCGCGATCGTCGGCCACAGCATGGGCGGCCTGGTGGCCCGCAGCGCCTGCCACTACGGCGAGGCCGCGGGCCACGCCTGGACGGCGAAGCTCGGCGCGCTCTTCTTCCTCGGCACGCCCCACCACGGCGCGCCGCTGGAGCGCGGGGGAAACTGGATCGACCTCCTCCTCGACGCGAGCCCCTACGGCGCGCCCTTCGCGCGGCTGGGCCGCATCCGCAGCGCCGGCATCACCGACCTGCGCCACGGCGCGATCGTGAACGAGGACTGGGCCGGGAAGGACCGCTTCGCGCGCCGTCCCGCGCCGAGGCACACGCCGGCGCTGCCCCGCGGCGTGCCCTGCTACGCGCTCGCCGCCACGACGGGCGAGCGCCCCGGAAGCCTCGTCGATCGCGTGGCCGGCGACGGGCTCGTGCCGCTCGCGAGCGCCCTGGGCCGCCACGCTTCCCGGAGCCGCGACCTCGGCATTCCGCTCTCGCGCCAATGGGTGGGCGTGCGCATGGGCCACCTGGACCTCCTCTCCAGCCGGGAGGCGGGCGAAAGGATGGTGGCCTGGCTCGCCGAACGCGCGGGCGAGCCGGCGGCTCGCTAGCAAGCTCGCCGTCGGCGGCAACAGCCGGCCTCATCCGCGCTTGCCGCGGTGCCGCTTCACGGCCGGCCTGCGCGAGCCCGCCGCGGGCGCCTCGAAGAGGTCCCAATCGGGCTTCGGCCCGAAACGGCCCACGAGGAAGTCGACGAAGGCCCGCACCTTCGGGGGCACGTGCTGCCGCTGCGGATAGACCGCGTAGATGCCGAGCTCCGGGGGCTTCCACCCGGGCAGCAGCGCCACGAGCCGGCCCTCGCGGATGAGCGGGCCGACGTAGAAGGTCGGCAGCCGTGCGATGCCCGCCCCGGCGAGCGCCGCGTCGCGCTCGAGCAGGCCGTTGTTCAGCCGAAGGTTGCCCGTCACGGCCACGGTCGCCTCGCGCCCCTCGCGGCCGGAGAAGCGCCAGGCGTTGCCCTGCGGGGCGTAGGAATACACGAAGCAGTTGTGGGCCGCGAGGTCCGCCGGCTCCCGAGGAGCGCCGCGGGCCTGCACGTACGCGGGGGAGGCGCACACCACCTGCCGGCAGGGCGCGAGCTTCCTCGCGACGAGCGTCGAGTCGGTGAGCGCGCCGATGCGGATCGCCATGTCGAAGCCCTCGGCCACGAGGTTCACGAAACGGTCGTCCAGGCGCATGTCGAGGCTCACGCCGGGCTGGGCGCGGAGGAAGTCGGGCAGCAGCCGGCCCAGGTGCAGGACGCCGAAGGCCATGGGGGCGCTCACCGCGAGGCGCCCGCGCGGCGCCGACTGGAAGCGCGCCACCTCCGACTGCGCCTCCTCGATCCGCTCGATGGCGAGCCGGCTTCGCTCGAAGAGGACGGAGCCGGCCTCCGTGAGGGAGAGCCGGCGCGTGCTGCGGTTGAGGAGCCGCGCGCCGAGGCGCTCCTCCAGGCGCGTGAGGTACTTGCTCACGACCGCCTTCGAGAGCTCGAGGTCCTCGGCGGCGCGGGTGAAGCTCGAGCGCTCGACCACGCGGACGAAGACGGCGATGTCGGAAAGGGGGTCCATGGGGGGCCTCATTAGTCGATTTCCGTGAACAATGATATCCCACGGACCCCGTCGATCCCCGGCCGGGCCCGCGCCATGATTCCGGCCACGCGCATCCCGCGCCATCCACCGGAAAGGAACCGCCATGAACTACGACTTCGACGCCGCCGCGAGGCACTTCGCCGCCAGGAACGCCTTCACCACCGGGCCCCACGAGCTCGCGGGCATGATCGACGCGAAGGCCGACATCACCATCGTCGACGTGCGCTATCCCGCCGACTTCCGTGCCGCCCACGTCCCGGGTGCCGTGAGCCTTCCCAAGGGCAAGTGGGAGAAGCCCGCCGGCCTCTCGAAGGACAGGCCCAACGTGCTCTACTGCTACAACGCGCAATGCCACCTCGCCTCGGAGGCGGCGGCGATCCTCGTGGCGCAGGGCTACCCGGTCGTCGAGATGGAGGGCGGATTCGCCGCCTGGGAATCCTTCGGCAACGCCCTGGAGACCTCGGCCCCCGCCGCGGCCGCCGCCTGAGCGGAGGGCGCCATGATCGACCGTTCCCTCGCGCCCCTCGGGGCCCTCGTGCTGCGCGTCGCGCTCGGCACGATGTTCATCGCCCACAGCGTCTACCTGAAGGGCGTCGTCTTCACGCTCCCGGGCACGGCCGCCTACTTCGGCTCGCTGGGCCTGCCCGCCTTCCTCGCCTACGTCGTCTTCGCGATGGAGGCCCTGGGCGGCGTGCTGCTGGTCCTCGGCGTGAAGGCGCGCTGGGTCGCGCTCGCGCTGCTGCCCGTGCTCGCCGGCGCGACCTGGGCGCACGCGGGCAACGGCTGGCTTTTCACCAACGCCGGCGGCGGCTGGGAATATCCCGCGTTCCTCGCGCTCGCCTGCGCCGCCCAGGCACTCCTCGGCGACGGCGCGTGGGCCCTTTCGGGAAGCGCCCTTCCCGGCGAATCCCGGCCCGGCACGGCGCGGAGCCGGCGCTACGCGCTCTGAGGACGCAGCGCCCCGCGCCCGGCGGCCACGCCGGGCGCGGCGGCGCTCAACGGTTGATCCAGGCGATCACGATCCCCATGAGGACCACGCCGATCGTGTCGAAGACGATCTGCTGCGCGACGAGGTCCGAGGGAAACGGCATCACCGCGAAATAGATGAGGTAGGTGGGGATGGTGGTGAGCACCGCCACCGAGATGCCGAAGCGCACGCCCTGCGCGAGCCACGGCTTCGCCTCGCGGCCCTTCAGGTAGATCCAGGTGAAGCCCACCGCGAGGAAGACGTGGGCGAGGAGCATGTAGGGGAACATCTCCCCCTGGGAATCCAGCGAGCGCATCAGCGCCGGCAGGCGCGCGTAGTCGTTCATGAGCAGGGTGCCGTGGATCAGGAAACCCAGCGCCATCGACACCACGAACATCGCCACCACGGAAATCCAGAACTTCCCATTCATGGATCGTCTCCTCTCTCGTTGTGTTCGCTGCTACGGCCGGCGTCTCCCCGGGCGCGTGCGCGACGCTCAAAGGACGAAAGGCAGGATCGCGCGCGTGCGGGCACGATAGTCCGCGTAGCCCGGGTGGACAAGGGCCAGCGCGCGCTCCTCGCGGCGGGCCTTGGCGAAGAGGACCGCGAGAAGAAGGATCCAGGCCGGCCACGACCAGGCGTCGCCGGCGGCGGCGAGGGCCGCCGCGACGAGGATCACGGCGAGGTACATCGGGTGGCGGATCCAGCGGTAGGGGCCGCGCGTCACGAGGACGCCGCCCGCCTTCGGTTCCGGCCGGATGTTGAAGTTGCCCGGACGGTTCGCCGAAAGCGTCCAGATCCCGATCGCGGCGCCCGCCGCGAGCAGCACGGCGAACGCGACGCCCGCCTGCGCGGGACTTGCGCGCAGGACCAGGAACGCGATGAGCGCGAATTGCAGCGCGACGAGCATCAACGGATCGATCTCCCAAGGCCGCGAACACCGGGAATCCTACCTCCCCGTCCCGGGGTTTCGCCGGGCGCCGGAACTTTCGGCTTCATTTTCAGTGGTTTATTGCTTCACCGGCCGCCTTCCTTCATCATTGTCCCCGGGGCGTGCCCGCAATCTCCCCTTGACCGACTCTCGTCCGCGATGGCCACAAGGTTCACTTCCGGTGACTGATCCGCGCGTTCCCGGCCCGCATCCCGCGGCGCCCGCTTCGGTGCCGCTGGTGGCGGACCTGGACGGAACGATCATCCGTTCGGACCTGCTCTGGGAGTCGCTCGCCCGCGCCGTTTCCCGCAAGCCCTGGCTCGCGTTCGCCGTGCCGTTCTGGCTGCTCGCCGGGCGTTGCGTCCTCAAGGAGAGGCTCGCGCGCGCGGGCCCGGTCGACGTGGAACACCTTCCGTATCGCGCCGAGGTCGTCGACTGGCTGCGCGAGGAGCACGCGTCGGGGCGCGACATCGCGATCGCCACCGCCGCGCACGAGATGCTGGCGCAGCGCGTGGCGCGGCACCTGGGCTTCGTGGGCCGCGTCTTCGCGACGAAGGACGGCGTCAACCTCAAGGCCGAGGCGAAGCGCGCGGCGCTCGTGGCCGAGTACGGCGAGCGCGGCTTCGACTATCTCGGCGACAGCCGGGCGGACCTGCCCGCCCTCCGGTCGGCGCGGCTTGCCCACGCGGCGGGCGGCGAGTCGCTCGCCGCCTCCGTTCGCGCGCAGGGCAATCCGGGCCGGGCGTTTCCACGCGAGGCCCGGCCGCTGGCGTCGCTCGCCCGCCTGCTTCGCATCCGGCACTGGGCGAAGAACGTGCTCGTGTTCGTGCCGGCCGTGACGGCACACCGCCTGGCCGACGCCGGGACGCTGGCCGCGGCCACGCTCGCGTTCCTCGCCTTCTCGCTCGTGGCCTCCGCCGTCTACGTCATGAACGACGTCGCCGACCTCGACGCCGACCGGCGCCACCCCGCGAAACGCTCCCGGCCCTTCGCGGCGGGCGAGGTGCCGATCGCGTGGTCGGCATTCCTCGTTCCCTTGCTGCTCGCGGGAGCGGGCCTTCTCCTGGTGGCGCTGCCGGGCAGGTTCGCGCTTTCCCTCGCCGCCTACTTCGCGATGACGATTCTCTATTCGGTGTGGCTCAAGCGGGAAGCGGTGCTCGACGTCCTGGTCCTGACGATCCTCTACACGCTTCGCGTCTTCGCCGGAGCGGTGGCCATCGGCGTGACGCTCTCCCCGTGGCTCCTGGGGTTCTCGGTCTTCATGTTCCTGTCGCTCGCCCTCATCAAGCGCCACCGGGAGCTCGCCGACCTCGCGGCAACCGGAAAGAGCGACTCGGTCGTCGCCGGCCGGGGCTACCGTGCCGAGGACCTGCTGCCCGTCGGAACGCTGGGAATCGTGAGCGGCTACATCTCGGTCCTGGTGTTCGCGCTCTTCATCACCAGCCTGGACACCCTCTCCCAGTACCGGCACCCCGAGGTCCTGTGGGCCGCGCCCTTCGTGCTCCTGTACTGGATCACGCGCGCATGGCTCCTCGCCTACCGCGGCGAGATCGGCGCCGATCCCATCGACTTCGCCACGAAGGACCCGCCGAGCTACGCGTCGCTCCTCGCGATTCTCGCCATCGTCTGGATCGCCACGTAGGCGGCTCACTTCGTCGCGCACGCCCGGGCTTCGAGTCCGGCACGAACGCTTTCCAGCCAGGCCTGCGCGTCGCCCGCGGCCGGCACGGGCACGGCAACGAGGGCCGTTCCCGTTTCCGGCCAGCAGTAGACCCGCGTCGGGTACTCCGAAGGGCCATCGACGCCCTTCGCGTCGAGCTGCAGGAGCGGAAACCTGCGCAGGTTCGCGATGATCCCTCGCCGGAACTTCCGGGCAGTGCCGGCAAGCTCGCCGGCCGTCTGGACCAGGATGCGGTCCGAGATCGATCGCGCCTGCACGGGCGGGAGCATCAGGCCCGCCTGGCCGTTGAGCCCGAAGGGGATGGGGCCGCGAGCCTCGGGAATCACGACGAGCGCATGGTCCTTCGCGTCGAGCGTCGCGTACAGGCGCCCCAGTCCCCCGGCGACGGCGCGCATCTCGCCATGGGCACGCACCCAGCGCTCGCGCGCCGCCGTTCCCGCGAGCAGGGTCGCGCTCGCCACGAAGACGGCGAGCACCGAAGCGATGCCGCGCATCCTCGCGCTTCCTCCCGCGACGCCCACCAGGACGCCCAGGAACGCGCCGGTCATGTGAAAGAGCCTTCCGCCCGACCCGTCCGCCTGCAGTCCCCCCAGGTGCGGCGACAGGATCAGCAGGCTGCCGGCGGCGAGGACGAGCGCCGCGACGGTGCCGGCGACCGCGCGGCGATCGAACAGGGCGAGCGCGGTCGCGAGCATCGCGGCGACCAGGACGGCGAGCGCAAGACGGTTGCCGACTTCCGGAAACTGGGCCCGGGCCCACGGCGCGATCGAGCCCGCGAGCGAAGCCCACCGCTCCGGGGAGAGCGCGAACGCCCCGGGCCGCGAACCCGCGTACACCTCGAACGGCGTTCCGAAGATGGCGGCCCGGAGCAGGAGGTAGGCCACGGCGAGCGCGATCCAGGGCCACGCGTCCGCGAACGCCGCCGGGAGCCTGGACGCGGGCGAAAGGGCCTCGTCACGCCTTTTCCAGATCGCGAGCACCACGATCGCCGGCGGCACCATGGCCGCCGATTCCTTCGACAGGATGGCGAGCGCGAACGCCGCGAGCGATATCCCTGCCGCCGCGCCCCACCGGCGCTTGGCGGCGACGAAAGCGGCGCACGAGGCCAGCGAAAAGAACGTCGCGAAGGCGTCATAGCGCGCGGCGACCCACGCGGCCGCCTCCAGCCCCGGCGCGAACGCCACGAAGACCGTGGCGCCGGCGAGGCCTCCCGCCACCGAGCGCCACGAGCGATCACCGTGCAGCTGCCACGCCAGCACGGCCACCAGCAGCGCCGTCGCAAGGTGCGCGGCGAGGTTCACGAGCAGCCACGGGCTCGCGTCGGCGCCGAACAGCGCATAGCAGGCGGCGAACGAGAGGTGCGGCAGGGGCCGGTAGAACCGGCTGGTCGCCACGTCGAGACCGGCGGCGAACTTGGCGAAGGCCGACGCGAGCAGCGTGCGCTTCTCCTCGGCATCGCCGAACGTCGCGAAGATCACGAAATCGTCGGACAGGAAATACCCGCTCGCAAGCGGCGCGAGCCAGCCGGCCATCGCCAGGGCCCCTATCGCCAGGGCGGCGCCGTGGACGGGGAACGGCTTCATGGCGTCGGCCGGATCCGCCGCCGGTCGATCTCGGTCTCGACGCCCGCCTCGCTCACCACCTTCACCTCGAGCCGAAGCTCCGGCTGCTGCAGCCACGCGCCCGGCACCGCCAGCTCGAACCGGCCCGCCGTCGCCCCGGGATATCCCCCGAACAATCGCGCGAGATCGGCGCTGGGCAGGAACGCGCCACGGCCGATCGTCGCGCCGCGGTCCCCGACCCGGATGCGGACCGCCTTCACGCCCAGGGGATCGAGCGCCCAGCCGCGCAACACGAAGCCCTCGCGCGGCACTTCCTTCGTGTACGGCGTATCGACGACGCCGATCGCGATCGGCTGGCGCAGCACCCAGGCCGTGGCCGCGGCGCTGCCCGCCAGGGCCAAGACGAGCGCGATCGCCACCGCGGTGCGAACGGCGGGATCCAGGCGGCGAATGCCCCAGGGCGCGAAGGCAATCGCCACGGCGAGCGCGGCCATGGCGAGGAATCCCGGCAGGTTGTGGCGGGCGCTTTCGCTCAGTCCATCCCCGAATGCCGTCGTCCCGAGCGAGTAGGCGGCGGTGAGCGAGAGCATGAGCACGTAGGCGGCGAACGCTCCCGCGCCGGTCCCGTCGCGCGTGGCGAGGGCCCCGATCCAGGCGACCAGGGCCGGGACCGCCAACAGGAAAGCGAGGATGCCCATGCCGAGGTACCACGCGACCGGAAGCGCCATCGCTGCCGGGGACAGGAGCGAATCCAGCCAGGGCGACTGCGTCCCGACCGGCGCCCACCGGGCCCCGGCGACCATGCCGAGGTAGGCCGGCAGCGGCTCCTGGGTCGCCGGGAGAACGCGCGCCGCGGCGCGCGCGAGCGTCCCCGGCTCGGAAGGCATGAGGCGCAGGAAGGCCGTGCTCGGAAGCCGCAGGGCCTCGGGGCAGGCGAGCTTCAGGTCCTCCCCCCGGGGCAGGTACCAGGTCGCGCCGGACATCGCCGCGCACCTTTCCGGAAGACCCAGGCGGGAAAGCGTGGCGCCGAGGTCCGCGGACGCCGGCAGGACCAGGCCGAGATAGGCGTTGGCCCGGTTGGCAGGGGCGATCGACTCCGGCCGGGAAATCGTCGCGTGCCAGGGCACCGCGAGGGCCGCCACGGCAACCAGGGCGAGCGTGCGCAGCCTCGACGCGGACCAGAACAACGGGGCCGAGACCGCGACGAGCGCGATGGGCAGGAGGTAGAACTGCTCCTTGGCGAAGGCGACCAGGACGATGCCCGCTCCCGCGAGCGCCGCGAGCCCCGGCGAAAGCGATGCGCGCAACGCCGCCGCGACGAGCGCGCCCACGGCGAGGTAGAGCCCGAAGATCACGGGAAACTCCGCGTAGAGCGTCTGGAACCAGAGCGACACGGCCGGATCCGACATCACGACGAGCACCGTCGCGCCGTGCACGAGGGACGCGACGGGCGAGGCCCTCAGGGCCATCGCCAGGGCGCCGATCGAAAGGATCGCGATGGCGAGCTTGAGGATCCCGACTTCACGCAATGCCGGGAACGACGCGGCGGGATCGCCCAGCAGGCGGTGCTTCGCCGTCACGATGGCCGCGATCGCCGATTCCGTTCCCGGATAGCACGCCTCCGGGACGGGCGAACCCAGCCGATAGCGCTCGAGCGGCGCCGCGGGTGAAGCCGCGAACCGCTGCTCTCCCGGCAGGTCCGGATACAGGCCCACGCAGGCGCTCGTTCGAACCATGTCGTACTGGTTCGCGAACGCGAGCATCGGCTCGTGCAGCACCACCGCCGCGAGCCGCGCGATGCCCACGATCGCGAGCACCGCCCCCAGGATCGACCACGGGGAAAGCCGTTCAGCCGGCTGCCGCCTCACCGCCCGAGCCCGCGCGCCATCACCACGGCCAGGAGCGGGATGAGGGCCGCGACGTGCACTTCCCACATGAGGTACTTGCGCATGCGCCGGCGCTCCTCCTCGGGCACGGCGAAGGCGCCGTCGGCCGCCGACTTGCGACGCCAGCGCAGGAACGCGAGGGTCGGCGGGATCGAAAGGCAGGCCACCGCCGCGAAGGTGCCGACCTTGGCCCAGAACACCCAGTCGCCCGCGTAGAAGGCCCAGCCCTTGGCGCCCCAGATCGCGCGCGACAATCCCGTCGCCAGGGCGACGCCGGCGGCGCCGACGTACCACAGGTCCACGCGCACGAGGAGGGCCACCGCCTTCGCGTCGAGCGCGCCGCGGGCGAGCATCACCTCCACCGTGAGGAAGGCGAACAGGACGAAGACCGCGGTGAAGTGCAGGTAGGCGAGCGCCGCGTCGAGCCACATGCTCAGGCCCTCCCCGCGAGCAGCCCGCCCAGCCGGTCGATCGCCTCCGCGAGCCGCGCCACGGGCTGGGTGTAGGCGATGCGGATGTGGCTCTCCGGCCGGTGGAAGCCGAAGTCCTTGCCGGGCGTGATCGCGATGCCCGCCTCCTCGAGCACGCGCCGGGCGAAGGCGAAGCTGTCGTCCGTGAGCCCCGAGCACTCGGCGTACACGTAGAAGGCGCCCTCGGGCTTCACGGGAATGCGCAAACCCAGCGCTTCCAGCGCGGGCAGGAGGAAGTCGCGGCGCGCGGCGAGCTCGCGGCGGCGCTCCTCGAGGATCGCGATCGTCTCCGGCGCGAAGGCGGCCAGCGCGGCGTGCTGGGAGAGCGTGGACGGCGAGATGTAGAGGTTCTGCGCGAGCTTCTCGATCTCGCGCACGTACGCGGCGGGCGCGACCATCCAGCCCAGGCGCCAGCCCGTCATCTGGAAGTACTTGGAGAAGCTGTTGATCACGAAGACGTCCTCGCCCGCCTCGAGCGCCGTGCGCGCGTCGCGCCCGTAGGTGAGGCCGTGGTAGATCTCGTCCACCAGGAGCGTGGCGCCGCGGCTGCGCGCCATCGCCGCGAGGGCGGCGATTTCCCCGGGCTCGACCATCGTGCCCGTGGGATTGGCCGGGCTCGCCACCATCGCCACCCGGGTGCGGGGCGTCCACGCCCCGGCCGCGAGCGCGGGCGTGAGCTGGTAGCGCGACGCCGCGCCCACCGGGATGCCGCGCGGCACGCCGCCGAGGGCGTGCACGAAGTGGCGGTTGCAGGGGTAGCCCGGGTCCGCGAGCAGCACCTCGTCGCCGGCATCCAGCAGGACCCCGAAGGCGAGCAGCAGCGCCGCGCTCGACCCGGCGGTGACCACGATGCGCTCCGGCGCGACGGCGACGCCGTAGCGCGCGCGGTAGAAGCCCGCGATCGCCTCGCGCAGCGCGGGGATGCCCAGGGCGGAGGTGTAGTTCATCGGCACCGCATCGAGCGCGCGCCGCGCGGCCTCCACCACCGGCACGGGCGTGCGGAAGTCGGGCTCGCCGATCTCCAGGTGGATCACGTCGCGCCCCTTCGCCTCGAGCGCCCGCGCGAGGGTCTGGATCTCCATCACCTCGAAGGGCGCGATGGCCGCCATCCGGGAGGCGAGGCGCAGGCGGGCGGGCCGGTCGTCCATGGGCCGCATTCTACGCGCGCAGGTTCTCGTTCCAGAACTTCTGCAGGCGCTTGGCGGAGACGGGGAACGGCGTCTTCAGCTCCTGCGCGAAGAGCGAGATGCGCAGCTCCTCCACGAGCCAGCGGAACTCCTCGAGGCTCGCCTGGCGCACGCCCGCCTTGCGGTTCGCCTCCGCCTTCGCCTCGTACTGCGCCCAAAGGCCCGCCACGACCGGCGCGTGGCGCTGGTCGCGCTCCGGATTGCCGCGGAATTTCGCGAGCCTCAGGGCGAGGCCCTTGAGGTATCGCGGGACGTGCTCGAGGCGCTCCCACGGCGTGGCGCGCAGGAACCCCGGGAAGACGAGCCGGTCGCGCTGCGCCTTCACCTCCTGGACGACCTTGCCGAGCGAGGCGCCCTGCGCGATCGCGGCCCCCAGGGCCTGGTGCGCCTCCGCGATCGCGCCCGCGTGGCGCGCGGCGGCTTCCGTCACCGCGGGAAGCCTCGCCTTGGCGCGCTTCTTCTGCTCCTCGAAGGCCCTCGGCGATCGCGGCGGCTCGTCCTCGCCGAGGAAGGCGCGGTCGAGGATCGCCGCGGCGAGGTCCGCGCGGAGCCTGTCCGCGGGAACCACCGACTGGAGCCTCAGCGCGAGGGCGTTGAAGCCGGGCGGCCCGCGCTCGAGGTTCTTCACCTGCTCCTTCAGCTCGAACGCGAGCAGCCGCTTCACGCCCTCGCGATGGGCCTCGGCCGCCTTGTCCTTCGTGTCGAAGAGGCGGATGGCCACGCTCGCGCCCTCGTCCGCGAGCGCCGGATAGCCGGTGAGGGACTGGTTCGCGCGCCGGAAGCTCACCTCCGCGGGCAAGTCGCCGAAATCCCATCCGGTGATGCCCTCGCGCTCGAGTCCCGGCCGCGACTGCGCGAGGGTGAGCTGCGCGGCTTCGCCCAGCTGCCGCCGCAGCGCCGCGAGGTCCCGGCCCATGGCGAGCTCGCGCTTCGCGTCGTCCACCACGCGCAGGTTCATCGCGAGGTGGGCCGGCGCGCCGGTCTTCGGGAGCACCTCGGCGTCCAGGCGCTCGCCCGCGAGGCGGGAGGCGTAGGCGAGCACCTCCTCGCCGACCGGGCGCGCGCCGGGCTTCGTGCGCTCGAGGAACTTCGTCACGTGCTCCGGCACCGGCACGAGGAGGACCCGGACGCGCTTGGGCAGCGCCTTCATGGTCCACGCCACCTTCTCCCGGACCATGCCGGGCACGAGCCAGTCGATCGCCGCCTCGTCCACCTGGTTGAGAAGCGGGAGCGGCACGTTCATCGTGACGCCATCCATGGGGTGTCCCGGCTCGAAGCGGTAGGCGAGCGCGAAGGCGTGCTCGCCCAGGCGAAGCTGCCGCGGAAAGAGCTCCTCCGTCACCGACTCCGCGCCGTGGCGCATGAGGTCGGCCTTCGCGAGGAAGAGGAGTTTCGGTTCCGCCTTCGCCGCTTCCCCGTACCACGCCTCCAGCGAGCGGGCGTCGCGGACCTCCTCCGGGATGCGCGCGGCGTAGAAGGCGAAGATCGCGCGATCGTCCACCAGGACGTCCTGGCGGCGCGCGCGGTGCTCGAGCTCCTCCACCTCGCGCACGAGCGCGCGGTTGCGGGCGAAGAACGGCAGCTTCGTGTCGAGCTCGCCCGCCACGAGCGCGCTCTCGATGAAGACCTCGCGCGAGCGCACCGGGTCGAGCCGGCCGTAGCTCACCTTGCGGCGCGCCACGATCACCAGCCCGTGCAGGGCCACGGACTCGTAGGCCATCACCTCTCCCCGCTCCCGGTCCCAGTGCGGCTCGGCGTGGCTGCGGGTGACGAGGTGGGCCGCGGCGCGCTCGATCCAGTCGGGCTCGATGCGGGCGACGTTGCGCGCGAAGACGCGCGTGGTCTCCTGGAGCTCCCCCGCCATCACCCAGCGCGGGCGGTTCTTCTTCAGCCCCGACCCCGGCCAGATCGCGAAGGGGATGCCGCGCGGGGCGTTGTAGTGGTCGCCCTCCTGGCTCTTGAGCCCCACGTTCGCGAGGAGCCCCGTGAGGAGCGCCCGGTGCACCTGCTCGTAGGTGGCGTCGGTGGCGTTCTCGCGGATCTTCAGCTCCGCGGCCATCTCGCGCAGCTGCCCCGCGAGGTCGCGCCATTCGCGCATGCGCACGTAGGAGAGGAAGTGCTCGCGGCAGGTGGCCCAGAGCTTGCGGTTGGATTCCTTGTGGCGGAAGGCCTCGTCGAAGAACTTCCAGAGGTTCAGGAGCTGCACGAAGTCCGAGGCCTCGTCGCGGAACTCCTCGTGGGCGCGATCGGACTCCTGCCTCTTGTCCTGGGGGCGGTCGCGCGGGTCCTGGATGGAGAGCGCGGCGGCGAGGATCACCATCTCGCAAAGGCAGTTGAACTCCCGCGCGGCGAGGAGCATCCGGCCGATCCGCGGGTCCACCGGGAGCCTGGCGAGCTCGCGTCCCAGCGCCGTGAGCGCGCGCTTGTCGTCCAGGGCGCCCAGCTCGAAGAGGCTGCGGTAGCCGTCCTCCACCTGCCGCGGCGTGGGCGGCTCGAGGAAGGGAAAGGCCGAGATCTCGCCCAGCTCGAGCGCGGCCATGCGCAGGATCACGCCGGCGAGCGAGGTGCGCAGGATCTCGGGCGTGGTGAACTCCGGGCGCCCCTCGAAGTTCTCCTGCGCGTAGAGCCGGATCGCGATGCCGCTCGCCACCCGCCCGCAGCGCCCGGCGCGCTGCCGCGCCGCCGCCTGCGAGACCGGCTCGATGCGCAGCTGGTCGATCTTCTGCCGCGGGCTGAAGCGCCTGACGCGCGCGAGCCCGGTGTCGATCACGTAGTGGATGCCGGGCACCGTGAGCGAGGTCTCGGCGACGTTCGTCGCGAGCACGATGCGCCGCCGCCCCGAAAGCTCGAAGACGCGGTCCTGCTCCTCGGCCGAGAGGCGCGAGAAAAGCGGCAGGATCTCCACGCCCTTCGGGTGGTGCTTGCGAAGCGTCTCGGCGGCCTCGCGGATCTCGCGCTCGCCCGGGAGGAAGACGAGGATGTCCCCCGAGCGGCTCTCGCGCGCGATCTCGTCCACCGCCTTCGCGATGGCCTCGTTCATGTCCACCGGCTCGTCGTCCTCGTCCCCGGCCTCGAAGTACTCGGGGCGGTAGCGGACCTCCACCGGATAGGTGCGGCCCGAGACCTCGATCACCGGCGCGCCGCCGAAGAAGTCCGAGAAGCGCTCCGTGTCGATCGTGGCGGAGGTGACGATCACCTTGAGCTCGGGGCGCACGGCGACGAGGCGCTTCACGTAGCCCAGCAGGAAATCGATGTTGAGGCTCCGCTCGTGGGCCTCGTCCACGATGATCGTGTCGTAGGCGCGAAGCTCGCGGTCCGAGTGCGTCTCGGCGAGCAGGATGCCGTCGGTCATCACCTTGATGACGGTGTCGGGCCCCGTGCGGTCCTGGAAGCGGATCTTGTGGCCGACGAATCCCTTCGGCGTGCCGGGGAGCTCGTGGGCGAGGCGCGCGGCGAGGCTTCGCGCGGCGATCCGGCGCGGCTGCGTGCAGCCGATGAGGCCGGCCGCCCCGCGCTTGAGCGCGAGGCAGATCTTGGGGATCTGCGTGGTCTTGCCGGAGCCCGTCTCCCCGCAGACGATGGTGACCGGGTGCTTCGCGACGAG
>CALEJW010000110.1 GCA_937898635.1 uncultured Pseudomonadota bacterium | reverse complement strand
GTGGGCACCGACAGCCACACGACGATGATCAACGGCATCGGCGTGGTCGGCTGGGGCGTGGGCGGCATCGAGGCCGAGGCGGGCATGCTGGGCCAGCCGGTGTACTTCCTCACGCCGGACGTGGTCGGCGTGCACATCACCGGGAAGCTGCGCGAGGGCGTCACCGCGACCGACTTCGCGCTCACGGTGACCGAGATGCTGCGCAAGGCGAAGGTGGTCGGCAAGTTCGTCGAGTTCTTCGGCGAGGGCGCCGGGACGCTCGCCGTCACCGACCGGGCGACCATCGCCAACATGGCGCCGGAGTACGGCGCGACCATGGGCTTCTTCCCGGTGGACGCGCGCACCATCGAGTTCTTCCGCAACACCGGGCGCAGCGCGGAGGAGATCTCCGCCCTCGAGGCCTACTTCAAGGCGCAGGGGCTCTTCGGGATGCCCGGGAAGGGCGAGATCGACTATTCCAGCGTGCTGGAGCTCGACCTCGCCTCCATCAAGCCCTCGGTCGCGGGGCCGAAGCGCCCGCAGGACCGCATCGACCTCGGCGACCTCAAGGCGAAGTTCACCGAGCTCTTCTCCGCGCCGGCGGCCGAGAACGGCTTCTCGAGGAAGGCCGGGGATCTCGCCAGGCGCGTGAAGACCTCCGACGGCACGGACCTCGGCCAGGGCGACGTGCTCATCGCGGCCATCACCTCCTGCACCAACACCTCGAACCCGAGCGTGCTGATCGCCGCGGGGCTCGTGGCGAAGAAGGCCGTCGAGCTGGGCATGTCGGTGAAACCCCACATCAAGACCTCGCTCGCGCCGGGCTCGCGCGTGGTGACCGAGTACCTGAAGGCCTCCGGCCTCCTGCCCTACCTCGAGAAGCTCGGTTTCAGCGTCGCCGCCTACGGCTGCACGACCTGCATCGGCAACTCGGGCCCGCTCGCCGAGCCGATCGAGAAGGCGGTCGTGGACAACGACCTCGTCTGCGCCGCGGTCCTCTCGGGCAACCGCAACTTCGAGGCGCGCATCCACGCCAACATCCGCGCGAACTTCCTCGCCTCCCCGCCGCTGGTGGTCGCCTTCGCGCTGGCCGGCACGGTGCTGAAGGACCTCGAGCGCGAGCCCGTCGGCCAGGGCAAGGCCGGCCCCGTGATGCTGAAGGACCTCTGGCCCTCCTCCGACGAGGTGCAGTCGCTCATGAAGTTCGCGACGGACCCGGCCGTCTTCTCGCGCATGTACAAGGATCTCGCCGGCGCCAACCCGCTCTGGGCCGGCATCCAGAGCGCGAAGGGGCAGGTCTACGACTGGCCGAAGTCCACCTACATCGCCGAGCCGCCCTTCTTCCGGGGCTTCGGGATGAGCGCCGGCAAGGCGGCCGACGTGAAGGGCGCGCGCGTGCTGGGCCTCTTCGGCGACTCCGTGACCACGGACCACATCTCTCCCGCGGGCGCGATCAAGGACACCTCGCCCGCCGGGAAGTACCTGATCGGCCACAAGGTCATGAAGCCGGACTTCAACAGCTACGGCGCGCGGCGCGGCAACCACGAGGTGATGATGCGCGGCACCTTCGCCAACGTGCGCATCAAGAACCTCATGCTGCCGGCCAAGGCCGACGGCTCCCGCGTCGAGGGCGGCGTCACGCTCTTCCAGCCCGGCGGCGAGGAGATGCCGATCTACGACGCCGCCATGAAGTACGTCGCGGCCGGGACGCCGACCGTGATCTTCGGCGGCGAGGAGTACGGCACCGGGTCGTCGCGCGACTGGGCGGCCAAGGGCACGCAGCTCCTCGGCGTGAAGGCCGTGATCGCGAGGAGCTTCGAGCGCATCCACCGCTCCAACCTCGTCGGCATGGGGGTCCTGCCCTGCCAGTTCAAGGGCGCCGATTCCGCCGAGTCGCTCGGCATCCAGGGCGACGAGACGATCGACGTCGTGGGCCTCGACCGGGGAATCCGGCCGCAGATGGACGTGAGCCTCGTGATCCACGGCAAGGACGGCTCGAGGAAGGAAGTGCCGGTGCTGCTGCGCATCGACACGCCGATCGAGGTGGACTACTACCTGCACGGCGGCATCCTTCCCTTCGTGCTGCGCGAGCTGGTGGCCGCGGCCTGAAACGGCCATCGACTTCCTCGGCACCCCGCCCGGCCCCGCCGCCGCCCTCGCGAGCGGCGTCCTGGCCGCCTGGCTCCTCGCCCGCGCCGTCCGCCGCGCGCCCTGGGGCCTGCTCGCCGACGGCCTGCGCCTCAACGGCTGGCTCGCGGCCGCCTTCGCGATCGCCCTCGCGTGGCTCCTCGCCGCCCGGACCGCGGGCGGCCTTTCCCTGCACCTGCTCCTCACGCCGCTCGCGGCCCTGATGTTCGGGCGCGAGCTGGCGCTCGTCGCCGCGGCGCCCGCCCTCGCGGCGGTGCTTCTCTGGGGCAATGGCGACTGGACCGCCGCCGGCGCCGCCTGGCTGCTGGCGGCGTGGCTCCCCGCCACCGTCCTCGACGCGCTGCGCCGCGCCGCCGACCGCTGGGCGCCGCGCAACATCTTCACCTTCATCTTCCTCGCCGGCTTCCTCGCGCCCGGGGTGGCCTTCGTCGCGACCGTCGTCGCGGCGGCCGCGGCCCACGGGGTCGCGGGCACCGCGAGCCGGGCCGTGCTCACCGACGAGTTCCTGCCCTTCGGCCTGCTGCTCGGCTGGGGGGAGGCCTTCCTCACCGGGCTCCTCACCACGGTCTTCGTGGTCTACCAGCCGCGCTGGATGGCGACCTTCGACGACGCGCGCTACCTCGGGACCCCGCCGCGGTGAGCCGCCCCGCGCGCCGCCCGGCCCGGAAGGGATTTGCGGTTTTCGCGGGGGCGCCCCTATAATCGCGCCTCTCGCGATTGCCGTACCCCCAGGAACGCCCCATGAACCGAGCCGACACGAAGACCCTTTCCAGCCGCGCCCCGCGCGTGGCGGTCCGTGGCGGCCTGCCGTTCGCCTCCGGGATCGCGCCGCGCCGCGGCGGATCCGACTGACCGCCGGGGCCGGCCGCCCCGACGAAAGTCGAGGCGGAATGCCGACGGCAACCCCCGTTCCCCTTCCGCCTCGCGCCCCGCGCGACGCGTGAGTTCGCGCGCGCAACACGACGAGCCGCCGGCCCACGAGGCCGGCGAAGAAGAAGAACCATGACGACGCTTCCCGGCAAGCTCCAACCGCAACGCTGGCTCACGGGCCTGTGGCGAAACCCGGACTTCGTCCGCCTCTGGGGCTCGCTCACCATCACCCACTTCGGCGGCCAGGTGACCTTCCTCGCGCTGCCGCTCACGGCCGCGCTGCTGCTGAACGCGACCCCCTTCCAGGTCGGCGTCCTGACGGCGCTCGAGATCCTGCCCTTCCCGCTCTTCGGCCTCTTCGCCGGCGTGCTGGTGGATCGCACGAGGAAGCTGCCCGTGATCATCGCCTCCGACCTCGCGCGCGCCCTCGCGCTCGCGGCGGTGCCCCTGTGCGCGTGGCTCGGCGTGCTCTCCATGAACGTGCTCTACCTCGCCGGGTTCCTCGTCGGGACGGGCTCGGCCATCGGCTGGCCCGCCTACCAGGTCTTCATGACCGAGCGCGTGGGCCGGTCGAACCTCGTGGAGGCCAACGCGAAGATCGGCATCTCCGATTCCGCGGCGCAGCTCATGGGCCCGGGACTCGCGGGCGCCCTGATCCAGTGGCTCACCGCGCCCGTGGCGATCCTCATCGACGCGCTGTCCTTCGCGGCCTCGGCGTGGATGCTGCGCGGCATCCCGCCCGCGGCCACGGACGCGCCGAAGCTCTCGGGACGCAGCCTCTGGCGCGAGATCGGCGAGGGCCTTTCCGCGGTGTGGGCGAACCCCACGCTGCGGGCGCTCGCCTGGTCGCTCGCCATCTGGCAGGTGTTCCGCCACGCCTACGTCGCGGTGGTGATCCTCTTCGCCGCGAGGAAGCTCGGCTTCTCGGCCGGGCACGTGGGCGTGCTCTTCATGCTGGCCGGCGTGGGCTCGCTCACGGCCGCCGGCGCCGTCGGCCCGCTCAACGCCCGCTACGGCTTCGGGCCCACCATGCTGGTCGCCATGGGCGGGACGGGCGTGGCCTGGCTCGTGCTGGGCGCGGCCACGGGCGGCCACGTCGTCGCTTCCATCGTCTTCGGGCTGGGGCTGTTCCTGCTCGACTTCTCGGCGATGACGTTCTTCATCAACTACCTCACGCTGCGCCAGACGGTGACGCCGGACCGGCTGCTCGGGCGGGTGACCGCGACGATGATCAGCCTCACCACCGCCACGGCGCCCCTGGGCGGCATCGCCGGCGGCTGGATCGCCGAGCATTGGGGCCTTCGCGCGACGATCCTCCTCGCGGGAGCGGGCGCCCTGGCGATGATCCCGCTCATCGCCTGGACCTCGCCGCTGGCGGGCCTGCGCACCCTGCCCGTCCCGCCGGAGCCGGCCATCACGGAGAGCGTGACCGAGGAACTCCCGGGCTAGAGGCCGGGGCGGGGGCGAATCCGTCCCCCGCCCCCGCCGCGTCCTACGGGCATGCGATCCTTCCTTCCCCCCGGGCGCCGGCTTGCCGCGCGGCCGGGCCGAAACCGATAATGCGGGCCGCTCGGGCCCTCGGAGAAAGCCATGGAGACCTCGGATGCCGTGGTCGCCATGACGGGCATGCTGGCCAGCTTCGGCCTGCCGCTGCTCGTCATCGCGGTCGTGCTCTTCTACAAGCACCAGCGCAACCGCCTGCAGCAGGAGACGATCCTGCGGCTCGCCGAGAAGGGCCTGCCGGTGCCGGCCGAGCTCCTCCGGCCCCCGCCCGCGAGCCCCCGCGGCGGCCTGGTGCTGGTCGCGCTCGGCGTCGCGCTCGCGATCTTCTTCTGGCAGCACGGCCTGTCCTGGTCCATCGGGCTCATCCCCGGCCTCATGGGCGCGGCGCTCCTCGTCGCCTGGAAGGTCGATTCACGCCCGCCCGCCGACCGCGGGCCGCCGCGCTAGCCGCGATGGGAGAGCGGTCGGAGCCGGCCGATGCGGAGCTCATCCTCGCGGTCGTCGCGCGCGACGACCGCGAGGCGTTTTCGCGCCTGGTCGTGCGCCACCAGTCCTGGGTGCGCGCCGTGCTGCGCCGCCTCGCCAAGGGCGACCACGGCCTCGCGGACGACCTCGCCCAGGAGACCTTCCTCCTCGCCTGGCGGCACCTGCCCTCCTTCCGCTTCGACGCGCGCTTCACGTCCTGGCTCTACCGGATCGCCTTCAACGCCTGGCTCTCGGAGACGCGAAAGCGGCGGGAGGTGCTGCTCGAGGACGGCGCCGACGCCCAACCCGCCGGGGAAGCGGCGCCCGCGGTCGGCGAGGCCGAGCGCATCGACCTCGAGCGCGCGCTCGCGACCCTGTCCGACGGCGAGCGCGCCGCGATCGCCGCGTGCTACTACGCCGACCTGTCCCACGCCGAGGCCGCGCAGGCGATCGGCATCCCGATGGGCACCGTGAAGACCCACATCCTGCGCGCGAAGGCGAAGCTGCGCGCGAAGCTCGGGGAGGAAACGCGATGACGGACGACAGCCGGGACCGGCTCGAAGCGCTGCTGCGCGAGGACGCGGCGCGTGCCGTCGCCGACGAGGGCTTCTGCCGGCGCGTGGCGGCGGCGCTGCCGCCCCCGCGCGCCCCGCGCGCCTGGCTGCGGCCGGCGCTGGTCGTCGGTTCGGCCGCGCTCGGGGGCGTCCTCGCGGTGCTCGCCGCGCCGGCGGGCATCCCGCTGGCGCAGGGCTTCGCGGATCTCGCGCGGCTTCCCGCGCTCACCCCCGCCGCGCTCGCCGCGCTCGGGCTCGCGCTCGCGATGGCCGTGACGGCCGGCGTGCTGGTCGCCGAGGAAAGCTAGTCGCCCGCGGTGCTGGCGGCTCGGGGAGGCTTCTCCCCGCCGGTCGCCGCCGTGCGCCGCCCGCTCGAGCAGAGCGCCTCGCCCGCCTCGGCACGGGCGCAGTTCTCCATCACGAAGGCCATGACGCGCAGCATGTGCGGGACGTTCGCGCGGTAGCGCTGGAAGCGGCCCTCGTGGCTCACGCTCACGAGCCCGGCCTGCAGCATCGCCTTCAGGTGGAACGACAGGTTCGTGGCCGGGATCCCGAGGTGCTCGGAGATCTCGCCCGCGACCTTGCCCGCCTCTCCCGCCTGCACCAGCTGGCAGAAGATGTCCAGCCGCAAGCTCGAGCCCAGGGACTCGAACACCTTCAGTGCCGCGCTGCGGTCCATGGAGGGCCTCCTTCCGGTTGCGGGGTACCCGCGAGTGGCTCTTCGTCCGCGACATTTCAACATGCCATGGTCCGAAAGGCCAACGCCGGCTCGTGCACCGTCTCCAATTTACCTATGAAACCGGCCTCCCGGTTGATCCATATCAGTCCCTACTAATGTAAAAAGGTTTGAAATAAGCCCGTACGCAACCGAACGCGAGGCTGAAGATGCAAGCCCTGTCCCGCAGGAGATTCCTCAAGATCAGCGCCGCCACCTTCGGCGCCGGCGCCGTCGGCTCCCAGGTCCCCGTGGTCCCGTCCTTCGCCATGGGCGCGAAGCCCGCGCCGGGCAAGGTGGAGACGATCCCGACCTATTGCGAGATGTGCTTCTGGAAGTGCGGCGGCATCGCCCACGTCCGCGACGGCAAGCTCTGGAAGTTCGTCGGCAATCCGCGGGACCCGATGAGCCGCGGCCGCCTCTGCCCGCGCGGCACCGGCGCCGTCGGCTCGCACTACGACCCGGACCGCCTGCAGAAGCCCCTCATCCGCCGCGGCGAGCGCGGCAAGGAAGAGTGGACGGCCGTGACCTGGGACGAGGCGTTCAACCACATCGCCGACCGGATGAAGAAGATCGCGGCCGAGCACGGCCCCGAGTCGATCGCCCTGTGGAAGCACGGCACGGGCGCGCGCTTCTTCGAGCACGTGATGCGCGCCTACGGCTGCATCAACAAGGCCGCGCCCTCCTTCGCGCAGTGCCGCGGCCCCCGCGACATCGGCAACCTCCTCACCTACGGCACCGGCCTGGGCTCGCCCGAGCCCACCGACATCGCCAACACGAAGTGCCTCGTGCTCATCGGCACGCACCTCGGCGAGAACATGCACAACACCCAGGTCCAGGAGTTCGCCCAGGCCGTGGCGAACAAGGCGACCATCATCGTCGTGGACCCGCGCCACTCCGTCGCCGCGAGCAAGGCGAAGCACTGGCTGCCGGTGAAGCCCGGCACGGACCTCGCGCTCATCCTCGCGTGGATGAACGTGCTCGTGACCGAGGGGCTGCACGACAAGGCGTTCGTCGCGAAGCACGGGCACGGCTTCGACAAGTTCGCCGAGGCGATCAAGGCGAACACGCCCGAGTGGGCCGAAGCCGAGACGGGCATCGCCGCCGCCACCATCCGCGCCACCGCGCGGGAAATGGCGAGCCACCGTCCCGCCGCCCTCGTGCACCCGGGCCGGCGCACCAACTGGAACGGCGACGACGCGCAGCGCTCGCGCGCCACCGCGCTCCTGAACGCGCTCCTGGGCAACTGGGGCCGCCAGGGCGGGCTCTTCCTGCAGGCCGGCATGAGCGTGGCGGGCTACGGATTCCCGAAGTTCCCCGCCGCGGCGAAGCCCAAGGTCGACAACCCCGACGGGCGCTGGCCGTTCGCCGACGAGGAGGTCTCCACGGGCCTTCGCGAGGCGACGATCACCGGCAAGCCCTACCCGATCAAGGGCTGGGTGGTCTACGCGACCAACCTGCTGCAGACGCTGCCGAACGAGAAGGAGACGCTCGAGGCGATCTCGAAGCTCGACCTCCTCGTGGTGGTGGAGACGCACCCCAGCGAGATCGCGGGCTACGCCGACGTGGTCCTGCCCGAGTCCATGTTCCTCGAGCGCCACGACGACCTCTACGTCGGCTGGGGCCGCCAGGGCTGGACCGCGCTGCGCCAGCCGGTGGTGGCGCCGCCCGGCGAACAGAAGCCCGCGTGGTGGATGGCCCAGCAGCTCGCCGGGCGCCTCGGCGTGGGCGAGTTCATGCCCTTCAAGGACATGGACGAGTACCTCGCGAAGCGCTGCGAGAAGAGCGGCATCGACTACGCGAAGCTGCGCCAGGAAGGCATCGTGATGGGCGCGAAGACGCCGATCACGGTCGAGGAAGGCGCGGAGCTCGCCTTCGACACGCCCTCGGGCAAGGTCGAGTTCTGGTCCGACCAGCTCGCCAAGGCGGGCTTCGACCCGGTCCCGAAGTACACGGCGCCCGAGGCGGCGCCGGCCGGGTTCTTCCGCCTCATCACCGGGCGGGCGCCCGTCCACACCTTCAGCCGCACGCAGACCAACCCGCTGCTCGCCGACCTCATGAAGGAGAACGAGCTCTGGGTGAACGCCGCCACCGCGGACGCCGCGGGGCTGAAGAACGGCCAGTACGTGAAGCTCAGGAACCAGGACGGCGTGGTCTCCAACCGCATCCGGGTGAAGGCCACCCAGCGCATCCGGCCCGACACGCTCTACATGGTCTACGGCTTCGGCCACACCAGCCCGATGCTCAAGCGGGCCTACCTCAAGGGCGCGAGCGCGGCCCAGCTCAACACGCGCTACAAGGTCGACCCGCTGATGGGCGGGACGAGCATCCACCAGAACTTCGTGACTTTCGAAAAGGAGGCGTGAGATGGCTCGTTTCGGCATGGTCATCGATACCCTCAAGTGCGTCGGCTGCATGGACTGCGTGGTCGCCTGCCAGACGGAGAACGACGTCCCCCAGGGACACTGCCGCGACTGGATCGTGACCGAGACGCGCGGGACCTTCCCGACGCTCACGATGGAGATCCGCTCGGAGCGCTGCAACCACTGCGACAACCCGCCGTGCGTCACCTGCTGCCCGACGGGTGCCAGCCACGTGGAGGACTTCGGCAGGACGGTGCAGGTCACGGCCGACAAGTGCATCGGCTGCAAGGCCTGCCTCTCGGCCTGCCCCTACGGCGCGCGCTTCGTGCACCCCGACGGCTACGCCGACAAGTGCACCTTCTGCCTGCACCGCGTGAAGGACGGCCTCGATCCCGCCTGCGTCTCCGTGTGCCCGACGCACTGCATGCACTTCGGCGACCTGGACGACCCGAAGAGCGCGGTGAGCCAGCTCCTCGCCTCGCGCCGGCACCACACCCTGCTTCCGGAAGCCGGCACGAAGCCGCGCGTCTTCTACCTGGACTAAAGGCGACCGCCATGCTCGAAATCACCACCACCCGCCACAATCCGCTCGTGGACCCGGTGCTCTCGGTCTGGAGCTGGGAGATCCCGGTCTACCTCTTCTTCGGGGGCATGATCGCCGGCATGATGGTCCTCGCGGGCCTGAACATGCTGCGCCTCGCCCGGGGCGAGCGCCCCGAGAGCTTCTACAGCGTGCAGACGCCGGTGCTGGGCTTCGTCCTGCTGAACCTCGGCATGGGCGCGCTCTTCCTCGACCTCGCGCACAAGCTCTTCGTCTGGCGCGTCTACACCGCCTTCGAGCCCACCTCGCCCATGTCCTGGGGCTCCTGGGTGCTCATCCTCGTCTATCCCGTCCTCGTGGCCTCGGCGCTCATCCGCCTGCCGCAGGCGTGGCCGTGGGCGGGAGAGCGCCTGCCGGTCCTGCACAGGCTTTCCGACGCGATCCTCGCGCGCCCCGGCCTGGTGAAGGCGCTCGCCTACGCGAACGTGCTGCTCGGCATCGGCCTGGGCATCTACACCGGGATCCTGCTCTCGACCATGGTCGCGCGGCCGCTCTGGAACAGCGCGATCCTGGGGCCGCTCTTCCTCGTCTCGGGGCTCTCCGCCGCGGCGGCCATGGTGCACCTGGTCTCGAGCCTCGTGCCGGGGCATCCCGCGCCGCGCGGCTTCCTCGGCGGCGCGTTCGCGATGCTCGTGCAGCCCCTCGGCGCGAACCCGCCCGAGCCGCGCACCGCCGACGGGCTGGTCAAGGCGGACCTGGGCTTCCTCGCCGTCGAGCTGGTGCTGATCGGGCTCCTCTTCATCGGGCTCTTCACGAGCTCGGCCTCGCACGCGGCCGCGGCGGACCTGCTGCTCGGCGGCAAGTACGCGCTCGTCTTCTGGGGCGTGGTCATCGCCGCGGGCATCGTCGTGCCGCTCGCGCTGCAGTCCCTCGAGCTCGGCCACCGCATCCCGCACACCGTCGTCCCGGCGCTGCTGGTCCTCGCCGGCGGCTTCGCGCTGCGCTGGGTCATGGTCGGCGCCGGGCAGGCAAGCCACATGATCGCCGCATCCGGAATGTAGGAAAGGAGAACCGATGAACGTCACCACCGCAACAGGCTTCCCGGCGCGGGAGAACGCGAAAGCGAAGCCCGCGCCCTTCTGGAACCCCTACCTCGCGGGCTTCGGCCTCGGGCTGGTGCTGCTCGCCGCCTACCTCGTCGAGGGCCGCGGGCTCGGCGCCACGGGCGCCTATTCCTCCGTCGCCGCGTGGATCGCCAACGCGATCTCGCCGGAGCACGCCCAGGCGAGCGAGATACACGCCCGCTACCTCGCGAGCGGCTCGCCGCTCACGGCGTGGCTCACGTGGCTCCTGGTGGGCACGTTCGTCGGGGCGGCGGTCTCCGGACTCGTCGCCGGGCGCTTCGCCGTCACGGTGGAGAAGGGCCCGCGGCTGAGCGACGGCCAGCGCCTCGCGCTCGCGCTCGCCGGCGGCGTCATCGCCGGGGTCGGCGCCAAGATCGCGCGCGGCTGCACCAGCGGCCAGGCCCTCACCGGCGCCTCGGTCCTCAACGCCGGAAGCCTCGTCTTCATGCTGGCCGTCTTCGTCGCGGGCTACTCCGTGGCGTGGATGGCGCGAAAGGAGTGGCTCTGATGTTTCCCCTCACCTACTCGATGGAATTCACGCAGCTCACCTCCCTCGCGCTGGCCGTGGTGATCGGCCTGGGCTTCGGCTTCTTCCTCGAGCGCGCCGGCTTCGGCAGCGCGAGGAAGCTCATGGCCGTCTTCTACCTCTACGACATGGCCGTGGTGAAGGTGATGTTCACGGCGATCGTGACCGCGCTCGTCGGGATCTTCCTGCTCACCGCCGCGGGCGAGCTCGACTTCGCCATGCTCTACATCGAGCCGACCAACTACCCGGCGGCGATCATCGGCGGCCTCGTCTTCGGCGCCGGGTTCGTGATCGGCGGCTACTGCCCCGGCACTTCCGTCGCCGCCTGCGCCACCGGCCGCCTCGACGGGCTCGCCTTCGTGGCCGGGATCTTCGCCGGCTCCTACGCCTACGCCGAGTTCCTCACCGGACTCGACGCCTGGCTCGCCTCGTCGGCGCAGCCGGACGTGACGCTTCCCGGCCTCACCGGCATCCCCATGGGCTGGTTCGTGCTCGCCTTCGTCGCCTTCCTCGGGCTCGCCGCCTGGGGCATGAAGGCCGCCGAGCGGCGCTTCGCCGGGCTTCGCCCCTGACCCCCCTTTCCCTCCACGCACAGGACAACGACACCATGAAGACCAAGACTCTCGTCCGGGCGCTCGCGCTCGCCGGGCTCGCCCTGCCGACGGCCTCGCTCGCGACCAACGGCTACTTCTCCCACGCCTACGGGCTCAAGTCCCTCGGCATGGGCGGCGCCACGGTCGCGATCGCCGACGAGCCCTTCGGCGGCGCGGTGAACCCCGCGGCCATGACGTCCCTGCCCAGCACCTGGCAGGCCGGCGTGCAGTTCTTCATGCCGCGGCGCGAGGTCTCGCGCACGGGGTCGGGTCCCGCCGGCATCGACGGCGCGGCGTCCAGCGACAGCCTCCTCTTCGCGATCCCCGAGTTCGGCATCAACTACAAGCTGCGCCCCGACGTGGCCGTGGGCCTCTCGGTGTTCGGCAACGGCGGGATGAACACCGACTTCGCCGGCGAGCAGGTCCCGGCAATGAGCGCCTGCGCGATGTTCAATCCCGCGCCGGGGCCCTACAACCTCCTGTGCGGCAACGGCCGCCTGGGCGTGGACCTCATGCAACTCATGGTGGCGCCCTACGCGGCCATGCAGCTCTCGCCTTCGCACAGCGTGGGTGTGGCCCCGGTCCTCGCCTACCAGCGCTTCCGCGCGCAGGGCCTGCAGGCCTTCGACAACCCGGGGCTCTCCACCAGCCCGGGCGACGTCACCAACCGCGGCTACGCGAGCTCCACGGGCTTCGGCGTGCGCCTGGGCTACCACGGGAAGTTCGACAACGTGTCCGTGGGTCTCGCCTGGGCGAGCAAGGTCTCCATGGGCGAGCTCGACAAGTACAAGGGCCTCTTCGCCGAGCAGGGCGGCTTCGACATCCCGTCGAACATCACCGCCGGCATCGCCTGGCGGCCCGACGCGAAGTGGCTCGTGGCCGTGGACTGGGAGCGCATCAAGTACTCCGACGCGCGCTCGGTCGCCAACGCGAGCGGGCTTCTCCTCAACTGCTTCGGCGGCGACGCCTCCTCGTGCATGGGCGGCGCCAACGGCCCCGGCTTCGGCTGGCGCGACATCGACGTCTGGAAATTCGGCGCCGAGTACGCGCTGAACGCGAAGCTCAGCCTGCGCGCCGGCTACAACCGCGGCGAGAACCCGGTGAACCCCGCCGACGTGACCTTCAACATCCTCGCCCCCGGCATCGTGAAGGACCACTACACGCTGGGCGCCACCTGGCGGCTCGACTCGAATTCCGAGATCACCTTCTACGGCCTGTACGCGAGGAACAACGAGGTGTCCGGCGCGAGCCTCTTCGTGCCCTTCGGCGCCCCGCCCACCACCGGCGAGACCATCCAGCTCAAGGAGTACACCGTCGGCGTGGGCTACAGCTCCCGCTTCTAGGCACCGCCATCGAAAGGGGCGCCCGGGTGCCGGGAGCCCCTTTCGACTACAATGCGCGCCGCGCGGGTACAACTACAGAGCGCGTTCCACCCCCCAACCCACCTGGAGATTCAATCGATGAAGAAGTTGCTCGCAGCCCTGGTCGCCGGGGCGTTCGTGATGGTGCAGGCCCCCGTCGTCCTCGCGCAGGACAAGGTCGCCGCCAAGGCCGAAGCCAAGGCCGAGGCGAAGATGGAAGACAAGAAGACCGAGACGAAGGCCACGGCCAAGAAGAAGGTCGAGAAGAAGGTCGAGAAGAAAGTCGAGGCCAAGATGGAAGAGAAGAAGGTCGAGGCCAAGATGGAAATGAAGAAGGAAGAGGCCAAGCCCGTGGAAGCCCCGAAGAAGAAGAAGAAAGGCGGCTGCTAGGCCCGATTGGCCCGCGCGCGGTCCGCGCGGGCTATGCCGGAAAGGAAACGGGGCGGCCAGGGCCGCCCCGTTTCCGTTTCGTGGAGCCGGCGGGCCCGCGGGCCCGGGCGACTCAGCCGAGCAGGTGCTTCACG
>CALEJW010000109.1 GCA_937898635.1 uncultured Pseudomonadota bacterium | reverse complement strand
GGCCCCCGCCCAGCGATTGAGCACCGCTCGCGCCTCGAGCGCGACTTCGCTCGCGGTGAGGCCGGCGGGACCGAGCCCGCGCGCGACGCAGGCATCGGCCGCGGCGCCGTGGAGGCAGACCGCGTAGCGCAGGGCTTCGCGGGCGGCGAGGCCCTGGCAGAGGACGGCGCCGATGATGCCGGCGAGGACGTCGCCCGTGCCGCCGCTCGCGAGGCCCGCGTTGCCGGTCGCGTTGACGGCCCAGGTGCCGTCGGGGCTCGCGCAGATGCTGCCGGCGCCCTTGAGGACCACCTCGGCGTTGCAGGCTTTCGCGAGCGCGAGGGCGGCGGCGAGGCGGTCGGCCTGCACCTCGGCGGTCGTCGAGCGCAGCAGCCGCGCGGCTTCCGCGGGGTGGGGCGTGAGGATCGTGGGCGCGCGCCGGTTGCCGGCCAGCGCGTGCTTCATCGTGTCGTGGACGGCGATGGCGTTGAGGGCGTCGGCGTCGATGACGAGGGGCTTGGGGAGCGAGAGCAGGGCGGGAAGCGTGGAGCGCTCGAAGGCCGAGAGCGAGGTGGCGCTGGGCGAGTGGCCCGCGCCCGGGCCGACCACGAGGACGTCGGCGGCGAGCGTGTCGTCGAGCGCGCGCAACATGAGCTCCGGGTGCACCGGGTCGAAGGCGGGCCCGTCCGGCGCGAGAAGGCCGACGTAGACCTTGCCGGCGCCGGCGAGGAGCCCCGCGCGGGCCGCGAGGATCGCCGCGCCGGTCATGCCCTTGGCGCCGCCGACGATGCCGAGCGTCCCGTAGGTGCCCTTGTGGGCGTTGCGCCGCCGCGCGGGGAGCCAGCCGGCGACGCTCTCCGGCGCGAGGAGGCTCCCGGGGCTTCCGGCGAGGAGGGCCGGGTCCACGCCCAGGCCGTCGACCACGATCTCGCCGCAGTGGTCCAGCGCGTCGGCCGTGTGCAGGCCCACCTTGCGGGCGATGAAGGTGAGGGTGCGCGTGGCGCGCACGGCCACGCCGCGGACGTTGCCGGTGTCGCTCGAGAGCCCGCTCGGGATGTCGATCGCGAGGACCGGCGCGCCGCAGTCGTTGATGCGCCCGACGAGGGTGGCCATCTCGCCGTCCACGTCGCGGGCGAGCCCGATGCCGAGGAGCCCGTCCACCACGAGGCCCGGGCGCGGGCCCGAGGGCCAGGCGCGGACGATTTCCCCGCCGGCGGCGGCGAAGCGCTCGCGGGCATGCCGCGCTTCCGGCGCCTTGGGCGGGGTGCCGGCCACGTCGAGGACGGTGACGCGGTGGAAGCTTTCGCGAAGGTGGGCGGCCGCGACCCAGGCGTCGCCGCCGTTGTTGCCGGGGCCCGCGACCACGAGGATCGCCGCGCCGGTGTCCGCGGCGAGGGTCCGCGCGGCGTCGGCCGTGGCGAGGCCGGCACGCTGCATAAGCGTGGGAGCGGGCAGGGCGCGCGCGGCGCGCTCCTCGAGCTCGCGGATGCCGGCGGTGGTGAAGACGGGCAGGGCGCTCACGGGAACGGGTCGCGGGGATCGAGCACGGTGTCGCGCGCTTCCGGCAGCGTGCCGGGCCAGTCGCTGCTGAAGTGCAGGCCGCGGCTCTCCTTGCGCGCCATCGCCGAGCGCACGATGAGCTCGGCCGTGAGCACGAGGTTCCGCAGCTCGATCAGGTCGTTGGAGACGCGGAAGTTCGAGTAGAACTCGTGGATCTCCTCCTGCAGGAGCCGGATGCGGTGCAGCGCGCGCTCCAGGCGCTTGTTGGTGCGCACGATCCCCACGTAGCTCCACATGCTGCGGCGAAGCTCGTCCCAGTTGTGGGCGATGACCACTTCCTCGTCGGCGTCGGTGACCCGGCTCTCGTCCCACTGCGGCAGCGCCGGGGTGGGGGCGGCGGGGGTGGCGAGGATGTCCGCGGCCGCGGCCTCGGCGAAGACCACGCACTCCAGGAGCGAGTTGGAGGCCAGGCGGTTGGCGCCGTGCAGGCCCGTGCAGGCGACCTCGCCCAGGGCGTACAGGCCCGCCACGCGCGTGCGGCCCGCGAGGTCCGCCTGCAGCCCGCCGCAGGAGTAGTGGGCCGCGGGCACCACGGGGATGGGCTGCTTCGCGATGTCGATGCCGAAGGCGAGGCACTTGGCGTGGATGTTGGGGAAGTGCTCGCGCACGAAGGCCTCGCCCTTGTGCGAGATGTCGAGGTACACGCAGTCCAGGCCGCGCTTCTTCATCTCGAAGTCGATCGCGCGGGCGACCACGTCGCGCGGTGCCAGCTCGGCGCGCTCGTCGTGGCGCGGCATGAAGCGCTCGCCCCCGGGGAGCATCAGGAGCCCGCCCTCGCCGCGCACGGCCTCCGAGATGAGGAAGCTCTTGGCGTGGGGATGGTAGAGGCAGGTGGGGTGGAACTGGATGAACTCCATGTTGGCCACCGGGCAGCCGGCGCGCCAGCCCATGGCCACGCCGTCGCCCGTGGCGGTGTCGGGGTTGGTCGTGTAGAGGTAGACCTTGCCCGTGCCGCCGGCGGCGAGGATGGTGGCCCGCGCCGAGATCGTCCGGACCCGGCCCTCGAGCAGGTCCAGCACGTAGGCGCCGTGGCAGCGCCCGTCGTCGAGGCCGAGCTTGCGGCCGGTGACGAGGTCGATGGCGAGGTGCCACTCGAGGATCTCGATGTTCGGGTGGGCCCGGGCCTTCTCCACGAGGGTGCGCTGCACGGCGTTGCCCGTGGCGTCCGCGGCGTGGGCGATGCGCCGGTGGCTGTGCCCGCCCTCCCGGTGCAGGTGCAGGCCCTCCGGGCCGCCGTTCTCGCGGGTGAAAGGCACGCCCTGGTCCACGAGCCAGCCGATGGCGCGGCTGCCCCGCTCGACCACGAAGCGCACCGCGTCGTCGTGGCACAATCCGGCGCCGGCCACGTGCGTGTCCCGGACGTGGTTCTCGAGGGAATCGGTGCTGTCGAGCACCGCGGCGATGCCCCCTTGTGCGTAGGCAGAGGCGCCTTCGAGGAGTTCCCGCTTGGTGACGAGGGCGACCTTGCGGGCATCCGCCAGGCGCAGCGCGGCGGACAGTCCGGCGAGGCCGCTGCCGATCACGAGGACGTCGAATTGGCTCAAGAAGGCTTCCCGGGGGGACGGCGGGGCGGGGGCGGAACAGGAACTAATTGCGCGAAGGGCAGTCTGTTGGCCATAGTCGCGGGAATGCGCACGACAAGGTGATGAAAAACCTGACGTTTATAATACCGCAGGAAACCGGCAAACCCTTCGTCGCCCCGGCATCGGCGGGCGCGGCCCACGGGATGGTCGCCGGCACCACGACACATTCCATTCAGGGACGGATGAGCGACCGGGAAGTCGACCAGCAGCTGGTCGAGCGCGCCCAGCGGGGCGAGAAGCGGGCTTTCGAGCTGCTGGTCATCAAGTACCAGCGCAAGCTCGAGCGGCTGCTGTCGCGCATCATTCGCGATCCCAACGAGATCGAGGACGTGGCGCAGGAGGCCTTCGTGAAGGCCTACCGGGCGCTGCCGAACTTCCGCGGCGACAGCGCGTTCTACACCTGGCTCTACCGGATCGGCATCAACACGGCGAAGAACTACCTCATCGCCCAGGGGCGCCGCGCGCCCACCTCCACCGGCTACGACAGCGAGGAGGCCGAGAGCTTCGAGGACGCCACGGGCTTGCGCGACATCAACACGCCCGAGAACGTCCTGATGTCCAAGCAGATAGGCAGGACGGTGAACGACGCGATCGACGCGCTGCCCGAGGAGTTGAGGACCGCGATCACGCTGCGCGAGATCGACGGCCTCTCCTACGAGGAGATCGCGAAGATCATGGACTGCCCGATCGGCACGGTGCGCTCGCGCATCTTCCGTGCCCGCGAGGCGGTGGCCGAGAGGCTGCGCCCGCAGCTCGGGACGACGAAGGACCAGCGGTGGTAGCGAGAATCGGCAGGGTGGGCACGAACCCGGCGGCAAGGGCCTCGAAAGGCCGCGCCCGGGCAACTATCGAGGTTGGATCATGACGCAGGAAATTTCTTTGCTGATGGACGGCGAGCTCGAGTCCCGCGAGGCCGGGCGCGCCATCCGGACCTGCTGCGGCGACGAGGAGCTCAAGCGCACGTGGCAGGCCTATCACCTGATCGGGGAAGCGCTCCGGGGCGAGGAGCCCCGGCCGGACGCCTCCACGCGCCGGATCATGGACGCGATCGCGAAGGAGCCCACGGTGCTCGCGCCGCGCTGGCGGCTGCCGGCCCGGGCCGGGCGGGTCGCCTTCGCCGCGGCCGCTTCCGTCGCCACGGTGGCGGTGGTGGGCTGGATCGGCGTCCAGGACCGCGGCACGCCCGGCGGCCCGGTGGTCGCCAAGGCCCCGGCGGCGGCCCCGGCAGCCCAGCCCGTGGTCGCCTCGCGGGTCGTGCCGCTGCACAACGTGAACGAGTACGTGGTGGTCCACCGCCAGCTTCCGAACGCGGACTTCTACCAGTCGGTCTCCGCACAGGCCGCGGGCGGCCGATGAGCCGCCTGTCCGCCGCCGCCGCGCTCGCCGCGCTCCTCGCGGCGCACCCGGTGGCCGCAGACCCGGGCATCGATCCGCTCACCTGGCTCCAGCGCGCCGCCGACTCGGCGCGCCAGGCCACCTACGCCGGCACCATCATGCACATGCAGGGCGAGCGCTCGGCGACCTCGCGCATCACGCACGTCTTCCTCGCCGGTTCCGAGATCGAGCGCATCGAGTCCCTCGACGGCCCGCGCCGCGAGATCGTCCGCCGCGACGACCAGCTCCAGTGCTACTTCCCGGACGCGAAGACGATCCGCTACGACCGCCGCGTGAGCGCGCGCTTCTTTCCCTCGATCGTGGCCGGCCCCGTGGAGGCCATCGCGCAGAACTACAAGGTCGCGCTGGGCAACATCGAGCGCGTCCTCGGGCAGGACTGCCAGTGGATCCACCTCGACCCGAAGGACGCGCTGCGCTACGCGCAGCGCCTGTGCGCGGAGGTGGGCTCGGGCCTGCTCCTGCGCGCGAAGACCCTCGGGCCGAAGAACGAGGTGCTCGAGCTCTACGCCTTCACGGACCTGCGCATGGGCCGCGACGTCCCCCGCGGCGAGGTGAAGAGCGCCTTCGTCGCCCAGAGCAAGGGCTGGCGCCGCGAGGGAGAGTCCGCCGCCGGCAAGCCCGCCCCGGGCGCCTCCGGCTGGGCCGTCGAGGCCCCGCCGAGCGGCTTCCGGCTCGTGAGCGAGATGCAGCGCCACCTCCCGAAGCGCTCGCAGCCGGTCACCCAGCTCGTGCTGAGCGACGGGCTCGCGACGATGAGCGTCTTCGTCGAGCCGATCGCCGGCGCGCAGCGCAGCGCCGAGGTCACCAGCGCCGACGGGGCCCTCTCCGTCTACCGCATGCCGATGGGCGAGCACCTCGTCACGGTGCTGGGCGAAGTGCCGCCCGAGGCGGCGCAACAGGTGGGCCGCAGCGTGGCCCGGCGCTCCGGCGCCGAGACCGCCGCCGCGGCGCGCTAGAACCGCAACTCCATTCCAAGAAGAGCAGAGGCAATTCCATGCAGATCCTGAAAGCATTCCTCGCGGGCGCCGTGCTCGCTTTCGCCGCCGCCACCCAGGCGCAGGCCCAGGCCCCGGTCGCGGCGCTGCCGAGCTTCGCCGACCTGGTCGAGAAGCACGGCCCGGCCGTCGTCAACATCCGCACCGAGGCGCGCGCCCAGCGCACGCAGATCCCGGGGCTCTCGGAAGACGACCCGATGTTCGAGTTCTTCCGCCGCTTCATGCCGCCGGACCAGCGCGGCGCCCCGCGCGGGCGCGAGGACCGCGGCGGCAAGGGCGGGCCGCGGGCGCCGCTGCGCCCCTTCGGGCTGGGCTCGGGCTTCGTGATCTCGGCCGACGGCTACATCGTCACCAACGCGCACGTGATCGACAACGCCGAGGAGATCTACGTGCGCTTCACCGACAAGCGCGAGATGAAGGCGAAGGTGATCGGCGCCGACAAGCGCTCCGACGTGGCCCTCGTGAAGGTGGAGGCGTCGAACCTGCCCTTCCTGAAGCTCGGCGACTCGTCCGCGACCCGCGTGGGCGAGTGGGTGGTGGCGATCGGCTCTCCCTTCGGCTTCACCAGCTCCGTGACCGCGGGGATCCTCTCGGCCAAGAGCCGCGACCTCCCGGCCGATTCCACCGCGAGCGACGCCGTGCCCTTCCTGCAGACCGACGTGGCGGTGAACCCCGGCAACTCCGGCGGACCGCTCTTCAACCTGAAGGGCGAGGTGATCGGCATCAACTCCCAGATCTTCTCCCGCACCGGGAGCTACGCCGGCATTTCCTTCGCGATTCCCATCGACTACGCGACCAACGTGATCGACCAGCTCAAGAAGACGGGCAAGGTCACGCGCGGGCGCATCGGCGTGGCGATCCAGAACGTGACGCGCGACCTCGCCGACTCCCTGGGGCTCGCGAGGACCGACGGCGCGGCCGTGGGCAGCGTGGAGGAGGACTCCCCGGCGTCCAAGGCGGGCGTCGAGGTGGGCGACGTGATCCTCAAGCTCGACGGCCGGACCGTCGAGAGCTCCGCCGATCTTTCCCGCACGGTGCGCGCGGTGCGCCCCGGCCAGAAGATCACGCTGGGCGTCTGGCGCGCGGGCAAGATGCGCGACCTCGTGGTGACGGTGGGCGAGTTCAAGGACGAGGAGTCCACGCGCACGGCCTCGCGGGGCGCCAAGAAGGAGGCCGCGAAGCCCGGGCGGCTCGGGCTCGCGGTCGCCGAGGTGGGCGCCGAGCAGAAGAAGGCGCTCAAGATCCAGGGCGGCGTCGCGGTGGAGGCCGTGGACGGCGCCGCGCTCGCGGCGGGCATCCAGCCCGGCGACGTGGTGCTGCGCGTGAACAACACCGACATCAAGGACTTGAAGGGCTACAACGACGCGCTCGCGAAGCTCGACCCGAAGAAGCCCGTGGCGCTGCTGGTCCGGGACGAGAACGGGACCCGCTTCGTCACGCTCAAGGCCGAGGAGTGAGCGTCCGGCTCACGGTCCTCTCGCGGGCGTACTGCCACCTCTGCCAGGCGATGATCGCGGAGCTCGAGAAGCTCCGCCCCCGCCTGGGCTTCGCGGTGGAGGTGGTGGACGTCGACGCGGACCCCGCGCTGGAGGCGAAATGGGGGGAGAAGGTGCCCGTGCTCCTCGACGGGGAGCAGGAGATCTGCCACTACTTCCTCGACGCCGGGGCGCTCGAAGCGCGCCTGGCCGGGATCAAGTAGAATATTGCGCTGCAAAAAGGGCACGTGCGTCGTGCCCTTTGTCTTGATGGAAAACGGGGACGCTCCCCTTTTTCCGTGACGAAATAGGGGAGCGTCCCCATTTTCGGCCGACCATGCAGCGCATCCGCAACTTTTCCATCATCGCCCACATCGACCATGGCAAGTCGACGCTAGCCGACCGCATCATCGAGCGGACCGGGGGGCTTTCCACGCGCGAGATGGACGTGCAGGTCCTCGACTCCATGGACCTCGAGCGCGAGCGCGGCATCACGATCAAGGCGCAGACGGCGGCGCTCACCTACGTGGCGCGCGACGGGCAGGAGTACCGGCTGAACCTGATCGACACCCCGGGCCACGTGGACTTCTCCTACGAGGTGAGCCGCTCGCTCTCGGCCTGCGAGGGCGCGCTCCTGGTGGTGGACGCCTCCCAGGGCGTCGAGGCCCAGACGGTGGCCAACTGCTACACCGCCACGGAGCTCGGCGTCGAGGTGGTGCCGGTGCTCAACAAGATCGACCTGCCCTCGGCCCAGCCCGAGCGCGTGATCCAGGAGATCGAGGACGTGATCGGCATCGACGCGACGGATGCCATCCGCTGCAGCGCGAAGACCGGGGAGGGCGTGGACGACGTGATCGAGGGCGTGATCGCGAGGATCCCGCCGCCCGTGGGGGACCCCGAGGCCCCCCTCAAGGCCCTCATCATCGACTCCTGGTTCGACAACTACGTGGGCGTGGTGATGCTGGTGCGCGTGGTCGACGGGGTGCTCAAGCCCAAGGACCGGATCCTGCTCATGGCCACGGGCGCGCAGCACCTGTGCGAGCAGGTGGGCGTCTTCACGCCCAAGTCGGTCGCCCGCGAGAGCCTTTCGGCCGGCGGCGTGGGATTCGTGATCGCGGGCATCAAGGACCTCAAGGACGCCAAGGTCGGCGACACGGTCACGCACGTGGACCGCCGCGCGGACGCCGCGCTTCCGGGCTTCAAGGAGATCAAGCCGCAGGTCTTCGCCGGCCTCTACCCGATCGAGTCGAACCAGTACGAGGCGCTGCGCGACGCGCTCACGAAGCTGCAGCTCAACGATTCGAGCCTGAGGTTCGAGCCGGAGACGAGCCAGGCCCTGGGCTTCGGCTTCCGCTGCGGCTTCCTCGGCCTCCTGCACATGGACATCGTCCAGGAGCGGCTCGAGCGCGAGTACGACATGGAGCTCATCACCACGGCCCCGACCGTGGTGTACCAGGTGGCGCTGCGCGACGGCACCGTGATCGACATCGACAACCCGTCGCGGCTTCCGGACGCCTCGAGGATCGAGGAGATCCGCGAGCCCATCATCCGCGCGACCATCATCATGCCGCAGGAGTACGTGGGCCCGGTGCTCACGCTCTGCACGCAGAAGCGCGGCACCCAGGTGAACATGCAGTACGTGGGCCGCCAGGTGATCCTCACCTACGACATGCCGCTGAACGAGGTGGTGATGGACTTCTTCGACCGGCTGAAGAGCGTCTCGCGCGGCTACGCGTCGCTGGACTACGAGTTCCTCGAGTTCCGCGCGGGGGACCTCGTGAAGCTCGACATCCAGATCAACGGCGAGAAGGTCGACGCGCTCTCGCTCATCGTGCACCGCGAGAACTCCGTCTACCGCGGCCGCGAGCTCGCCACGCGCATGCGAAAGCTCATCCCGCGGCAGATGTTCGACGTCGCCGTGCAGGCGGCGATCGGCTCCAACATCATCGCCCGGGAGAACATCTCGGCGCTCCGGAAGAACGTGCTCGCCAAGTGCTACGGCGGCGACATCACGCGAAAGAAGAAGCTCCTGGAAAAGCAGAAGGCCGGCAAGAAGCGCATGAAGCAGGTCGGCTCCGTGGAAATCCCGCAGGAGGCGTTCCTCGCCATCCTGCAGGTGGAGGGCAAGTAGATGCAGGGCGGACTCGACTGGGAACTCATCGCGCTCGTGGCCGGGGGCGCCTCGGCGGCACTCATCGTCTGGGACGGCGCCATCCGCAAGGGCGCGCGCTCGGAGTCCCTGCGCGGGATGCTCGAGATCGCCTGGCCCGTGCTCTTCATCGCGCTCATGGGCATGCTCCTCAAGTTCACCGACTTCGCGGCGGTGCTGCTCATCGCGGCGATGTCCACCGGGCTCATCTGGCTCGTGGACAGCAAGGCCTTCGCGCCCTCGCGCGGGGAGGGCGAGCACGAGCCGATCGTGGTGGACATGGCGCGGGCCTTCTTCCCGGTGATCGTCGTGGTCTTCCTCATCCGCTCCTTCTGGGTGGAGCCCTTCAAGATCCCCTCGGGCTCGATGAAGCCCACGCTCCTGGTGGGCGACTTCATCCTCGTGAACAAGTACGCCTACGGCATCCGCCTGCCGGTCCTGAACCGCAAGGTGATCGAGGTGGGCGAGGTCAGGCGAGGCGACGTGGTCGTCTTCCGCTATCCGCAGGACCCGTCCTCCGACTACATCAAGCGCGTGGTGGGGACTCCCGGCGACAAGGTGAGCTACAAGGGCAAGCTCCTCGCGATCAACGACAAGCCCGTGCCGGTGCAGGCCTCCGGCTACTACACGGACGCCGAGCTCAATTTCCTGCGCCTGCCCACCTTCGCCGAGAAGCTCGGCGAGAAGGCGCACGCGATGATGATCGTGCCGCCGGAGCCCGTCGTGAACCTTTCCCAGGTCCGGCAGTTTCCGCACCGCGACAATTGCGAATACAATGACGACGGTTTCACCTGCACGGTGCCGCCCGGCCACTATTTCATGATGGGCGACAACCGGGACCAGAGCGCCGACAGCCGCTACTGGGGCTTCGTCCCGGACGACCACATCAAGGGCCGCGCGTTCCTCGTCTGGATGAACTTCGGCGACCTGGGCCGCATCGGCAACGGTATCGACTAGGCGGCGCGAGGGCGCCGTCACATCGGGAGGGGCAATGAAACGAACACAGCGCGGCATCACGCTCACCGGCGCCCTCATGGGCATGATCGTGCTCGCCGCGGTCGGACTCTTCGGGGCGAAGCTCACGCCCGCCTACCTGGAGTACTTCGCGGTCCAGAAGATGCTCAAGGCGATGGAGGCGAGCGGCGAGACCAAGTTCACCGTCCGCGAGATCCGCAATTCCTGGGCGCGCCGCAACACCATCGAGGGCGTGAAGTCCGTGAACCCCGACGACCTCGAGATCACCAAGGAGGGGGGCGAGGCGGTCATCACCGCCAACTGGTCCACCAAGGTGCCGATCATCGGGAACTTCAGCGCCTGCCTGGACTTCTCGGCGACCACCGCCAAGTAAGCCTCCTCGTGGCCCGACGCGCGGCCGAGCGCGACCTCACCGGCCTGCAGCGCCGGCTCGGGCACAGCTTCCGGGACCCGGCGCTCCTGCGCCGGGCGCTCACCCACCGCAGCCACGGCGCCGACCACAACGAGCGGCTCGAGTTCGTCGGCGACAGCCTTCTCAACTGCGTGGTCGCGATCCTGCTCTTCGAGCGCATGCCCGGGCACGCCGAGGGCGAGCTCTCGCGCCTGCGCGCGGGCCTCGTGAACCAGGCGAGCCTGCACGGCGTGGCCCAGGCGCTCGCCCTGGGCGACGAGCTCCTGCTGGGCGAGGGCGAGTTGAAGAGCGGCGGCTTCCGCCGTCCGTCGATCCTCGCCGACGGCTTCGAGGCGCTCCTGGGCGCGGTGTACCTGGACGCCGGCTTCGAGGCGGTGCGCGCCGTGGTCGAGCGGCACTTCGCCTCCCGCATCGACGCCGCGGGGCGCGAGCCGCCCGCGAAGGACCCCAAGACCGACCTCCAGGAAAGGCTCCAGGGACGCCACCTGCCGCTGCCGCGCTACGCCGTGCTCGAGGTGGCCGGGGAGGCGCACCAGCAGCTCTTCCGCGTCGAGTGCCGCGTGGACGGGCTCGGGCTCGCCGCCACGGGCGAGGGCGCGAGCCGCCGGGCGGCGGAGCAGGAGGCGGCGCAGGCGCTCCTCGCGCTGCTTCCCGAGAAGAAGGGCCGGGGCGAGTGAGCGAGGCCGGGTTCCGTTCCGGGACGGTGGCGATCGTCGGCCGGCCCAACGTCGGCAAGTCGACGCTTCTCAACCAGCTCGTCGGCGCGCACGTCTCCATCACCTCGCGCAAGGCGCAGACCACGCGCCACCGCATCCAGGGCATCCGCACCGACGAGCACGCGCAGCTGGTCTTCGTGGATACGCCCGGCTTCCAGAAGCGCTTCACCAACGCGCTCAACCGCGCGATGAACCGCGCGGTCACCTCCGCGCTCGCCGAGGTGGACGCGATCGTGATGGTGATCGAGGCCTGGGACTGGGACGAGCGCGACGAGCCCGTGCTCGCGCTCCTGCCGAAGGACGTGCCGGTGGTGCTCGCGCTGAACAAGGTGGACCGCGTGAAGGACCGGGGGAAGCTCGCGAAGCTCCTGGCCGACTGCGCCGCGCGCCGCGACTTCGCCGCGCTCGTGCCGGTGAGCGCGGAGAAGGGCACCCAGGTGAAGGCGCTCGCCGACGAAGTGGCGAAGCTCATGCCCGTGGCCGAGGCCGCCTTTCCTCCCGAGGACATCACCGACCGCTCCGAGCGCTTCCTCGCCGCGGAACTCGTCCGCGAGCGCCTCTTCCGCCTGCTGGGCGACGAGCTCCCCTACACCACGGCGGTGGTGATCGAGGACTTCCGCGAGGAAGGCGCGCTGCGGCGGATCGCGGCGAGCATCTACGTGGACCGCGACGGCCACAAGGCGATCGTGATCGGGGAGAAGGGCGCGACCCTGAAGCGCATCGGCACGGAGGCGCGCGTGGCGATGGAGTCGCTCTTCGGCGGCAAGGTCTTCCTCGAGCTCTGGGTCAAGGTGAAGAGCGGCTGGGCCGACAGCGAGGCGACGGTGCGCGAGTGGGGCCACGAGTGAGCCCCGGCGCCGAGCCGGACCGCGGCTACGTGCTGCATTCCTACCCGTACCGGGAGACGAGCCTCATCCTCCAGGTGTGGACCGAGCGGCACGGGCGCTTCGGCGCGGTGGCCAAGGGCGCGCGGCGGCCGAAGAGCGCCGCCCGCGGCGTGCTGGTCCCCTTCCAGCCGCTCGCGCTCACCTGGTTCGGGCGCGGGGAATTGAAGACCCTCAAGGGCGCGGAGCCCGCGGGCGCGGCGCTGCCGCTCGCCGGCGCGAGCCTCCTGTCGGCCTTCTACCTGAACGAGCTGCTCCTGAAACTCATCCACCGCGACGATCCCCACGAGCGCCTCTGGGCCGCCTACGACGAGGCGATCTCGGCGCTGCGCATCCGCACGCGGCGCGCCGCGGGCGTGCCCGGCCTCCTCGCCGCCGAGCCCGGGGTGGGGGAGGCGCGCGCGATCGAGCCGGTGCTGCGCCGCTTCGAGCTCGCCATGCTGCGCGAGCTGGGCTTCGCGGTGGAACTGGGACGCGACGCCGCCGGCGGCGCCGCCATCGACCCGGAGCGCGACTACTGGTACGTGCTCGAGCGCGGCCCCGTGCCCGCCGAGGACGGGACGGAGCGCGCCGATGCAGTAAGATTGTCCGGCCTCACCCTGGTCCACCTCGACCGCGGGCGCTTCGACGACCCCCGCAGCGCGGGCGAGGCCAAGAGCCTCATGCGAATGCTCATCCACCACTGCCTCAACGGCCAGGAACTCGCCACGCGCGCCCTCGTGCGGGACCTGCAGCGAATCGAGGACCCCGCGTGATCGAACTCGGCGTGAACATCGACCACATCGCCACCGTTCGCCAGGCGCGGCGCACCTACGAGCCCGACCCCGTCTGGGCCGCCGTGGAGGCGCACCTGGGCGGCGCCGACGGCATCACGGTCCACCTGCGCGAGGACCGCCGCCACATCCAGGACGAGGACGTGCGAAGGCTGCGCGAGCTCACGCACATCAAGCTCAACCTCGAGATGGCCGCCACGCCGGAGATGCTGGAGGTCGCCCTGCGGGTGAAGCCGGAAATGGCGATGCTCGTGCCCGAGGGGCGCGAGGAAATCACCACCGAGGGCGGTCTCGACATCGCCGGGCAGGAGGCGCGCATCCGCGAGGTCGTGGCGCGCCTGGCGGGCGCGGGCATCGTGACGAGCGTCTTCATCGACGCCGAGCCGCGCCAGGTCGAGGCCGCGGCCCGGGCGGGCGCAAGGGTGTGCGAGGTCCACACGGGCCCCTACGCCCACGCCTTCCACTCGCGCGGGCGCGATGCGCAGAGCGCGCCGGTGGTGGCGGAGCTCGAGCGCATCCGCGTCGCGGGCGAGGCGATCCGCGGCCACGGCATGCGCTTCAACGCCGGCCACGCGCTCAACTACTTCAACGTCGAGCCCGTCGCGGCCCTGCCGGGCGTGCGCGAGCTGCACATCGGGCACGCGATCGTGAGCCGGGCGGTCTTCGTGGGCATGCGCGAGGCGGTGCGCGAGATGAAGGCGCTCATGAGCGCGGCCGCCGGCTACGCGCTCCTCAAGGCGGGGGCGCGATGATCGTGGGCGTGGGCACCGACGTGGTCTCGATCGAGCGCGTGGCGCTCGCGCTGGAGCGCTGGGGCGAGCGCTTCGTGCAGCGCATCCTCACCCCGCAGGAGAGGCTGCGCTTCGAGCGCACGCGGGAGAAGGCGAGCCACCTCGCCAAGCGCTTCGCGGCGAAGGAGGCCTTCTCGAAGGCGATCGGCACGGGCATCCGCGGGCCCTTCCGCTGGCACTCGGTCGCGGTCGGCCGCGACGGCCGCGGAAAGCCCGGGCTCGAGCCCGACGGGGACATGGCCCGCCACCTGGCCGAGCTGGGGGTCACGGCCTCGCACCTCTCGCTCGCCGACGACGCGGGCGTGGCGCTCGCCTTCGTCGTCCTCGAGGGCGGGGGAGGCGGGCGATGAAGCTGGGACCGGTGATGGTGGACGTCTCGGGGCTGGAGCTCACCGCCGACGACATCGAGCGGCTGCAGCACCCGCAGGTGGGCGGCGTGATCCTCTTCGCGAGGAACTTCGCCGCGCCGCTGCAGTTGATCCAGCTCGCGCACTCCATCCGCGAGATCCGCAAGCCCTCGCTCCTCATCGCCGTGGACCACGAGGGCGGGCGCGTGCAGCGCTTCCGCCACGGCTTCACGGCGATCCCCGCGATGCGCGAGCTCGGCAAGCTCTTCGACCGCGACCCCGCGCAGGCGCTCGCGGCCGCGCGCGGCTGCGGCTTCGTGATCGCGAGCGAGCTGCAGGCCCACGGCGTGGACTTCACCTTCGCCCCGGTGCTGGACGTGGACTACGGGGAATCGAGCGTGATCGGCGACCGCGCGCTGCATAGCGACCCGAACGTGATCGCGACCCTCGCCGAGGCGCTCCAGGCGGGGCTCTCCGCGGCCGGCATGACCTCGGTCGGCAAGCACTTCCCGGGCCACGGCTTCGTGCGGGCGGACTCCCACCTCGAGGTGCCGGTGGACGAGCGCACGCTCGCCGAGATCTCGGCCTCGGACCTGGTGCCCTTCCAGCGGCTCGCCCGCGCCGGGATGGGCGGCGTCATGCCGGCGCACGTGATCTATCCCCGCGTGGACGCGAAGCCCGCGGGCTTCTCGCCGGTGTGGCTGCAGAAGGTGCTGCGCGACAAGCTCCACTTCGACGGGCTCGTCTTCTCCGACGACCTCTCGATGGAGGGGGCGAGCACCGCCGGCGGCATGATCGGGCGCGCCAACGCGGCGCTCAACGCCGGCTGCGACATGGTGGTCGTCTGCAACGACCCGCGCGCCCAGGACACGATGCTCGAGGGGCTCGAGCGCCGCCCCGTGGCGCCCACGCTCGCGCGCCGGCTCGAGACCATGCGCGGGCGCGCCATTTCCACCGCCGCCCTCAAGGCGAGCGCGGCCTACCTCGCGGCCACGGAGAACCTGGCGCGCGTGCGCGCCCCGTGACGAAGGGGTCGCCGGCCCGGTTCGCGCAAGGCGGGCGCCGCGCTCGCCGGGGCTAGGGGAGCGTCCCATTTCCGCCGAACCGGGCTTTTCGCCGAAGGAGTTCCTCGCCGGGCTGCCCGACCTGCCCGGGGTGTACCGCTTCCTGAACGCGGCGGGCGAGGTGATCTACGTCGGCAAGGCGCGGGAACTGAGGAAGCGCGTCTCCTCGTACTTCCAGAAGAGCCACCCCAGCCCGCGCACCGCCCTGATGGTGGGCCAGATCGCCGCCGCGGAGACGACCGTCACGCGCACCGAGGCCGAGGCGCTCCTCCTCGAGAACAACCTCATCAAGGCGCACGCCCCGCGCTACAACGTCCTCTTCCGCGACGACAAGAGCTACGGCTACATCCTCGTGACCGGGCACCGCTTCCCGCAGATCCGCTTCTACCGCGGCGCCCAGGAGAAGACCCACCGCTACTTCGGCCCCTTCCCGAGCGCCTGGGCCGCGCGCGAGACCATCGGCCACCTGCAGAAGATCTTCCGGCTGCGCACCTGCGACGACACCGTGTTCAGCCACCGCTCGCGGCCCTGCCTCCTCGCGCAGATCGGGCGCTGCTCGGCGCCGTGCGTGGGGCGCATCGAGGCCGAGGCGTACGCACGCGACGTCGAGCACGCCGCCAAGTTCCTCGACGGGCGCGAGGACGACGTGATCGCCGAGCTCGACCAGAAGATGCAGGCGGCCTCCGAGGCCCGGGACTACGAGCTCGCCGCCCGCTTCCGCGACGAGATCCGCATGCTCCAGCGCATCGTCTCCGGGCAGGCGGTCGAGTCGGCCCAGGCGCGCGACGCCGACGTGGTCGCGGCCGAGGAAAGCCAGGGCCTGTGGTGCGTGACGCTCGCCATGATCCGCGGCGGCCGGCACCTGGGCGACCGCAGCTTCTTCCCGCAGAACGCCGCGGGGAGCGACGCGGCGACGGTCGTGGAGGCCTTTCTCGCCCAGCACTACGTCGTCCAGCCCGTTCCCGCGCGCGTTATCGCCGACGCGGTGGAGGACGCGCCGGCGCTCGCCGCCGTCCTCGCCGACATCGCCGGGCGGGCCGTCACCGTCCTCACGCGCCCGCAGGGCGAGGCGCGGCTCTGGCTCGAGATGGCGAGGAAGAACGCGCAGCTCGCGCTCGCGAGCCGCCTCTCGGCCCAGGCCACGCAGGAGGCGAGGGCCGCGGCCCTCACGGAATTCCTCGGGGCGGAGTCGCCGCTCGCCCGCATCGAGTGCTTCGACGTGAGCCACACGATGGGAGAGGCGACCGTCGCCTCCTGCGTGGTGTACGACAAGGGCGCCATGCAGCCCGCCGAGTACCGGCGCTTCAACGTGAAGGACGTCGCCGCCGGCGACGACTACGGCGCCATGCGCTACGCGCTGGAGGCGCGCTACCGCAAGCTCGCCGAGGGCGAGGGAAAGCTCCCCGACCTCATCCTCATCGACGGGGGCGCGGGCCAGCTCGGCGTCGCGGCGGGCGCGATGCAGGACCTGGGGCTCGCCGGCATCGCGATGGTGGGCGTGGCCAAGGGCGAGGAGAGGAAGCCCGGCCTGGAGCAGCTCTTCGTCGCGGGCGAGGAGGGCGCCCGCAGGCTCCCGCCGGAGCACCCCGCGCTGCACCTCATCCAGCAGGTCCGCGACGAGGCGCACCGCTTCGCCATCACCGGCCACCGCGCCCGCCGCGGCAAGGCGCGCACCGCCTCGCGCCTGGAGGACATCGGCGCCGTGGGCCCGAAGCGCCGCCAGCGCCTGCTCGCCCACTTCGGGGGGCTCCAGGGCGTGGTCGCCGCGAGCGTCGAGGACCTTGCGCGGGTGGAGGGGATCAGCCGTACACTCGCGCAACGCATCTACGACGAGCTGCACTGAATCGTGTCCGTCCCGCTGAATCTTCCGCTCCTCCTCACCTGGCTTCGCATCGTCGCGATCCCGCTCTTCGTGGCGGTGCTCTACTTCCCGGCCGAGTGGCTTACCGAGCGCGAGGCGAACGTGATCTCGATGTGGATCTTCATCGCCGCGGCCATCACCGACTGGGCCGACGGCTACCTCGCGCGCCGCTGGAACCAGACCACCTCCTTCGGCGCCTTCCTCGACCCCGTGGCCGACAAGCTCATGGTGGCCGCCGCGCTCATCGTGCTGGCGGAGAAGGGCATCGTGGACCCCTTCGCCGCCCTCATCATCATCGGCCGCGAGATCACCATCTCGGCGCTGCGCGAGTGGATGGCGAACGTGGGGCAGTCGAAGAGCGTGGCGGTGAACATCCTCGGCAAGGTGAAGACGGTCACGCAGCTGGTCGCGATCCCGTTCCTCCTCTTCAACGGCGTGCTCTTCGGGCTCTTCCACACCAACCCGGTCGGGCGCGTCCTCATCTGGGTGGCGGCGATCATCACGCTCTGGTCGATGGTGGTGTACCTGCGGGCGGCGATGCGGCCGGCGGCACCCCGAGCCGATTGACATTCCCGGGGGCGGGCCTTTACCATCCCGGTAAATGCCTGAAAATCAATTGGATGCGTAGCATTTTTCATGTGCTACATGAAATGATGTCCCGGCTTTCCTCGATCCGGAGTGCGGCGCTGGCGGCGAGCCTCGCCCTCCTGCCGCTCTCCCTTTCGGCGGCGGCGACGCCCGAGGCGCTGCGGGCACTCCTGGACCGTGGCAAGTTCGGGGAGGCCTACCGCCTCGGCCACGAGAGTCCCGGGAGCCTGGGCCAGCCCGCCTTCGACCTTCCCTTCGGCGTGGCGGCCATCCGCGCGGGCCACCCCGCCGAGGGTGTGCTCGCGCTCGAGCGCTTCCTCCTCAATTTCCCGGACCACGAGGCGGCCCGCCTGGAACTCGCGCGCGGCTACTTCGCGCTGCGCGAGGATGTGCGCGCCCGGGAGGAGTTCGAGGCGGCGCTCTCGCGCAAGCCCGATCCCGCGGTGGCGGCCCTGATCGAGGAGTTCCTCGAGGCGATCCGGGCGCGGGCGGACCGCTACCAGCCCACGGCCATGGCGTACTTCACCCTCGGCGCGGGACACGATTCGAACCCGCGCGCGGGCGTGGACAACCCGGAGATCACGCTGCCCGTGTTCGGCGCGGTGACCGTCGTCGATTCGGGCCTGCGCCGCGGCGACCGCACGCAGGAGGCGGGGGCGGGCTTCCGGGTGACCGCGCCCTTCGGAAAGGGCGTGACCGGCTTCGCCACGGCGAGCGCCGACGCGACGCGGCACCCGGAGGTGGGGGACTTCGACCAGGCGACCTATTCGGGGAGCGTAGGCGCGGCCGGCCGCGAAGGCGCCTGGGGATGGCGGGCGGGGGCGAGCCTCGCCTACCAGAAGCTGGGCGGAGAGCCCTACCGGCGCGTGCGCGGCCTCGCCCTCGACGGCTCCTGGATCGCCGACGGGCGCAACGCCCTTTCCGCGGGAGTGCAGGGCGGCAAGCTCGTGTACGAAGGCGCGAACGCGGTGCGGGATGCCGACTTCCTGTCCGCCACCGCGGGCTGGCGCCACCTCCTGCCCGGGGCCTGGCGGCCGGAGGTGGAACTCACGGCAAGCGCGGGGCGCGAGAAGAATCGCTTCGCCGAGCGCCAGGACCTTTCCCGCGACCTCCTCGGCACGCGGCTCTCCGCGGGCATCTCCCCCTGGCGCGGCTGGACGCTCGGGGCCGGGGTGTCCTGGCAGGCGAGCGACTACCTCGAGCCGGACCTCGCCCTGCAGACGACGCGCGAGGACCGCTACCTCGCCGGCGACCTGAGCCTCGCCTGGCGCTTCGCGCCCTCGCTCACGCTGCGCGCGGAGTTCCTGGAGGCGCGAAACCGCTCGAACCTCGAGCTCTACGAATACCGCCGGCGCGCCGCGTCGCTGCGGCTGCGCTACGAGACGCGCTAGGGAAACCGCCATGGGACTGCGCCGCTTCCTCCTCGCCCTCGCCGCCCTCGCGGCCTGCTCCTTCGCGGCTGCCCAGGAGGCCGGGCGCGTGCTCGTCGCCGCGGGCGAGGTGAGCGCCCTGCGCGACGGCCGGGAACTCGCGCTCGTGGCGGGCTCGACCCTGCAGGCTCGCGACACGATCGTCACGGGCGCGGCCTCCGCCGTGCAGGTCCGCCTCACCGACCAGAGCATCCTCGCCATTCGCGCCAATTCCCGCATCGCGCTGTCGGGTTATGTCTTCACCGGCGCCGACGACGGGATCTCGCAGGTCGCGCTGAACCTCCTGCGCGGGGGCTTGCGCGTGCTCACGGGGCTCGTGGGCAAGCAGCGGCGCGAGCGCTGGACGCTCGCCTCCCCCGTGGCCACCGTCGGCATCCGCGGGACGGGATTCACCGTCGTGCACTGCCAGCAGGATTGCCTCGAGGGCGAGGGGGAAGCCGCGCCCGACGGCACCTACGGCGTGGTCTTCGACGGGCGCATCGCCGTCGCGAACGAGGGGGGCGAACTGGAGCTGGGGGTGGACGAGGCCTTCTTCGTGGGGGATGCGAAGACGGCGCCGCAGCCGCTCCTGGGTCGGCCCCGCTTCCTGCGCGACCGGCTGGAAGCGAGGGCGAGGCGCCAGGAGGAGCGGCGCGAGGCCGCCGATCGCCTCGCCGCGGCGCGCGCCGAGGCGGCGCTGCGAAGCCTCCCGCCCGCCGCGCGCGAGGCGTTCTCGCAGGCGAACCTCCGGCCCACGGCCGTGCTCGGCTCGGCCGCCTCGCCCATCGTCGCCGCGGACCTTCGCGACGCCGACGGCTCCGTCGCGCTCCTCGGCCCCGGCCTCGGGGCGGGCACCGCCTTCACGGGCGAGCTCCAGGAGCTCGCGACGGTCGACGGGGGACGCAGCGCCGTGGTGGTCCTCGACGGCGAGCGCGGAAAGCTCGAGCAGTTCGCCTTCAACGCGGGCGCCGTGGCGGGCGACCGGCTTTCGGCGGCGGTGCTCGACAGCGGCCGGATCGAGGGCGACGGCGCGGTCACCTGGGGCCGCTGGACGGACGAGGCGGCGGTGCGGGTGGGCGGGATCTCCGGCAAGCCCGATACCGGCGTGCACTTCTTCTTCGGCAACCTCACGCCGGAATCCTTCTTCGGGACGCTTTCGCCGGGCGCCACGGCGGTGCGCTACGAGTTCGCGGGCGGCACGCGCCCGACGAACGGGCAGGGCGTGGCGGGCCGCTTCCTCGACGGGCTCTTCGTCGTGGACTTCCTGCAGCGCGCGCTCACGGGCGGCCTGCGCTACGAGGTCGATTCCGTGACCTGGGAGGTGCCGATCCCGGTGACGCCGATCACCGCGCGCTCGGGCTTCGTGGGCTTCACCGTCTCGGGCCGCGACGCCGGGCGCTGGAGCTGCGCGTGCAGCGGCACCTCGGGGTCCATCGACGCCTACACCGTGAGCGGGCTCTTCCTCGGCAGCCGCGCCCAGAACCTCGGCGTCACCTACGCGACCGTGGACCGCGACGCGGGACGCAGCGCCGGCACGGCCATCTTCCGCTGCACGGGCACGGGGTGCCGCTAGCGCCAGGTTGATCGGCCCCCCCGGGAACCGCTATAATCCGGGGCTTCTTGCGGCAGTAGCTCAGTTGGTAGAGCGCAACCTTGCCAAGGTTGAGGTCGAGAGTTCGAGACTCTTCTGCCGCTCCAGTTTCCCTTCCGGGGGGAGGTCGATCCTCCCCCCGTCGCGTTTCAGGCACCCGTCGGCGCGGTCGGGCCGAGGGTCACCCCGGGCGGGGTAGCAAAGTGGTTATGCAGCGGATTGCAAATCCGTCTACGCCGGTTCGATTCCGACCCCCGCCTCCATCCCCCTTGCCGATGAACCTTCCGGTCCCGTGCGCCGCGCCGGCCTGGAAGGTGCACCATTTGTCATCCTCTCGAGAGCCCTGGGAGTCGATCATGGATGGGATCCGGGTGACGGCGTCGTGCCTCGCGGCTTGCTTCGTCGCGGAAACGGCGCGCGCGGGCTGGTGGCAGGATGCGCGGGACTTGGTCGCGCACAAGGTCGAGCGATCGAGGGATGCGCTGCGCCACGGACGCGATGATTTCTACGCGAGCGGCCTGATCTGGCATGCGCCCTGGGCCTACAGCCGGGAACGCCGGCGCAACGAGCTGAACGAGGCCGCGTGGGGCGGCGGATTCGGGCGCTCGGTGGTCGACGCCGATGGCGACACCCATTCCCTGTTCGCCATCGCCTCGCGGGACTCCCATTTCCGGACGCAGTACCTGGCCGGCTACCACTGGGCGACGTACTGGCCGCTCGCGGGGGAGCTTCGGGGCGGGCTCGGCTTCAGCGTGTTCGTGTTCTCGCGCGAGGACATCGGCAACCGCTTGCCGGTCCCGGGCGCGGTGCCGACGGCGACGCTGCGCTACCGCGACGTCGAACTGATCGCCGCTTTCGTTCCCGGCGTCACGCAGGGCGGCAACGTCGGCTATGCCGTGCTGCGCGTGGGCTTCTAGCGCCACCGCGCCGCGGAACCTCAGCCCCGGACCACCATCACCGAGCGCGGGCAGTGACGCACGACGTGGGCCGCGTTCGCCCCGAGCAGGTAGTCCGTGACGTCGGGCTTGTGGGAGGCCATCACGACGATGTCGGCCCCGACCTCCTCGGCCGCCGTGAGGATCTCGCGGTAGATCGAGCCCTGGGCCACGATGTCCTGGGTCCTCACGCCCGCGGGGACCTCCTTCGCCACGAAGGCGCGCAGCTCGTCCGCGGCCTTCTTCAGCATCTTGCGGTTCGCGTCCTCGGGGAAGTAGGGGCTGATGCTCGGGTCGATCGACGGCATCACCGTGATCACGTGCAGCGTCGCGGCGTCCGCCTTGCACAACTCCAGCGCCGCCGGCAGCGCCCGCTTCCAGCTCCCGGGCTCGTTCAGGTCTATGGCGAGGAGCACGTCCTTGAACATGGTCGCTTCCTTCAGGTTTGCGCCGGCGCCGGCGCGGGCTTTCCGCGCCGGGCGCGCTGCAGCGCGATCACCAGCCCCAGCAGGACGAGGGCCGGCAGGAACATCCACTCCTTGTCGGGGCGCTCGGCGGGCACCTCGATCCCGGTGAACTTGAAGCCGTTCTCCAGGCCCAGCTTCTCCGCGCGGCTGCCGAAGGCGACGGCGCCGACGCTCACCTCGTCGCCCAGGGTCATCACCGTGAGGCCGATCCGCTTCAGGCGCTCGCGCGCGGGGCCCGGGGCGCCCATCGGCAGGAGGACGCCCTTCTTCACTTCCTTGCCCTCGATCGTCTGGCCCTCGACCCACACCCGCATGTTCGCGTTGGCGGGCTTCGCCTCGGCCACCTTCATCAGCTCGGAGGCGGGCACCTCCGCGAAGGGCGGATAGACCATGTCCCACCAGAACCCGGGCCGGAAGAGGGTGAAGGTGACGAGGAGCAGCGCCACGGACTCCCACCAGCGGCTCCTCACGAAGAAGTAGCCCTGCGTGGCCGCGGCGAAGACGAGCATCGCCACGGTCGCGCTCACGATGGTGAGCACGAGGTGGAACCACGAGTCGATCCCGATCATCAGGAGCTGCGTGTTGAAGATGAAGAGGAAGGGCAGGATCGCCGTGCGCATGCTGTAGAAGAACGCGGTCACGCCCGTCTTGATCGGGTCCGTGCGGGCGATCGCGGCCGCCGCGAAGGAGGCGAGCCCCACCGGCGGCGTCACGTCCGCCATGAGCCCGAAGTAGAAGACGAACATGTGCACCGCGATGAGCGGCACCAGCAGCCCCGACTGCGCGCCCAGTTCCACGACGACGGGCGCCATGAGGGTCGAGACGACGATGTAGTTCGCCGTCGTCGGCAGGCCCATGCCGAGGATCAGGCTGATGACCGCGACCAGCAGCAGCATCACCATGAGGTTGCCGCCCGAGATGAGCTCCACGAGCTCGGTCATCACGAGCCCGATCCCGGTGAGGGAGACCGTGCCCACGATGATGCCCGCGGCCGCGGTCGCCACGCCGATGCCGATCATGTTGCGCGCGCCGATCACGAGCCCGTCGAGGAGCTCCCGGAAGCCGACCTTCACCGCCGCGCCGTACCCGCCCCGGCCGCGGAAGAAGGCGGTGAGCGGGCGCTGCGTGACGAGGATCAGGATCATGAAGAGCGTGGCCCAGAAGGCGGAGAGCCCCGGGGAGAGCTGCTCGACCATCAGGCACCAGATGAGCACGACCACCGACAGGAGGTAGTGCAGGCCGGATTTCAGCGTCGGCGCGGTCTCCGGAAGCTCGAAGACGGGCGCCTCCGGGTCGTCGAGCGTGAGCTCGGGCTGGCGCGCGCCGTACCAGAGAAGTCCCACGTACGCGCCGAGGAGGAGCACGCCCACCAGGTAGATCGCGGCGGCCGGGAAGGCGACCTTGATCCAGCCGATGCCGTAGTAGACCGCGCCGGCGAGGACGAAGAAGCCCGCGACGGTCGTCGCGAAGGAGAGCAGGCGCTGGCCGAGCGTCGCCTGCGAGCGCCGCGGCAGGCCCTTCAGGTCCGCCTTGAGCGCCTCGAGGTGGACGATGTAGAAGAGCGCGATGTAGGAGATGATCGCCGGCAGGAAGGCGT
>CALEJW010000108.1 GCA_937898635.1 uncultured Pseudomonadota bacterium | reverse complement strand
TTCTCCCTCTCCCCCCGGGAGAGGGTCGGGGTGAGGGCACAAGGAAGGAACATGGGAAAGATCACCGGATTCATGGAAATCGCGCGCAAGGACCGCGGCTACGAGCCGGTGGCCGAGCGCATCAAGGTCTACAAGGAGTTCGTGCGCGCGCTCCCCGAGGGCGACATGAGCCAGCAGGGCGCGCGCTGCATGGACTGCGGCATCCCCTTCTGCCAGACGGGCTGCCCGGTGAACAACGTGATCCCCGACTGGAACGACCTCGTCTACCGCGGCAACTGGAAGAGCGCGCTCGAGGTGCTGCACTCGACCAACAACTTCCCCGAGTTCACCGGCCGGGTCTGCCCCGCGCCCTGCGAGGCGGCCTGCACGCTCAACATCAACGACGACCCGGTCGCGATCAAGTCGATCGAGCAGGCGATCGTCGACAAGGGCTGGGCCGAGGGCTGGATCGTGCCCGAGGTTCCCGCGGTCAAGACCGGCCGCACCGTGGCCGTGGTGGGCTCCGGCCCCGCCGGCCTCGCCTGCGCGCAGCAGCTCGCGCGCGCCGGCCACGAGGTCACGCTCTTCGAGAAGAACGACCGCATCGGGGGCCTGCTGCGCTACGGCATCCCCGACTTCAAGATGGAGAAGCACCACATCGACCGCCGCATCGAGCAGATGCGCGCCGAGGGCGTGGGCTTCCGGACCGGCGTGAACGTCGGCGTGGACCTTTCCGCCGCGGAGCTCCTCGGCGGCTTCGACGCCGTGGTGCTCTCGGGCGGCTCGGAACATCCGCGGGACCTCCCCGTGCCCGGGCGCGAGCTCGCCGGGATCCACTTCGCGATGGAGTTCCTCCCGCAGCAGAACCGCGTGGTCGCGGGCGACGCGGTGGACGGGCAGATCCTCGCCACGGGCAGGCACGTCGTCGTGATCGGCGGCGGCGACACCGGCAGCGACTGCATCGGCACCTCCATCCGCCAGGGCGCGAAGTCCGTCACCAACTTCGAGCTGCTGCCGCGCCCGCCCGAGGTCGAGGACAAGCCGCTCACCTGGCCGTACTGGCCGCTCAAGCTGCGCACCTCCAGCTCCCACGAGGAGGGCGCCTCGCGCGATTTCGCCGTGGCCACCAAGCGCTTCGAGGGCGCCGACGGCAAGGTCGCGAGCCTCACCGCCTGCCACGTGGAGTGGGTGAAGGGCGAGAACGGCGCGATGGCGATGAAGGAGGTGCCGGGAACCGAATTCACGATCCCCGCCGAGCTCGTGCTCCTCGCCATGGGCTACGTCCACCCGGTGCACGCGGGGCTCCTGGACGCGCTCGCCGTGGAGAAGGACGCGCGCGGCAACGTGAAGGCCGCGACCGACGGCAAGGGCTGCTATGCGACCTCGGTGCCGCGGGTCTTCGCCGCCGGCGACATGCGCCGCGGGCAGTCCCTCGTGGTGTGGGCGATCCGCGAGGGCCGCCAGTGCGCCCGCGAGGTGGACGCCTTCCTGATGGGGTCGTCCGACCTGCCCCGCTGAAGCCGCCCTCCGCCGGGACCCAAGGCGCTGAAGTCGATCCTCCTCGCCGCCGCGCTCGCCTATGGGTGCCTCGTGGCGCTCCTGTGGCTCGCGCAGGACGGCATGCTCTTCTTCCCGCAGCCCCTGCGGGGAAAGCCCGCCGCGCCCCCGGGCTGGACGCTCGAGAAGATCGCCCTCACCGCCGCCGACGGCACGCCGCTCGCGGGCGTGCTCCTCCTTCCTCCCGCCGCGCCGGGGACGCGCCACGCCGCGGTGCTCTACTTCGGCGGCAACGCCGAGGAGGTGACGGCGCGAGGACGCGAGGCCGAGCAGGTGTACGGGCGGCGCG
>CALEJW010000107.1 GCA_937898635.1 uncultured Pseudomonadota bacterium | reverse complement strand
GCAGCGCCGGCGAGCGAGGCGCCGCCGGACCCGGTCATGGTCGCGATGGCGGCCATCGGGCCCGATTCGAAGCCCCGGACGGTGCCCGACGACGTGGCCCGCGGGATCGTCCCGCCCTCCCGCCGCGTCGGGGACTACTGGGTGTTTCAACGCGAGCTCCGGGATGGGGAAGGCGTGGCGCGGCGAAACTACGTCACGCTGACGGTCAACGCCGTGCGCCCGGACGGCTTCGAGCTGGAGGCGAGCGATTCCGCCGTGCCGTTCCGGTTCGACGCCGCCGGCAACCTTTATTCGATGCCCGCGCCGAGGGGAGGGGGCACGATCGTGGTCGATCCGGTCGATCCGCTCTTCCGCTACCCGCTCGAGGCCGGCGCGTCGTGGTCGGCGCGGACCCGCGAGATCCTGCCCGGGTTCGCGAAGGACGCCGACAGCACGGTGACGGTGAAGGGCTGGGAGGAAGTGCAGGTCGCCGCGGGAACCTTCCGGGCCCTGAAGATCAGCAAGGTGGCGGCGATGGCGTGGGAGCCGTTCCCGGGCCGGTCGATGAATTCCAGGCGCGTGAGCACCGTCTGGTTCGTGCCGGGGGTGGGCCACTACGCGCGCTACGAGGTTCTCGAGGTCTCGACGGACGGCGCCGTGCTGCTCGACCAGACCTGGGAGCTCGACAGCTTCAAGCTGAACTGAGGTCGCGCCCCGGCCCGCGCCTAGAGGAAGATCCCCTCCGGCAGCGGGACCTGCAGCACGAAGCGGAAGATCGCGTAGAGGCTTCCCAGCACGATGGCCGAGGAGGCGGCGTACACCGCGGCCCGGCGCGGCGTCCAGCGGTCGTAGTTCGCGATGACGAGGATCGCCGCGAAGGCGACCGCGCTCGTCGTGAGGAAGCCGACCTTCTCGAGGAGCACCGACCAGAGCGCGAGCACCACCACCAGCGCGACGCGCCGCGGGGTGGACCCGGCGGGCTGCGCCGGCTGCTCGCCGGGACGCAGGACCGCGACCGCGATGTAGACCACGGAGAAGATCATCATCGCCACGGCGACGGTGCGCGGGAACACGGAGCCGAGCGGCGTGAACTCCTTCGCGTGGTAGAAGGCGAGCGCGCCGACGGCGATCGCGATCGAGCAGCCGACGATGCCGCGCACGTCGAGCTTCGGGCGCTCACTCACTGGACACCGCCGTTCCCGCGCGCCGGCGCGCCATGAGCAGGGGGTAGAAGAGGCTCAGCACGATGAAGGCCATGATCGCGAGCGACAGGGGCCGGTTGAAGAACTCCGCCACGGGCGAGCCGCGGGCCTGCCCGATGAGGTAGCCGCGCACGAAGCCGGACTCGGCGATGGTGCCGAGGATCAGCCCGAGCACGATCGGCGATGCGGTGAAGCCGAGCCGGCCCGCGATCCAGCCGAAGACGCCGAGCGCGACCATCTGCTGCACCTCGTGCAGGTTGTTGTGCACGGCGTAGGCGCCGATGATCGTCAGGAAGGCGACGGAAGGCACGAGCACCGCCTTGGGGATCGTCACGATGGACTTGAAGGCGTAGCGCCCGATCACCAGCCCGATGGGGAGCATGAGGATCGTCGCGATGAAGAGCCCGTAGATGAAGGTGTAGACGATCTGGCTCTGCTCGCCGAAGAGCGAGGGCCCCGTGCGGATGCCCTGCACGAGGAGCGCGCCCAGGATCACCGCGTCCGGCGGCGTGCCGGGGATGCCGAGCACGAGCGTCGGGATGAAGCCGCCGCCCACCGTGGCGTTGTTCGAGGATTCCGTCGCGAGGATGCCGTCGGGCTCGCCCTTGCCGAAGCGCTCGGGGTGCTTCGCCACGCGCCGCGCCTCCGAGTAGGAGACGAGGGAGGCGATGGAGCCGCCGGCGCCCGGGAGGATGCCCACCACGGTGCCGATGACGGAGCTTCGCGCGAGGTTGAACCGCGAGCGCCAGGCGATGCGCGAGGCCTCCTTCAGGCGGAAGCCCGCCACCTGGTGGGTGAGCTTCAGGTGCGGGTCGGGCGTGGCCACGAGGTCGATCAGCACCGGCACGCAGTACAGGCCGATCAGCGCCGCCACCACGTCGATGCCGCCCAGCAGCGCCTTGAGGTCGCCCACGTAGCGGATGTCGCCGCCGATCTCCGCCACGCCGATGGTGCCCAGGAGCAGCCCGATGCAACCGCCGATCATCCCGCGCGGCAGGCTGCCCTCGGAGAGGCTCGCGATCAGCGTGAGGCCGAAGATCGCCAGCCAGAAGTACTCGATGGGGCCGAACTCGAGCGCGAAGCGCGCAAGCGGGGGCGCGAGCATCAGCAGGAAGGTTGCTCCCACCAAGCCGCCGATCACGGAAGCGAGGCAGGCGAGGGTGATGGCGAGATCGCCGTCGCCTCGCTTGGCCATCGGGTAGCCGTCGAACGTGGTCGCGATCGCCGAGGGCGTGCCCGGCGTGTTGAGGAGCACCGCGGAGTAGGCCCCGCCGTAGATGGCGCCCGTGTAGATCGCGCCCAGCGCGATCAGCGCCGAGTCGGGCCGCATGCCGAAGGTGAAGGGCACCAGCACCGCGACGGCCATGGTGGCGGTGAGGCCGGGGAGCGCCCCGATGACCGTGCCGCAGACGACGCCGGCCACGGCGAGCAGGATGTTGAGCGGCGTCAGCGCGTCGACCAGGAACTCGATGCCCGGCATCGGGAAATCCTCGTGAGGAGGGCGCGGGCCGGCGCTTTCGGCCGGCCGCGCGCCCGGGAGCGCCCGGCCCCGCCCTCGGCGGGCGAGGCGCGGGGCGGGAAGCGGCCTACTTGACGATGCCCATCGCCCGGCCGATTTCCTCGTACTCCTTCTGCTTCTCGGCCATGAACGCCGGCATCTCCTTCAGCCCGATGTCGACCATCGCGAAGCCCTTGTCCTCCATCGCCTTGATGAAGGCCGGGTCCTTGTTGATCTTGCCGATGAGGTCCGAGACCGCCTGCTGCGTCGCCTTGGGCGTGGTGTTGGGCACGCCGATGCCGCGGTAGGCGCCGCTCACGAGCTTGAAGCCCTTTTCCGTGAAGGTCGGGCA
>CALEJW010000106.1 GCA_937898635.1 uncultured Pseudomonadota bacterium | reverse complement strand
CCGCGGCCATGGGGTCGAGGCTCGTGGTTTCGGTGTCGAAGCAGGCGAGTTCGGCTGATTCCAGCTTTGCGAGCCAGCGGGCGAGGGTGGGTTCGTCCAGCACCATTTCGTAATGGCGGGTGGCGATGAAGGGGGCGGCGGCGCTTCCTGCCCTCACCCCCGGCCCCTCTCCCGGAGGGAGAGGGGAGAGTTTTTCTCCCCCTCCCGGAGACAGCGATGCCCTCACCCCCAGCCCCTCTCCCGGAGGGAGAGGGGAGCGGTTTTCTCCCTTCTCCCTTGGGAGAAGGGTCGGGGATGAGGGGACACTTCCGTTCCCGTTCTCCCCTTTCTGCAATGCCTCCCGCAGCGTCCGGAACCCGAACCGCTCGTAGAGCGCCGCGAGCCGCGCCTTGTCCGGCTCGCCCGCCACCAGCGACTCGACTTCGAAGGGCAGCGCCACGTCCGTCTTCACGGTGACGAGCGTGCGCCCGGTGGGGAGCCACTCGAGCGCCTTCCGCAGGTTCTCGCCCACCACGCCCTTCACCTCGTCCGCGTGCGCCATCACGCCCTCGAGCGAGCCGTACTGCTGGACGAGCTTCGCCGCGGTCTTGGGGCCGACCTTGTCCACGCCCGGCACGTTGTCCACGGCGTCGCCCATGAGTGCCAGGTAGTCCACGATGCGCTCCGGCGGCACGCCGAACTTGGCCTCCACGCCCGCGGGGTCGAGTTTCTCGTTGGACATGGTGTTGAACCAGGTGACGCGGGGGCTCACGAGCTGCGTGAGATCCTTGTCGCCCGTGGAGATGAGCGTGTCCCAGCCGTGCACCGACTCCGCGTGGTGCGCGAGCGTGCCGATCACGTCGTCGGCCTCGACGCCGTCGACGACCACGAGGGGCCAGCCGAGCGCGCGGATCACCTCGAAGAGCGGCTCGATCTGCGCGGCGAGGTCCTCGGGCATCGCCTGGCGCGTGGCCTTGTACTCGGGATAGATCTCGTCGCGGAAGGTCTTTCCCTTGGGATCGAAGACCGCGGCGATATAATCCGAGGGACAGTCGGCCGCGAGCTTCCTCAGCATGTGCACCACGCCCATGATCGCGCCCGTGGGTTCCCCCGCGGGGCTGCGCAACTCGGGCATCGCGTGGAAGGCGCGGTAGAGGTAGCTCGAGGCGTCGACCAGCAGCAGGCGCTTCTTCGTTTCGTCCATGTCTCCGCCCAGGGCCCGCCATGCACAGCAAGGTTCCGAAACCGTCCGATCCGCAGCTCGCGAACAGCACGCAGTCCTCGGCGCGCGAGGCCTGGCGGATGTTCGAAATTATCGCAGAGTTCGTCACCGCCACCGAGCGGCTTCGCGCGATCCAGCCCGGCGTGTCGATCTTCGGCAGCGCCCGCGTGAAGCCCGGCGAGCCCTACTACGGCCTCGCGGAGGACATCGCGCGGCGCCTGTCGGACGCGGGCTTCGCGGTCATCTCCGGCGGCGGCCCCGGGATCATGGAGGCGGCCAACAAGGGCGCCTTCGCGGGGACGAGCCCGAGCGTCGGACTCAACATCCAGCTCCCACACGAGCAGCACGCGAACCACTACCAGGACATCTCCCACACCTTCCAGCACTTCTTCGCGCGCAAGGTGATGTTCGTGAAGCTCTCCTCGGCCTTCGTGATGCTCCCGGGCGGCTTCGGGACGCTCGACGAGCTCTTCGAGGTGCTCACGCTGGTGCAGACCGGCAAGGTGCGCAAGGTGCCGCTGATCCTCGTGGGCGCCGACTACTGGCGCGGCCTGGCCGACTGGATCCGCGAGCGCCTCGTGGTGGACGGGATGGTGGGGGCCGAGGACCCGGACCTCCTGCAGGTGATCGACGACCCGCAGGCGGTCGTCGAGGCGATCTTCAGCCACTACCACACGCGCGGCTTCGGCCCCTCGCCCTCGGAGCGCGAGGCGGAGTTCGCGCTCTAGCGGCGCGCACCGGGTGCTAGACTGTCCCCAACTCCCGCGCCCGAGAGCGCACATGCGAACCCTCCTCGCCACCCTCCTCCTCGTCATCGCCACCGGCGCGCTCGCGCAGTCGGCGCCGCGTCCGCTCCCGCCGGGCACCAAGCCCCTGGAGGAGCCGCCGCCCCCGCCGGCCGTGGTCGAGGGCGACCCCGCGCTCGAGCCGAAGGTTACCGTGCGCGCCGATGGCGACCGCACCATCGCCGAGTACCGCATCCGCGGCCGGCTCTACATGATCAAGGTGACGCCCGCCCACGGCCGGCCCTACCTGCTGATCGACCACAAGGGCGACGGGCAATTCGCCCGCCAGGACAACCTCGACTCGGGCCTGCGCGTGCCGCAGTGGGTGCTCCTCGAGTTCTAGCCTTCGCCGACGCTTTCCGAGATGTCCGTCTTCACGCCAGTCTCCGACGACGAGGCGCGCGCCCTCCTCGCGCGGTACACGCTCGGGGAGCTCGAGCGCCTCGAGGGCATCGCCCAGGGCATCGAGAACACCAACTACTTCCTCGACACGACCACGGGCCATTACGTCCTCACCCTCTTCGAGAAGATCCCGCACGAGGACCTCCCGTTCTACGTGGGCCTGATGCACCACCTGGCCGAGCGCGGCATCCACTGCCCCGCCCCGATGGCGCTCGACGACGGGAGCTACCTCACGGAGCTGAACGGCAAGCCCGCGGTGATCGTCACGCGCCTGCCGGGCAGCCCGAGGATGTCGCCCGGCACCGCGGAGTGCCGCAAGGTGGGGGAGATCCTCGCCGGCATCCACGAGGCGGGGCTCGACTACGACGCGGGGCTCGCCAACTGGCGCGGCCGCGCCTGGCGCGAGAGCTTCGCGCAGCGCGTGCGCCCGCGCATCTCCGCCGCCGAGGCCGCGCTGATCGAGAGCGAGATGCGCTACCAGTCGCTGCACGACGACACCGTGCTGCCCCAGGGCGTGATCCACGGCGACCTCTTCCGCGACAACGTGCTCTGGGACGACGAGGGCGAGGGCGGCGTGATCGACTTCTACTTCGCCTGCGACGACGCGCTCCTCTACGACCTCGCCATCACCGCCAACGACTGGTGCACGGACGAGTCGGCGGCGGCCGACCCCGCGCGCATCGAGGCCCTGCTCGAGGGCTACGACGACCGCCGGCCCCTCACGGACCTGGAGCGCGAGCTGTGGCCGGTGATGCTGCGGCGCGCGGCGCTTCGCACCTGGCTCGGGCGGCTCGAGTACAACCACTTCCCGCAAGCCGCGGAGATCACGATCCCCAAGGACCACGCCTGGTCCCGGCGCCTGCTCGAGCACCACATCGTCCACGCCCGCGCGCTCGAAGCGGCGGGGGACTGAGGCGAGCGAGCCCGTGAGCGCCCTTCGCATCCGTGACGTCCGGCCCGCCCGCGGCACGGCGTGGATCGCCGGCGGCTGGCGGCTCTTCCGCGGCGCGCCCATGGTGTGGATGGGGCTTTCGGCCGGGTGGATGCTCATCACCTTCGGGCTCGTGCTGGTGCCGCTCGTGGGCGGCGTCGTCGCGAACCTCCTGCAGCCCGTCTTCTTCGCGAGCTTCGCGCTCGCCGCGCGCAAGCAGCTCGCCGGCGAGGCCCCGGAGATGGGCGATCTCTTCATCGGCTTCCGCCGGCCGCTTCGCCCGATGCTGAACCTCGGCGCGATCCTCCTCGTCGCCGAGATCGCGATCTTCTTCCTCATGTCGCTCCTGGGCCTGCCCGGGGCGGCGGGCGAGGGCGAGGAGGTCCTCACGCTCGTGGACTACGTGCGCAGGCTCGAGGGCAAGGAGTGGATCCTCGTCGTGGGCTTCGTCCTCACCGCGGCCGTGAAGGGCGCGCTGTGGTTCGGGCCGGCCCTTCTCGCCTTCCACGATCTCTCGACGGCCCACGCGGTGCGCTGGAGCGTCTATGCGGCGCTCTCCAACCTGGGCGCCATGCTCGCCTACGGGCTCGTGCTCCTCGGCCTCTTCGTCCTCGGGGCGCTTCCCTGGGGAATGGGGCTCCTCGTCGTGGTGCCGGTGATGGTGGCGAGCACCTATTCGGGGTTCGCGGACGTCTTCGAGGAATCCGGCGCGGCGCCGGTCGAGGCGTGAGCGTCCTGGACGCGCCGGCTCCCGCGAACGGCCTCGTGACCCGGCCGACGCGAGGCACCGACCTTCCGCGGCACATCTATCCGGTACGTTCCCTCGGCGTCGCGGCGGGCCTGCTCTGCATCGCCGGCGTCTTCCGCGAGATCGAGGCGCCCTGGTATCTCTGGGCGGGGGCCGCCTTCCACGGCGCCGTGTGGCCGCACCTCGCCTACTTCGCCACGACCCGCAGCCGCGACCCCTGGCGCGCGGAGCGCGCGGGCCTCGTCGTCGATT
>CALEJW010000105.1 GCA_937898635.1 uncultured Pseudomonadota bacterium | reverse complement strand
GGCCCGGTCTCCCAGGGCGTGCTGGTGGCGCGGACGCTGGAGATCGACCGCTAGGTGTGGTTTCTATGAGGATTGTTCACCCGAGCTAAACCCGGGAAGCTGTTTGGTGCGAGCCGAACAACTACCTGAAGGGAGAAGCCCGGATGAACATCCATGAGAATGCCCGGACCACGCCTGCCAGTCGAGACTTGCTTGTCCGCCGGGTGCTTTCGGACCGCTGGACAGCCCAGGAGGCCGCTGCGGCCGCGGGAGTCAGTCGCCGAACGGCCTATAAGTGGCTGCGACGGTTTGCAGAAGAGGGCCATCCCGGACTGCGGGACCGGGGATGTCAGGCGCTGCGCCATCCCCACGCCATGCCCAAGGAGTGGGCGGATCTGGTGGTCTACCTTCGTGGTTTTCGCCAGCCGGCGCGGCAGATTGGACTGCTGCTCGGATTGGCGCGCTCCACGGTCAGTGCTGTCCTTGCTCGCCGGGGATTGGGTGCCCAGGCCAGCCTCGAGCCGCCCGTTGAGCCCTGCCGCTACGAGCGCCGCCACGCCGGCGAGCTGCTGCACCTCGACATCAAGAGGCTCGGCCGTTTCCGCAAACCCGGCCATCGGGTTACCGGCATCCGCACCGCCTGTCGCACCAAGCAGGCCGGCTGGGAGTTCGTCCACGTCGCCATCGACGACTTCTCCCGCATCGCCTACGCCGAGGTACTGCCCGACGAGACGGGGCGCACCTGCGCGCGGTTCATGCGCCGCGCGTGCGCCTGGTTTGCCGCCCAGGGAATCACGATCAAGGCTTTGCTCACCGACAACGGCACCGGCTATCGCTCTCACCGCTTCAGGGAAGCCTGCGTTCGAGCTCATCTTCGTCACCATCGAACCCGGCCCTACACGCCCCGAACCAACGGCAAGGCCGAACGCTTCATCCAGTCGATGCTTCGCGAATGGGCCTATGCCAGAACCTACCGAACCAGCGCCGACCGGGAGCAAGACCTCGTCCGCTGGCTGCGGTTCTACAATGAGGACAGACCCCATGCCAGCCTTAACTACCTTTCACCATTCAGCCGGCGACCGTCGCTCTGTGAACAACGGTCGTAGAAATCACACCTAGGCGGGTCCGGAGGCCCGTTCGAGGCGCTTCAGGAACACCTGCATCTCGCGTGCGGCCTGCTTGTCTCCCCGGGACTCGGCCGCGGCGATCCCCTGCCGGTAGGCTTGGCCGGCCGCCTCGCGATCCGCGGCCTCGAGAGCCTTGCCGAGGAGCTTCCAGGCGGCGGAGTAGCCGGGGTCGAGCGCGAGCGCCGCCCGCAGGTGCGTCACGGCGCGGGGCGAGTCGCCCGCCTTCAGGTACTCGGATCCGAGGCCGAAGCGAAGGAGCGCGCCGTCCTTGCCGGATGCGAGCAGCGCCTCGAACCGCTCGATCATCGACATGCCTGCCCCTCCTTCGGACCTGCCCGCCCCGCGCCCGCGAATGACGGTATCATCACTGCCGGCGCATTCCCCGTCGAAGAATCCCTCGTCCCCGCCGAACACCAGAGGAGCTCTGCCATGCTGCGAACCCTGCGAATCGCGCTCGCCGCGCTCGCCGTCCTGGGCCTTCCCGCCCTCGCCTCCGCCAAGGAGCGCGAAGTGTCGATCGGCCTGCAGGCCGCCATCACCTCGATGGATCCGCACTACCACAACCTCTCGCCGAACAACTCGATGATGCTGCACGTGTTCGAGCCCCTCATCAAGCGCGACGCGAACCAGAAGCTGGTGCCCGGGCTGGCGACGTCCTGGAAGGCCATCGACGACCTCACCTGGGAGTTCAAGCTGCGCAAGGGCGTGCGCTTCCACGACGGGTCGCCGTTCACCGCCGAGGACGTGACGTTCACGCTCAAGCGCGTGCCCAACGTCCCCAACAGCCCGTCTTCCTTCGCGACCTTCACCAAGCCGATCGTCGACGTGAAGGTGGTCGACCCGCACACCCTCGTCTTCAAGACCGCGGCGCCCCACGTGCTGCTGCCGAGCGACCTCGCCTCGGTGATGATCATCTCCCGGCTCCACGGCGAGAAAGCCGCCACCGAGGACTACAACTCCGGCAAGGCCGCCATAGGCACCGGCCCCTACAAGTTCGCCGAGTACGTCCCCAACCAGCGCGTCGTGCTCAAGGCCAACTACGGCTACTGGGGCGGCGAGGAGCCCTGGGACAAGGTCACTTTCAAGATCCTCACGAACGCGGCCGCGCGGGTCGCGGCACTCCTGTCGGGCGACGTGCAGATGATCGAGACGGTCCCGACGGCCGACATCGCCAAGCTCTCCGCGGACAAGAAGTACGCGCTCGTGGACAAGGTCTCCAACCGGGTGATCTACGTTCACCTGAACCAGCGCGCCGAGGACAAGGTGCCGCACATCACGGGCAAGGACGGCAAGCCGCTCGCGAAGAACCCGCTGAAGGACGCGCGGGTGCGCAAGGCCCTGTCGATCGCGATCAACCGCCAGGCGATCGCCGAACGGGTGATGGAGAAGCGTTCGGTTCCCGCGGGCCAGCTGCTGCCGGACTTCTTCTTCGGCACCAGCAAGAAGCTCCCGCCCGCGAAGTTCGATCCCGAAGGCGCCAAGAAGCTCCTCGCCCAGGCCGGCTACCCGTCGGGCTTCGCGATGACCATCCACGGCACGAACAACCGCTACATCAACGACGACAAGATCGCCCAGGCGATCGCGCAGTACTACAGCCGGATCGGCATCGACACGAAGGTCGAGACCATGCCCGCGAGCGTCTACTTCAGCCGCGCGACCAAGGGCGAGTTCGGCTACATGCTGCTCGGCTGGGGCACGGAGTCGGGCGAGCAGGGTTCGAGCCTGCGCTCGCTCCTGGCGACCTACGACCCCTCCAAGGGCATGGGCGTGACCAACCGCGCGCGCTACTCCAACCCGGAACTCGACTCGCTGATCGGGCAGGCCATGGCCACGATCGACGACAAGAAGCGCGAGGGGCTCATCCAGAAGGCCGCCGAGATCGCGATGAACGACACCGCGCTCATCCCGATCCACTACGAAGTGAGCACCTGGGCCACGGACAAGTCCCACCGCTATACGCCCCGCACGGACCAGTACACGCTCGCGATGGGTCTCAAGCCCGGCAAGTAAGCCGCGCCGGAGCGGGCCCCGCGCCGGCGGGGCCCCGTTCTTCGCGGGCCGACCGGGCAGCCCGTCGCCTTCCCCATGCTCGCCTACACCATCCGCCGTTTCGGGCAGAGCGTCTTCGTGCTCGTGCTGATGTCGTTCCTCGTGTTCATCGGCGTCTACGCCATCGGCGACCCGGTCGAGCTGCTGGTCAATCCCCAGGCCGACGAGGTCGAGCGCTTGCGCGCCACGGCGGCGTTGGGGCTGGACAAGACCTTCCTCGAGCAGTACTGGGTCTTCCTCAAGGGCGCGGCGAGCGGCGACCTCGGCAAGTCGTTCGTCTACAACGTGCCCGCGCTCACGCTCATCCTCGACAAGCTCCCCGCGACGATCGAGCTCGCCTTCGTCGCGATGGTGATGGCGATCCTCCTGGGCATCCCGCTCGGCCTCGTGGCCGGCCTCAAGCCCGACTCGCTCCTCGGCCGGGGCATCATGGCCGGCTCGATCCTCGGCTTCAGCCTGCCGACGTTCTGGGTGGGCCTCGTCCTCATCATGGTGTTTTCCGTGAACCTCGGCTGGCTGCCGTCGAACGGCCGCGGCGAGACCGCGATGGTGGCCGGCATCCCGGTGAGCTTCCTCACGGCCGACGGGCTCGCGCACATCGCGATGCCGGCGGTGAACCTCGCGCTCTTCAAGCTATCGCTGCTCATCCGCCTCACCCGCGCCGGCACGCGCGAGGCCGTGCTCCAGGACTACGTGAAGTTCGCCCGCGCCAAGGGGCTGACGCAAGGGCGCGTGATCGGGGTGCACGTGCTGAAGAACATCCTCATCCCGATCGTGACGGTGATCGGCCTGGAGCTGGGCTCGGTGATCGCGTTCGCGATCGTGACGGAGTCGATCTTCGCCTGGCCCGGCACCGGCAAGCTCCTCATCGACTCCATCAACCAGCTCGACCGCCCGGTGATCGTCGCGTACCTGCTGGTGATCGTGACGCTCTTCATCGTCATCAACTTCGTGGTGGACATCCTCTACTCGCTGCTCGACCCGCGCGTCCGGCTGGGCGGCGCGGCGGCGGCGCACTGACGATGGGCGAGCCCGCCGTTCCCGTCCCGGGCAACCCGGCCGCTGCGGCGCTCTCGCCGGCCCCGGTCGTGGGGCCCTGGGCGCGATTCCGCGCCGACTTCGCGGAAAGCCGGCTCGCCCTCGTCGGCCTCGGGCTCCTCGTGGCGATCCTCCTCGTCGGGATCCTCGCGCCGGTGATCTCGCCGCAGAATCCCTACGACCTCGCGCAGCTCGACATCATGGACTCCAAGCTCGCCCCCGGCGAGAAGTCGGCCTCGGGCGACACCTACTGGCTCGGCACCGACGACCAGGGCCGCGACATGCTCTCCGGCATCTTCTACGGCCTGCGCATCTCGCTTGGCGTGGGCATCGCGAGCACGGTGTTCGCCCTCGCGATCGGGCTCGCCTTCGGGCTCGTGGCCGCCTATTTCGGCGGCTGGGTCGACACGCTCGTCATGCGCATCGTGGACATCCAGCTTTCCTTCCCGTCGATCCTGATCGCGCTGATCCTCCTCGCGGTGCTGGGCCAGGGCGTGGACAAGATCGTGATCGCGCTGATCACCGTCCAGTGGGCCTACTACGCGCGAACGGTCCGCGCCTCCGCGCTCGTGGAGAGGCAGAAGGAGTACATCGAGGCCGCCCGCGTCCTGGCCCTGGGCCAGGCGCGCATCGTGTTCCGCCACCTGCTGCCCAATTGCCTGCCGCCCCTCATCGTCGTGGCGACGGTGCAGGTCGCGCACGCGATCGCGCTGGAGGCCACGCTCTCCTTCCTGGGACTGGGACTGCCGATCACCGAGCCCTCGCTGGGACTGCTCATCTCGAACGGCTTCCAGTACCTGCTCTCGGGCAAGTACTGGATCAGCTTCTATCCCGGCGTCGCGCTGCTGCTCACGATCATGGCGATCAACCTCGTGGCCGACCAGCTGCGCGACATCCTGAACCCGAGGCTTCGCAAGTGAAGGGGGCGCCCCTGCTGCAGGTCGAGGGCCTGCGGATGCACTTCTTCACGAAGGCGGGCGTCGTGAAGGCGGTCGACGACGTGAGCTTCGGCGTGGGCCGCGGGGAGATCCTCGGGCTCGTCGGCGAGTCGGGATCGGGCAAGTCCATGACCGGCTACTCGGTGCTCGGCCTCATCGACCCGCCCGGCCGGATCGTGGCCGGCAGCATCGTCTTCGACGGCACCGACCTCACGCGCCTCGACCCGGCGGCCTGGCGGCACATCCGCGGCAACCGCATCGCGATGATCTTCCAGGATCCGATGATGACGCTGAACCCGGTCCTGCGCATCGACACGCAGATCGTCGAGGCGGTCCTCGCGCACGCGGACGTTTCCCGGGAGAGCGCGCTCGCCCGCGCCCGCGAGGCCCTGGTGCGCGTGGGCATCGCCTCGCCCGACGAGCGCCTGCGCGCCTACCCGCACCAGTTCTCCGGCGGCATGCGCCAGCGCGTGGCCATCGCGATCGCGCTGGTGAACGGCCCCGATCTCATCATCGCCGACGAGCCGACCACCGCGCTCGACGTGACCATCCAGGGCCAGATCCTCTTCGAGATGCAGAAGGTCTGCCGCGAGAGCGGAACCGCGCTCATCTGGATCACCCACGACCTGTCGGTCGTCGCGGGCCTGGCCGACGAGGTCTGCGTGATGTACGCGGGCCGCTTCGTCGAATCGGGCCCCGTCTCCGACATCCTCGACCGGCCGATGCATCCCTACAGCCGCGGGCTGATCGACTCCGTGCCGAGCCGGAACGTGCGCGGCCAGCCCCTGCGCCAGATCCCGGGCATGACCCCGTCGCTCCTGTCGCTGGGGCCGGGCTGTCCCTTTCGCGAGCGCTGCGCGTACGCCACCTCCCGGTGCGCGCAGAGCCCGGAACTCACGATGCCCGCGCCGGGGCGCCACCTTCGCTGCTTCCATCCCGCCGCATGAGCGCCACCCCTGCACCGCTGCTCGAGCTGCGCGGGATCTCCAAGCGCTTCACCTCCCGGCTCGACCTCGCCTCGCGGATCGCGGCCCGCCTCGGCGCGTCGACGCGCGAACAGACCGTCCACGCCCTCGAAGGCGTCGACCTCGCCATCCGCGACGGGGAGGTCGTGGGTCTCGTCGGGGAATCGGGATGCGGCAAGTCCACCCTGGGCAGGATCGTCGCCCGGATCCTCGAGCCGACGCAGGGCGAGCGCCGCTGGCGCGGCCGCCCGTACGCGGACTACGAATCCGGCGAGGCGCGGCTCGAGCGCCTCGCGGTCCAGATGATCTTCCAGGACCCGTTCGCCTCCCTCAACCCGCGCCTGAGGATCGTGGACGTGATCGGGGAGGCGCCGGTCGTCCACGGGCTCGTTCCCCCGGGCGGACGCGAGGAGTACGTCGCCGACATCATGGCCCGCGTGGGTCTCGACGCGAGCCTGCTGCGCCGCTTCCCGCACCAGTTCTCGGGCGGCCAGAGAAGCCGCATCGGCATCGCCCGCGCCCTCGCGGTGAAGCCGCGCTTCCTCGTCTGCGACGAGGCGGTCGCCGCCCTCGACGTCTCCATCCAGGCGCAGGTCCTCAACCTCTTCATCCGGCTGCGCGAGGAGTTCGGCCTCACCTATCTCTTCATCAGCCACGACCTGGGCGTCGTGCGCCACCTCTCCGACCGCGTGGTGATCATGTATCTCGGGCGGATCGTGGAAACGGCGCCCTCGGACGAGGTCTTCACCCGCCCCAACCACCCCTACACCCAGGCACTGCTCGCGGAGATCCCGAAGCTCGAGACGACGAGGCGCGCCTACGTGCCCATCAAGGGCGAGATCCCGTCGCCGCTCGACCCGCCCCGCGGCTGCCATTTCCACCCGAGGTGCCCCCACGCGATGCCGCGGTGCACGGCCGAGGCGCCGCGGCTCCGGGAAATCTCCGCCAGCCACGCATCGGCCTGCCACCTGAACGACGCGACATGAACCTTCACCCCGCGTTTCTTCGCATCGATCCGGCCGGCGTGCGCGTGCCCGTCGTCCTGGACTCCCCCCACAGCGGCACGATCTACCCGGAGGACTTCCGCCCCGCCGTGCCGATGTCCGCGCTGCGCCAGGCCGAGGACGCCTTCGTCGACGAGCTCTACGCCTGCGGGCCGGCTTTCGGGGCGACGCTCATCGCGGCGCGCTTCCCCCGCTCCTACGTGGACCCGAACCGCTCGCTGCTCGACGTCGACGCCTCGCTCCTGGACGCGCCCTGGCCCGGGCCGGCGATGGCGTCGCGGAAGACCGAACTGGGCATCGGGCTCATCTGGCGCGTCCTCGACTCGGGAGAGCCGATCTACGCGCGCAAGCTCACCGTGGACGAGGTGCGGCGCCGGATCGCCGAATACCACCAGCCATACCAGAAGGCGGTCAAGGACGCGCTGGACGAGACCCACGCGCACTTCGGCGCCGTGTGGCACGTGAACTGCCACTCGATGCCCGCGGTGAGCAGCGCGATCTCCGAGGAGGGCCCCGGAAAGCCCCGCGCGGACTTCGTTCTCGGCGACCGCGACGGCACGACCTGCGACCCCGCCTTCACCGCCTTCGTCGCGGCCACGCTCTCCGGCATGGGATACGACGTCAAGGTGAACGATCCCTACAAGGGCGTCGAGCTCGTGCGCGCCTTCTCCGATCCCGCCGAGGGACGGCACAGCCTGCAGATCGAGGCGAACCGCCGTCTCTACATGGACGAGCGCTCGGGGGAAAAGACCCCGGGCTTCGCGCGGCTCGCCCGCGATCTCGAGCGCATGGTGCGGGCCATCTGCGAGTTCGCCCGCGAACGCGGCTCGCATCGCTGCGACGGCCACGATCACGGGCAGGGTCACCACCACGGACACGACCACCACCATGGCCACGGTCACGCGCATGATCACGGCCACGCGCACGACCCCGGGCAAGGACACTCCCACGGCACTGCCCACGGGCATGACCATCACCACGACCACGAGCACGAGCACGACCATGACTCCCCGCACCGTCACGAACGGCCGCCCCGCAAGGGCGGGCACTGAGCCAGCGCCATGACCCGCATCCCCGTGGAGCTCGCCGCCCCCGACATCGACGCCCATCGCCGCTCCTCGACCGGCGTCGATTTCGTCCACACCTTCGAGAGCGGCCGGCCCGGTCCCCACGTGATGGTGAACGCCATCACCCATGGCAACGAGATCTGCGGGGCGCGGGTCCTGGATCGCCTGCTCGCCATGTCCCTGCGGCCGGTGCGCGGCGTGCTCACGCTCTCGTTCGCGAACGTCGAGGCCTTCCTGCGCTTCGACCCGCAGCGCCCCTATGCCACGCGGTTCCTGGACGAGGACTTCAACCGCGTGTGGAACGCCGAGACGCTCGACGGCCCGCGCGACAGCCTCGAGCTGCGCCGCGCCCGGGAGCTGCGGCCGTTCGTGGAGGCCGCCGACTTCCTGCTGGACATCCACTCGATGCTCGAACCCAGCCCGCCGGTGATGATCTGCGGGCCCCTGGACAAGGGCATCCGCTTCGCGTTCGACGTCGCCATCCCGCGCGACATCGTGAGCGACACCGGCCACGCGAACGGCACCCGCATGCGCGACTTCGAGGGTTTCGGCGACCCCGAGAGCCCCCGGAACGCGCTGCTGGTGGAGTGCGGCCAGCACTGGGAACGCGCCGCGGAGGAGGTGGCGTGGCAGGCCACCTGGCGATTCCTGCACCACCTCGGCGCCGTCGATCCCGACCTCGCGGCCCGGGAGATCGCCGCGGGCGTGCCCCCGGCGCAGCGGCTCGTCAGGGTCACGCAGGCCGTCGTCGCGCGCACGCCGGAATTCCGCTTCGCGCGCGAGTTCTCCGGCATGGAGGTCGTGGCTCGGGAGGGCGACGTGATCGCCTACGACGGCGGGGAGACGATCCGCGCGCCCTACGACGATTGCGTCCTGGTGATGCCGGTCCCGAACAACGTGAAGACGGGCCTCACCGCGGTCCGCCTGGGCCGCATCGAGCGCCGCTAGGCGGGCTTCAGGCCGGCGGCTCCTCGCCGCGGGACGAGGGCCGGATGCCCAGCTGCTTGAGCTTGCGGTAGAGGTGCGTCCTCTCGAGACCGACCCGCTCGGCGACCCGGGACATGTTCCCGTCCTCGCGGCGGATGTGATGCATGAAGTACTGGCGCTCGAAGAGCTCGCGCGCCTCGCGCAGCGGCATGTCGAGCGAGACTCCCACCTCGGCCTGGGGCTGGTCACGCGGCGTGAGCGAGAACTCCTTCGCCACGCGCGCCACGTCCTCCCCGCCGATCTCGGGGCCGAGGGCCGTGAGGGCGAGCGTCTTCACGGCATTCTGGAGGACGGGAAGGTTTCCGCTCCAGTCGAGGTTGCGAAGCGCGTTCTGCGCGCCGACGGTCAGCACCTTCAGGGGAACCTCGTTCGCGTCGACGAGGGAAGTGAGCAGGCTCGTGGCGAGGTCCGGCACGTCCTCGGTGTGTTCGGCGATCGAAGGCACGCGGATCGTGAGGCCGGAGAGCTGGTGGTAGAGCGCCGCGTCGAAGCTGCCGTCCTCGGCCTGCCTCGCGATCGGCGCGGTCACGGCGCACACCAGCCGCACGTTGAACTTCTCCAGCTTGGCGACGAGCTGCGCGAGCCCCTTCTGTTCCGCCTTGCCGAGGAGCCCCAGCTCGTGGATGAAGAGGGTGCCGTCCTTCGCCTCGTTCAGGGGGCCGAAGGGGTTGGTCGCGAGCCAATCCGTGTCGTCGGGCGCGACCCAGGGCGTATTGGGCAGCAGGAGGTGGCGCGCCGCGATCTCGAACCCGCAGCCGGGCTCGCCGACGAGGAGCACGGGGGTTCGCAGCCGGCTCACCTGGTCCAGGCGCTGGCGGAGCTCCTGGACGATCCGCGCCTTGCCGAGCTGGGGCATGGTGAGGCCGGCGCGCGGCAGGACGCGTCCGCCCGCGAGCGCCTTGCCGACGGTCGCGAGGAGCTTCGGCAGGCTGATGGGCTTTTCCAGGAAGTCGAACGCGCCGATGCGGGTGGCTTCCACGGCCGAGTCGATCGTGCCGTGGCCGGACATCATCACCACCGGCATCGTGAGTAGCCCCGAGCCTGCCCATTCCTTGAGCAGCGTGATGCCGTCCGTGTCCGGCATCCAGATGTCGAGCAGCACGAGGTCGGGGCGCATTTCCTTGCGCAGGCTCCGGGCGGTCTGCGCGTTCTCCGCCAGCCGAACGCCGTAGCCCTCGTCTCGCAGGATCTCGAAGAGGAGCTCGCGGATGCCCACTTCGTCATCCACGACCAGGATCTGGTTGGCCGGCATGGGGGAGGCGGCGCCTAGGCCGCTTCGCGCAGGGGCAGGACGATGCTCACGTGTGCGCCGTGGGGCCTCACGTTCTCGACCGTGATGTGGCCGCGGTGCTCGTCGACGATCTTCTTCACGATCGCGAGTCCGAGGCCCGTTCCCTTCGGCTTGGTGGTGACGTAGGGCTCGAAGATCCGGCCGAAGACGGAGTCCGCGATCCCGGCGCCGTTGTCGCGCACGGAGAGCGTGATGCCCTCGGCCGCGATCGACGAGGAGACGACGATGCGGGGCTCGTCCTCGCCCGACAGGGCGTCGATCGCGTTCTGGATGAGGTTGTGGAGCACCTGCCGCAGGAGGGCCGCGTCGGCAGCCACGTGCGGGAGATTCTCCGCGAGCCGCGGCTCGATCGGCACGCCCATCGACTCGTAGAGGACGAGCACCTCGCGCACCAGGTCGTTAAGGGAAACCTGCTCCGCGGTCATCCGCGAAGCGCGCGCGTACTGGCTGAAGTCGTCCACCATGCCCTTGAGCGCGGTCACCTGGTTCACGATCGTCCCGGTGGCGCGCTTCAGGACATCGGCGTCGGTTTCCTCGAGCTTCTGCTGGAGCTTCAGCTGGAGCCGCTCGGCGGAGAGCTGGATCGGCGTGAGCGGGTTCTTGATCTCGTGGGCGAGGCGGCGCGCGACCTCTCCCCAGGCGGCGTCGCGCTGGGCCTGCGCGAGGTGCGTGATGTCGTCGAACACCACCACGTAGCCGGGATCGCCGCGCGTGCCGAGGTGGGTGCCGCGCACGAGGAGCGTGCGCGCCCCGTCGTGGCGGCGGTACTCGAGCTGCTGCTCCCACTGGCGGGTCGCCGCCGAGGAGAAATGCCGCAGGATCGTTTCCGCGAAGGGCGACACCGTCGCGACGTGGGTCGTCCAGTCCTCGAGCCTCAGCCCGTGGAAGGCGCCGGCGGGCACCCCGAGGATCTCGTAGGCGGTCGCGTTCACGGTCTTGAGGTAATGGCGCTCATCGAAGGTGAGCACGCCGGACGTCAGGTTGGAGAGGATGCTCTCGAGATAGGTCTTGGCGTTCTCCAGCTGCTGCTGGTTGCGCTCCATCGCCTCGGTCGCGTCCGCGATCTGGCGCGTCATGGTGTTGAAGGACTGCGTGAGGACCCCGAACTCGTCACGGCTGCGCACGGGATTCAGGCGCGAGTAGTCGCCCTTCGCGATCGCGCGGGTGGCCTCCGCGAGGGCGGACAGGGGCGCGGAAAGCCGCTCGGACAGCAGGAAGGCGAGCGCGATCGAGGAAAAGAGGGTGAGCAGCATCGCCAAGGTGAGCGTGAGCCCGAAGATGCGCTTGAGGCCGACGCGTGCGAGTGTGAGCTCCTGGTAGTCCCGCCAGCCCTGGTCCACGACCCGGGCGTCCTGCGCCACGGCCGTGGGCACGCGCTGCAGGACCTGCAGCACGCGGATGTCCTCGGCGATCGTGAGGACGTTCACCGGCACGATCACCCGCATCACGAGCCCACGGTCGGGGATCGACTCGACGGATCGGACGGGCTGCTGCGCGCGCACCTGGCGAAGCACGTTCGCCCCCGGCAGGTCCGGCTGCAACGACGTGGCCTCGGTGCCCGCGAAGGCGATGACCTTGCCGCGCTGGTTGAGGAGCGTGGCTTCCTCCACGCCGTACTGCTCGCGGAGTCGGCTGAGGGTCGCCGGCTCCACGGCCTGGGCCGAGGCGAGCGATTGCGCCATGCCGCTCGCCTTCTGCCCCAGTTCCCGGAGCGAACTGTCGAGGGAGCTTCTCGCGAGGTTGAGGCCGCCCTCGAGCGCCTTGTCCATGCGCACGTCGAACCAGGACTCGATCGAGCTCTGCAGGAACTGGAACGAGATCGCGTACACGAGGCCGCCCGGCACGAGCGCCATGAGCGCGAAGACCACCATGAGGCGCAGCGTGAGCTTGGAGCCGAACACGCGCTCCTTGAGCTTTCGCCGCAGGACGAAAAGCTGGTAGCCGATGAGGAGCATCAGTCCCAGCGACAGGAGGCCGCCGAGGCCGAGGAGCATGGGGTAGTTCTGGGTGAAGAGCGTCGTGTTCGACGAGGCCTGCGACATCAGGTAGACGAGGCCCGCGCCCGTCACCACGCACAGCAGGATCAACGGCCTCATGGAGTGACGGTCCACCGATACCAATCCGAGGCCAGGTTCCAGTCGCGCGAGGCGACCGCATTGAGTTGGAAGGGTTTGGGCAGCTGCGTCGTATCGAGCCGCATGCGGATCGCGGCCTGGTACTCGCCCTGCTTGCGAAGCGCGCCGCTGTCCGCGACGGGCCATCCGCGCACTCGCGAGAGCGCGCTCACGATGTCCTCGAAGCGGGTGAAGTTCTGGTACGCGGAGCCGGCGGAAAGCCGGTATTGCCGCAGCAGCGGCGTGTAGGAAATCTTGTAGGTCTGGGAGAGCTGGACGGGCTTCTCGTCGAACCAGTACCAGCGCGGCTTCGAGAGCTCGAACTCGACGACGAAGTAGAGCATCACGCCGCGATTGACCGCCTCCTCGAGCCCGGGACTGAAGCGGATGTCGAACTCCGCGTCGAGGTGATAGCCGTCGGCTCCGCTCTCCACCTTCGCGAAGACGGGCGCGATGCCTTCGGCTTTCGCGGGCATCGCGACCCACGAAGCGACGATCGCGAAAAGCAACGCCCCCAGCGCGACGCGCCAGGGCGCGCTAGCGCTTTTCGAGGAGGGCATAGAAGAAGCCATCGTGATCGTCGTCGGGCAAGACCCGGCCACCCTGGGGGGTGCCGGGATGAAAACGGACAATGCGGGCATCGGGCTCGCGGGCCAGGAACGCCTCCACCGTGGATTCGTTCTCCTCGCGAAAAACCGAGCACGTCGCGTAGAGCAATTTACCACTAGTCTCAAGGACTTGCCACACTCCCCGCAGGAGTTCGGCCTGCCGCGCGGCGAGCGTGGCGAGGTCCGACGGGCGCCGGTTCCAGCGGATGTCCGGATGGCGGCGGGCGACTCCGGAGGCGCTGCAGGGAACGTCGAGCAGGATCCGCTGGAACGGCCGGCCATCCCACCACGCTTTCGGGTCCCCGGCGTCGGCGCAGGCCAGTGTCGCGTGCAGGCCGAGACGGTCGAGGTTCTCCGCGACCTTGCGCAGCCGTTCGGCATCCTCGTCGAGGGCCACGGCCTCCACGTCCGCCAGCTCCAGCAGGTGGCCCGTCTTGCCCCCGGGGGCCGCGCAGGCATCGAGCACGCGCTGGCCGTCGGCCACGTCCAGGAGCCGGGCGGCCCACTGCGCGCCGGCATCCTGCACGCTCGCGAGCCCCTCGGCGAACCCCGGCACTTCCCATACCGGACGCGGATCGATGCGCACCGCCATGTCCCCGAGGGGCCTCGGGTCGACGTTCGCCTCGCGCAGCCGCGACAGGTACTCGTCGAGGGTCGTGCGCCGGCGGTTGACCCTCAGGGTCATCGGCGGGTGGCGGTTCTCGGACTCGATGATCCGCTCCCAGTCTTCGGGGTATTCCGCCTTGAGCCGATCCACCCACCAGGAGGGGAATCCGTAACGCGCCTCGGGCGTCTTCCACGCCTCCCGGCCGAGGTCCTTCTGGCGCCGCAGGTAGTTGCGCAGGACCGCGTTCACCAGGCCCCGGGCCGCCGGCTGGCCGAGACGCTCGGCCGCCTGCACCGCATGATCGACGATGGCGTAGGGCTTCGCCCTCGTGAACTGGAGCTGGGCAAGCCCCACCAGGAGCAGGCTTCGAAGTCCCGCGTGCCGGACGGGGACGAGCAGCAGGCTGGCGAGCTGCGCTTCCAGGAGCCCCAGAGACCGCAGTCCGTCGTAGCAGATTTCCCGTACGACGGCGCGCTCCCCGGGCGCCAGGGAGGGCCGGCGGCGGAACGCGTCCTCGAAGGCGGTCGAAAGGTTCCGCCCCGCGAGCGTATCGCCGAGCACCGCGGCCGCGCAGAGCTGGATCTCGAGCAAGGCTTTATCGGCGCAGTCGAAGGGCCTTCAGGCAGGCCTGGCCACGCCCTCCAGCCGAGTTCCCGGAGGCATTGGCCGACCCCTCAGGAACTCGACGGTGTCCATGCGACGGGAACCGGGGCGTTGAACCAGAGTGAGCACTAGCGCTCCGCTTCCGCAAGCGACGACGGGGCGCCCTTCATCGAGCCCCACCACCGTACCGGGAGATCCACTCGCTGCCGCAGGAATCGCCCCCCAGACCTTGAGCGCTTCGCCTCCCAGTCCGGTTTCGGCACCGGGAAACGGGTTGAACGCCCGGATCTGGCGGTCCAGCCGGGCGGCATCGCGGCGCCAGTCGAGGGCGGCCTCGGACTTCGCGAGCTTCCCGGCATAGGTGGCCCGCGCGGCGTCCTGGGGTCTCGGCTCGAGGGAGTCGAGGCGCGCAAGCGCCTCGACGATGGCTTCCGCGCCGAGCGCCGACAGCCGCTCCGTGAGGGTTCCCGCCGTGTCCGTCGGGCGGATCGGCTCGCGCTTCTCCAGCAGCACCGGTCCCGTATCGAGTCCCGGCTCCATGACCATGATCGCCACGCCCGTCTCTTGATCTCCCGCGAGGATCGCCCTCGGGATCGGCGCCGCTCCTCGCCAGCGCGGCAGGAGGGAGGCGTGGATGTTCAGGCAACCCTTGGGGGGGATAGCGAGCACTGACTTTGGAAGGATCAGCCCGTAGGCCGCGACCACGATGGCTTCGGGGTGCGAATCGACGACCGGGGCGATCGCCTCGGGGGACTTGAGGGAGGGGGGCTTCGCGACCGCGAGGCCGAGGTCGCCCGCGAGGACCGCGACTGCGCCGGGCCTTTCCTTCATGCCCCTGCCCGAGGGTCGATCCGGTTGGGTAAGGACCAGCGCGACATCGTGCCCCGCGGCATGGAGCGCACGCAGGGCGTTCGCGGCGAATGGGGGGGTGCCCGCGAAGACGAGGCGCAAGCGGAAGCTAGGCGGCCTTGCGCTGGCGCTTCTTGAGCTTGGCGCGGATGCGGTTCTGCTTGAGCTCCGAGAGGTGCTCGACGAAGACCTTGCCCTGGAGGTGGTCCATCTCGTGCTGGACGCAGGAGGCCAGCAGGCCCGAGGCGTTCAGGGTGAACCGGGAGCCGTTGGCGTCCAGGGCGGTGACGGTCACGCTTTCGGCCCGTTCCACGTTGTCGTAGATGCCCGGCACCGAAAGGCAGCCCTCCTGGGTGAGCACCACCCCCTCCCGGCGGATGATTTCCGGGTTGATGAACACCCGGAGGTCGGTCCGGTCGGGGCTCACGTCAATGACCAGCACCTGCAGGTGGACATTCACCTGCGTCGCGGCCAGGCCGACCCCTTCGGCGGCGTACATGGTTTCGGCGAGGTCGGAGACCAGCTTCCGGGTCGCTTCGTCGATGTTCTCGACGCGGGCCGCCGGCAGGTGCAGCCTCGGGTCGGGGTACTGGAGGATATCGAGAATGGCCATAAATGCTTGCGAATAGAACAGATTAAGCGCAGAATTTACCGCACTACTTGAAAAAGGGGACGTAAGCCTTTTTCAGAATATGGGTCCTGCCCCATATCCCAAAAAGAGAGAGCCGCGATGCGAAAGCTCATTATAGCGTTAGTCGTCGCTTCGGCCAGTTTGGTTCCGGGACTGGCGTCATCCCAGGCGAGCGCCCCCGCGACCGCCTCGATGAACGACCTCCAGGCCGACGCCCCTTCCGAGTACACCGTCCAGAAGGGCGATACGCTCTGGGCGATCTCCGGCCGGTTCCTCAAGGAGCCCTGGAAGTGGCCGCAGATCTGGCAGATGAACCGGGAGCAGATCAAGAACCCGCACCTCATCTATCCCGGCGACATCATCCGTCTCGACCGGTCGGGCCTCTCGCCCAGCCTCTCGCTCATCGCCGGCGGCGCGATTGCCGAGGGCAACGTCGTGAGGCTCCAGCCCCGGACCCGGATCGCGCCCCTGGCTACCGCCGTCCCCACCATCCCCGGCACCGCCATCGGGCCGTTCCTCACGCAGCCGCTCGTGGTCGAGCCGGGCGCGATGGACTCGTTCCCGCGCATCGTCGCGACGGAGGAAGAGCGCGTCATCATCGGGGCGGGCAACACGGCCTACGTATCCGGAATGCGGGCCGGAGACGCCATCAACTGGCAGATCTTCCGCCCGGGCGAGACGCTCACCGACCCGGATACCGGCGAAATCCTGGGCTTCGAGGCGATCCACGTGGGCGACGCACGCGTGAAGCGTTTCGGCTCCCCGAGCACGGTCGAGATCACCCGCGCCAAGCAGGAGATCAACCAGAACGACCGCCTGGTGCCCGCCCGCGAAGTCTCGTTCCCCTCGTACATTCCGCGCGCGCCCGACAAGCCCATCAAGGGCGTGATCCTCTCCGTGCGCGGCAGCGTCGCGGACATCTCGCAATACTCGATCGTCTCCATCAACCGCGGCTCGCGCGACGGCGTCGAAGTGGGACACGTGCTGGCCACGATGCGCCGCGGCGACCAGCTCGTGCGCAACAACCGGCCGCCGCTCATCGGCGACATCCTCGGATTCGGCAAGACGAACGTCGAAATAAAGCCCGTGCCGGTCGTCCCGGATACGCGCATCGCCAATGCGGATCCGGCCGCTCCCGCGGCCGCCACGCCGGCGAGCGATGCCCTCGTGCTGCCCGACGAGCGCAGCGGCCTCGTCTTCGTCTTCCGCACGTTCGAGAAGCTTTCCTACGGGATGGTCCTCAGGAGCGTGAAGCCCATCTCCGTCGGCGACATCGTCCAGACGCCCTGACCCGCCACGCAGGGCGCAGGAAACCGCGGGGGCCTCGGCCCCCGCGATCGTTTCGGGCCGCGTCAGCGCGCGCCTTACCCCGTCCGTTGTAGGATCACCCCCCCTTCCCGAACCCCGCCGTGACCGCTCCCTTGCGCGCCGACGCGACCGACTGGCTTCGCCTTTGCCTCGTCCCCGGCATCGCCGGTTCGGCGCAACGCGCCCTCCTCCGGGCCTTCGGTTCGCCCGCGGCCGCGCTTTGCGCAGGCAGTGCCGCCCTCGAGCGCGTGATCGATCGCGCAAGCGCCGACGCGCTCCGCGCGGGGCCCGCGCCGGAACTTCTCGCGGACACGGTCGCGTGGCTCGAGACGCCCGGACACCATCTCCTCGCCCTGGGCGACGAGTCGTATCCGCAAGCGCTCCTGCAGATCCCGGATCCGCCGACCGTCCTCTTCGCGGTCGGGGACACGAGGCTCCTCAACCGCCCCGCGATCGCGATCGTCGGCAGCCGCAATGCCACGCGCCAGGGCGAGGCGGACGCCCGGCAGTTCGCCCTGGCCTTGTCGGACGCGGGCCACGTGGTGGTAAGCGGCCTTGCCCTCGGCATCGACGCCGCCGCGCACCGCGGCGGCCTCGATGGGCCGCATTCGAGCATCGCGGTGGTGGGCACCGGACTCGATCGCGTCTACCCCGCCGCCAACCGCGACCTCGCCCACGCGCTCGCCGCGCGCGGGACGCTCGTTTCGGAGTTCGCACTGGGCACCCCGCCCGTGGCGGGGAATTTTCCGCGACGCAACCGGATCATCAGCGGCCTCTCGCGCGGCGTCCTCGTGGTCGAGGCCGCCCTGAAAAGCGGCTCCCTCACCACCGCGCGCCTCGCGCTGGACCAGGGCCGCGACGTCTTCGCGATCCCCGGCTCGATCCACTCGCCGCTTTCCAAGGGATGCCACTGGCTGATCAAGCAGGGCGCGAAGCTCGTCGAGTCGGCGGACGACCTCCTCGCGGAGCTGGGCGTGCAAGCCGCGCCGGATCCCGGGCGCAGCGAACGCGACGGGGAGTCAGGGCCCGCGGACCCGATCCTCGAGGCGCTGGGCTACGCGCCCGCGAGCCTCGACACGCTTTCCGGACGCACGGGCATCGAGGCCGCGGCCGTCGCCGCGCGGCTCACGCAGCTCGAGCTGGAAGGGCGCCTCGAACGACTGCCGGGCGGGCTCTATCGCCAACTTGCTGTACCCTGTGCCCCCGATCCGGCCCGCTCGCGGTCCGCCGATCCCCGCGTTATAGAATGAATCGACCGCCCTGAACGCTCCCATGGCCTCACATCTGCTCATCGTCGAGTCGCCCTCGAAGGCGAAGACGCTCAAGAAGTACCTCGGCAAGGACTTCGAGATCCTCGCGTCCTACGGACACGTGCGCGACCTCGTCCCGAAGACGGGCGCCGTGGACCCGGACGACGACTTCCGCATGAAGTACGAGATCATCGACCGCAACGAGAAGCACGTGGACGCGATCGCGAAGGCGGTGAAGGACGCCGACACGATCCTCCTCGCGACGGACCCGGACCGGGAAGGCGAAGCGATCGCCTGGCACCTCTCGGAGATCCTCAAGTCCCGTCGGGCGCTCAAGGGCAAGAAGCTCAAGCGGGTCGTCTTCTACGAGATCACGGAAGGCGCGGTGAAGGAGGCAGTGGCCAATCCGCGCGACATCTCGATGGAGCTGGTCAACGCCCAGCAGGCGCGGCGGGCGCTCGACTACCTGGTGGGCTTCAACCTCTCGCCGCTGCTCTGGAAGAAGATCCGCCGCGGCCTCTCCGCGGGGCGCGTGCAGAGCCCGGCGCTTCGCCTCATCGTCGAGCGAGAGATCGAGATCGACAAGTTCGTGACGCGGGAGTACTGGTCGGTGCACTTCGACGCCGAGAAGGCGAAGACCCCCTTCACGGCGAAGCTCACGCACTTCCGCGGCGAAAAGCTCGACCAGTTCGCGATCGGCGATGCGGCGAGGAACGCCGAGATCACCGGCTTCCTGGAGTCGCACGCCAGGTCGACGGCTCGCGTCACCGAGATCGAGAAGAAGCGCAAGCTCCGCTCTCCCGCGCCGCCCTTCACCACGTCGACGCTGCAGCAGGAAGCGGTGCGAAAGCTCGGCTTCTCCACCGACCGCGCGATGAAGGTCGCGCAGAGCCTCTACGAGGGCGTCTCGCTCGGCAAGGCGGTAACCGGCCTCATCACCTACATGCGCACGGACTCCGTGAGCCTCTCGAAGGAGGCGGTCTCGGAGATCCGCGGCTACATCACGAAGCACTACGGCTCGGACTACCTGCCGAAGTCGCCCATCGCCTACAAGAGCACGGCGAAGAACGCGCAGGAGGCCCACGAGGCGATCCGGCCGACCTCGATCGCGCGCTCCCCCGAGTCGGTCGCCCCGTACCTCAACGACGAGCAGCGAAAGCTCTACGAGATGATCTGGAAGCGGGCGCTCTCCTGCCAGATGACGCCCGCCAAGTTCGACACGGTCGCGGTCGATTTCGGCGTCGGAGGCCCCGGCAACGTGTTCCGCGCCACCGGCCAGACCATGGTCTTTCCGGGCTTCTACGCCGTGTACCACGAGGACGTGGACGACACCGTCGAGGAGGAAAACCGGAGGCTGCCCCCGCTGGAAAAGGGCGACACGGTGCCCATCCTCAAGCTCTATGGCGAGCAGCACTTCACCCAGCCCCCGCCCCGCTACTCCGAGGCGAGCCTCGTGAAGGCCCTGGAACAGTACGGCATCGGACGCCCCTCGACGTACGCCTCGATCATCTCCACGCTGCAGAACCGGGAGTACGTGGTGCTGGAAAAGAAGCGCTTCCAGCCCACCGACGTCGGCCGCGTGGTGAACAAGTTCCTCACCGAGCATTTCGCGCGCTGGGTGGACTACGAGTTCACCGCGAAGCTCGAGGACGAGCTCGACGACATCTCCAACGGCAAGGAGGAATGGATCCCCGTCCTCGAGCGCTTCTGGAAGGACTTCTCCGCGCAGGTGGGCGACAAGGAGTCGGTGTCGCGCAAGGAAGTCACCCAGGAGGTCCTCGACGAGGACTGCCCGAAGTGCAAGGCCCACAAGCTCACGATCCGCCTGGGCCGGCGCGGCCGCTTCATCGGCTGCCCGGGGTACCCCGAGTGCGACTACACGCGCAACCTCGACGGCAGCGGCGATTCCTCGGAGGGGCCCGCCCGGCGCGAGATCGGCACGGACCCCGCCACCGGCAAGGCGATCTCGCTGCTGCAGGGCCCCTACGGGTGGTACTTCCAGCTGGGCGAAGCCGAGGGCGACGCGAAGCCCAAGCGCGTGTCCCTGCCGAAGAACATCGCGCCGGAAGCCGCGAGCCTCGAGATCGCGCTGAAGCTGCTCGCGCTGCCGCGCAACCTCGGCGCGCACCCGGAGACGGGCAAGAAGGTCGTCGCCGCGATCGGGCGATTCGGTCCCTACGTGAACCACGACGGGCACTTCAAGTCGATCCCGAAGGACGAGAACGTCTTCGACATCGGGCTGGAGCGGGCCGTGGCGCTGCTCAAGGAGCCCAAGAGCGCCGGCGGGCGCGGCGCCCTGCGGGTGCTCGGCAAGCATCCGGCCGACGGCCAGACGGTCGCGCTCTATTCCGGCAAGTACGGGCCGTACGTGAAGCACGGCAAGGTGAACGCGACGCTTCCCGACAAGGATGCCATCGACACCTTCTCCCTCGAGGAGGCCGTGGCGCTCATCGCCGCCAAGTCGAAGTCCAGGACCTCGAAAGGCCGCGGCGCCAAGGCGAAGAAGGCCGCCGCGTAGCCGCCGCGGGCGGCACGCCGCCCCGGCAACTCAGACGTCGAGGTTGGAGACCCCCAGCGCGTTGTTCTCGATGAACTGGCGGCGCGGCTCGACGTCGTCCCCCATGAGCGTCGAGAAGATCTCGTCGGCGATGATCGCGTCCTCGACCTGCACCTTCAGCAGGATGCGCTTTTCCGGGTCCATGGTGGTTTCCCAGAGCTGCTCGGGGTTCATCTCGCCCAGGCCCTTGTAGCGCTGGATCGACATCCCGCCTTTCGCCTCCGAAAGCAGCCAGTCCAGGCCTTCCTTGAACGAGCGGACCGCGCGCGCGGTCTCCCCGCGCCTTACCTGCGCGCCCTCCTGGACCAGCCCGGCGAGCGTCTGCGCCGTGTTCACGATGTGCGTGTAGTCGCCGCTGCCGACGAACGCGTGGTCGAGGATCGTCTCCACCCGGTTGCCGTGCACGATCTTCTCCAGCCTGAGCCGCCAGCCGTCGGATGTCGGGTCGCGCTCGATGTGCGCCTTGGGCGCGTCCGGGGCGAGCGCGTCGTAGATCGCCTTCGAGGCGCGGGTCGCGCCTTCCTTCGAGTCGAGTTCGATGCGCGGCATGCCGAGAAGCGCCCGCAGCACGCCCGCGTCCATGCCCAGCGAGAGGCGCTCGATGACGGCCTCCGTGGTGAGGTACTCGGTGGCGATCCGCTCGAAGGCCTCCGCCGTGAGGGGTGCGGCGCCCTCGCCGGGCACGAACTGGGCGCCGTTGAGCGCCCGGCGCAGCTGGTGATACTTGAGCGCGTGCTCGTCCTTCAGGTAGCGCTCGTCCTTGCCGCTCTTCACCTTGTAGAGCGGCGGCTGGGCGATGTAGATGTGGCCGTTCTCCACGAGCGCCGGCATCTGCCGGTAGAAGAACGTGAGGAGCAGCGTGCGGATGTGCGCGCCGTCCACGTCCGCGTCCGTCATGATGATGATGCGGTGGTAGCGCAGCTTCTCGAGGCTGAACTCGTCCTTGCCGATGCTCGTGCCCAGGGCCGTGATGAGCGTGGCGACCTCCAGGGAGGAGAGCATCTTGTCGAAGCGCGCCTTCTCGACGTTGAGGATCTTGCCCTTGAGGGGCAGGATCGCCTGGAACTTGCGGTCGCGCCCCTGCTTCGCGGAGCCGCCGGCGGAGTCGCCCTCCACGAGGTAGAGCTCGCAGAGCTTCGGGTCGCGCTCCTGGCAATCGGCGAGCTTGCCCGGCAGGCCCACCCCGTCCAGGACACCCTTGCGCCGCGTCAGCTCGCGCGCCTTGCGCGCGGCCTCGCGCGCGCGCGCGGCGTCCACGACCTTCGTGCAGATCACTTTCGCGTCCGCCGGGCGTTCCAGCAGGAATTCGGCCAGCTTCTGCCCGACGATCTCCTGGACCACGGGCTGCACCTCGGAGGAGACGAGCTTGTCCTTGGTCTGCGAGGAGAACTTGGGTTCCGGCACCTTCACGGAAAGGACGCAGGTAAGACCCTCGCGCATGTCGTCGCCGGTGGTCTCCACCTTCGCCTTCTTGGCGATCTCCTCCTTCTCGATGTAGGTGTTGATCGTGCGGGTCATCGCCGTGCGCAGCCCCGTGAGGTGGGTGCCGCCGTCGCGCTGCGGGATGTTGTTCGTGAAGCACTGGACGGACTCGCCGTAGGAGTCGTTCCACTGCATGGCGACCTCGACGGTGATGCCCTCCTTCTCCCCGATCGCGTGGAAGACGTTGCCGTGCAGGACGTTCTTCGAGCGGTTCATGTACTCGACGAAGCCCTTCACGCCGCCCGAGTAGGCGAAGTTCTCGCTCTTGCCCGTGCGCTGGTCGATCAGCTCGATCTTGGTGCCGTTGTTCAGGAACGAGAGCTCGCGCAGGCGCCGGGCGAGGATCTCGTAGTGGAACTCGATGTTGTTGAAGGTCACCGGCGAGGCGAGGAAGTGGACCTCGGTGCCGCGGCGGTCGGTTTCTCCCGTCACCTTCAGGGGCTCCACGGCCACGCCGTCGTGGAATTCCATGAAGTGGGTCTTGCCGTTGCGCCAGACGCGCAGCTTGAGCCAGACGGAGAGCGCGTTCACCACGGACACGCCCACGCCGTGCAGGCCCCCGGACACCTTGTAGGAGTTCTGGTCGAACTTGCCGCCGGCATGCAGCTCCGTCATCACGATCTCGGCCGCCGAGCGCTTCAGCTCGTCGTCGTCCTTGATGTCGGTGGGGATGCCGCGGCCGTTGTCCACCACCGAGATCGAGTTGTCGGTGTGGATCACGACCTTGATGTCGTCGCAGTGCCCCGCGAGCGCCTCGTCGATCGCGTTGTCGACCACCTCGAACACCATGTGGTGCAGGCCCGTGCCGTCGGAGGTGTCCCCGATGTACATGCCCGGGCGCTTGCGCACCGCCTCGAGGCCCTTCAGGATCTTGATGCTGGTGGAATCGTAGTCGCTGTCGTTGCGCCCGTTCGGGGGCTCGTTCTGCTGTGCCATTCTCTTCCCGTGGTTTCGGACCGGCCTCGCGCTGGGCGCTAGATTCGCATCGGCATCACGACGTACTTGAATTCGTCGTTGCCGGGAATCTGGATCAGGGCGCTCGAGTTGGAGTCGCCCATGGTCACGGTCACCGTTTCGGAGTCGACGTGGTTCAGCACGTCGAGGAGGTACGAGATGTTGAACCCGATGTCGAGGGGATCGCCGTCGTAGTCGATGGTGAGTCCCTCCTCGGCTTCTTCCTGCTCGTTGTTGGTGCAGATGATCGACAGCGCGTTCTTGGTGAAGACGAGACGCACGCCGCGGATCTTGTCGTTGGAGAGGATGGCGGCCCGGTTGAGCGACTGGGCGAGCGTCACGCGCTCGAGGGTCACCCGGTTGTGGTGGGTGGTCGGGATCACCTTCTGGTAGTCGGGAAACTTCCCCTCGACGATCTTGGAGACGATCTCGATCCCGCCCAGCGAGAAGCGCACCTGGTTCGACCCGATGGAGAGCGTGACGGGATCGTCCGTGTCCCCCAGGAGCTTGATGAGCTCGAGCACGGTCTTTCTCGGGAGGATCGCCTCGACGCTCTCGTGCTCCTCTCCCAGGTTCTCCGCGGCGAAGGACAGGCGGTGGCCGTCGGTGGCGACGACGCGCAGCGTGTTCTTCTCCACCGAGAAGAGCACGCCGTTCAGGTAGTAGCGGATGTCCTGCACCGCCATCGCGAACTGGACGAGGCGCAACGCGTTCTTCAGGGCCTTCTGCGGGAGCGTGAGGGTGCGCGTGGCGTCGCGGGACTCGACCATGCGCGGGAAGTCCGCCGCGGCGAGCGTCTGCAGGTTGAAGCGGCTCTTGCCTGCCCGCACCACCATGCGGTTTTCCTTCGCGTCGAGGGCGACCTCCGCATCCTCGGGCAACGAGCGCAGGATGTCGTAGAGCTTGCGCGCACCCACGGTGATCGAGCCCTCCGCGCCGCCCGACTCGAGCGCGGCCTTGGCCGTTATCTGCACCTCCAGGTCGGTCGCCACGAAGTCGACGGAGCCGCCGTGCGCCTGGATCAGCACGTTCGAGAGGATCGGCAGGGTGTGGCGGCGCTCCACGATTCCCGTGACGTGCTGCAGGGGAGCGAGGAGGGCCTGGTTGGTCGCCTTTATCTTGACCATAGCGTTATCTCTGAATAGTTAGTAGTTGATAGGAGGCGGCGTATTTGCGGGATAAACCGGTTTCGTCTTTCGCTTCAAGGCGATGCGTGAAGAAAGGGCTGGGGACGGCAGGTACGGCCGGAGGCGTGAACCTGTGGATAAGCCCGCGCCCGGCCCATGGCGGGAAATCGATCCACAGCTTTTCCCGGGCTTGCCGGCCTCATCCGAGCAGTATCTGCTGCAGCTGCGCGTAGTCGCGCGAGAACTCCTGCTCGGCGTCGCGCAATTCCTGGATCTTGCGGCAGGCGTGCAGGACGGTCGTGTGGTCGCGCCCGCCGAAGGCCTCGCCGATCTCCGGCAGGCTCTGCTGCGTGAGTTCCTTCGCGAGCGCCATCGCCACCTGCCGGGGCCTCGCCACGGAGCGGAAGCGCTTCTTCGAGTACATGTCGGAGACCTTGATCTTGAAGTAGTCGGCCACCGTCTTCTGGATGTTCTCGATCGACACCTGGCGCGTGAGGACGGCGAGGAGGTCCTTCAGGGCCTCCCGGGCGGTCGCGACGGTCACCACGGTGTTGTTGAATCGGGCGTAGGCGAGCACCCGCTTCAGCGCCCCCTCGAGTTCGCGAACGTTTGAGCGGATGTGCTTCGCGATGAAGAACGCGACCGCCTCGTCCACGTGCACGCCGTCCATCTCCGCTTTCTTGAGGAGGATGGCCACGCGCATCTCGAGCTCGGGCGGCTCCACGGCGACGGTGAGGCCCCAGGCGAAGCGCGAGATCAGGCGGTCCTCGATCCCCGTCATCTCGCGCGGGAAGCAGTCGCTCGTGATCACCACCTGCTTGTGCGCCTCGAAGAGCGCGTTGAAGGTGTAGAAGAATTCCTCCTGGGAGCGCGACTTGCCGACGAAGAACTGCACGTCGTCGATGAGGAAGAGGTCGAGCGAGCGGTAGTAGCGCTTGAGGGAGTCGAAGCTCTTGTGCTGGTAGGCGCGCACGACGTCGGCGACGAACTGCTCGGCGTGGATGTAGCGCACCTTCGCGCGCGGGTTGCGCTTGAGGACGTCGGTGCCGATGGCCTGCAGGAGGTGGGTCTTGCCCAGCCCCGTGCCCCCGTAGATGAAGAGCGGGTTGTAGGCGGTGCCGGGGTTCTCGGCCACCTGCACGGCGGCGGCCCGGGCGATCTGGTTCGCCTTGCCGTTCACGAAGTTGGAGAAGGTGAACGAGGGATTGAGCCGATGCTCGTCGCGGGACGGGCGTTCGGCGGCGAGCGCGACGGGCTCGGGGAGCACGATCTCGGTTTCCGTCGCCGGCTTCTCGTCCAGCACGAGATCGACCTGCAGCCGGGCGCCGGCCGCGCGCTCGGCGCGCGTCTCGAGCTTCGCGAGGAGGTTCGCGCGGATCCAGCGAAGGACATGATGGTTTGGCGCGAGGACCCGAAGCTGGTTGCCGTGGCGCTCGGCGCGCAGGGGCTTGATCCAGGTGTCGTACTGCTGCGCCGGCAGGTCCTTCTTGAGCTCGGAGACGAGCGAAAGCCAGAGGGAATCCATGTCGGCGTCGGGCGGCGGAGTCGGGGAAGAAACGGGCTGCGGGAAGAAGCGCAATTCTATCGGGAATGGGGTGGGTTATCCACAGGCCGATTGCGATCGCCCGCGGCCGGGAAGATGGCGCCGCCCGGGGTGATCGGCTATAATCTTTCGCTTTTCGCCCGCCATGGGCGGACAGATCGATAGAGGTTCCCATGAAACGCACCTACCAGCCCTCCAACACGCGTCGCCAGAAAACGCACGGCTTCCGCGTGCGCATGAAGACGGCCGCGGGCAGGGCCGTCATCAACGCGCGCCGCGCCAAGGGCCGCAAGCGCGTCGCGGTCTGAGGACCGCATGACCGGCGGCGCCCGGAAGGAGGGCCTTTCCAGGCGCCATCGCTTTGCGGGGCGCGGGGCCTTCATGGCCGCGCTGCGCAGCCCGCGGAAGATCCGCGGCACCGCCTCCCTGCTGCACATCCTTCCCGGTGTACCCGGCGCCTCGCGCCTGGGGCTCGCCCTTCCCAAGCGCCTGGCCCGTCGCGCCGTGGACCGGAACCGCCTGAAGCGCCTTGCCCGCGAAGTCTTCCGCCGGCACGAAGCCAAGCGGCTCGGGCTCGACCTCGTGATCGCGCCGCGGCAGGCCTTCGCGCGCGGTGACGCCGCAGCCTGGGTTGCCGAAGTGGGTGCCCTGCTGGACCGGGTGGCCGCGGAGCGATGACGTGCGCCGCGTCCTCATCGCGATCATCCGCGCCTACCAGTACGCGCTGGCGCCGTGGTGGGGCCGGCAATGCCGGTTCACGCCCACCTGCTCGCACTACGCCATCGAGGCCCTGGAGCGCCACGGCGCGCTCGCGGGTTCGTGGCTTGCCGCGCGGCGCATCCTGCGCTGCCATCCCTGGCACCCGGGCGGGTACGATCCCGTCCCGTGATTCCGGCCTGAATCCGAGTCCCTGCTGAAGCCCGCCCTCCCGATGGATATCCAGCGCCTCATCGCCTTCGTGGTCTTCAGCTTCTCCGCGCTCCTGCTCTGGGACGCGTGGCAGAAGCACAACGCGCCCAAGGCGCCCCTGCCCCCCACCCAGGTAGCCGGTGTCCCGGCGAAGCCCGGCACGGGAACGGCGCCGACACCGAGCACGGACCTCGCCTCACCCGCCGCGGTGCCGGGAGCGCCCGCCGCGGCGCCAGCGGCTCCCGCCAGCGCGCCGGTCGAGGCCACGGGCAAGCCCGTCACCGTGCGCACGGACCTCTTCGAGGTGGAACTGAACACCGCCGGCGGAGACATCCGCCGCGTGACCCTCTTCAAGGTCTTCTCCGCCCTGGACCGGACCAAGCCGCTCACGCTCCTCGCGCCGGATCCCAAGCAGTACTTCGTCACGCAGTCCGGGCTCCTCGGCGAGGGGCTGCCCACGCACAAGGCGACCTACGCCGCGGACGCCGACGCCTATGGCCTCGAGGCCGGGAAGGACCGGCTGGAGGTGCGGCTCGTCGCGAAGGACGCGGCCGGCGCCGAGGTGGTGAAGAAGTTCGCCTTCCGGCGCGGCAGCTACGAAATCGACGTGAGCTACGAGGTGAAGAACGGCGGCGCCTCGCCGATCTCGCCCTTCGCCTATTTCCAGTTCCTGCGCGACGGCAACCAGCCGAGCCAGGAGGCCGCCCAGACGAGCGCGATCGCCGGCGTGGCGACCTTCACCGGCCCCGCGGTGTACACCGACGAGGCCAAGTTCGTGAAGGTGGACTTCAAGGACATCGAGAAGGGGAAGCAAACGCACGCGAAGAAGGCGAAGGACGGCTGGATCGGGCTCGTGCAGCACTACTTCATCTCCGCCTGGCTCCCGAAGGGCGGCGTCGAGCGCGAGTACTTCACGAACAAGGTGGGCGAGAACCTCTACACGGCCGGGGTCATCGTGCCCGTGGGCGCGGTCGCGCCGGGCGCGAGCGCCACGGTGACGATGCCGCTCTACATCGGGCCGCAGGAGACGGACAAGCTCGCGAAGATCGCGCCGGGCCTCGAGCTCGTGGTGGACTACGGCTGGCTCTACATCCTCGCCGCCCCCCTCTTCTGGGTGCTCAAGTTCATCCACGGGCTCGTCGGCAACTGGGGCTGGGCGATCATCCTGCTCACGATCCTCATCAAGCTGGTCTTCTACCCGCTCAACCACAAGGCGGGACGCTCCATGGCGGCGATGAAGGTGCTCACGCCGAAGATGGAGAAGCTGAAGCAGCTCTACGGCGACGATCGCCAGAAGCTCAACCAGGCGATGATGGAGCTCTACAAGACGGAGAAGATCAACCCGCTGGGCGGGTGCCTGCCGATCCTCGTCCAGATCCCCGTCTTCATCGCGCTCTACTGGGTGCTCCTCGCCTCGATCGAGCTGCGCCACGCGCCCTGGCTCGGCTGGATCCAGGACCTCTCCGCGCCGGACCCCTTCTACATCCTGCCCGTGATCTACGCGGTGTCGATGTTCGTGCAGACCAAGCTCAACCCGCAGCCGGCCGACCCGGTGCAGGCGAAGGTGATGCTCGCGATGCCGATCGTCTTCAGCATCTTCTTCCTCTTCTTCCCCGCGGGGCTCGTCCTGTACTGGGTGGTGCAGAACCTGCTGTCGATCGCCCAGCAGTGGCACATCAACCGCACCCTCGCCGCGGAAGCGGCGGCGAAGGCGAAGGGAAGACACTAGCGCCGTGGGCGCGGCGCCCGACACGATCGCGGCCATCGCGACCGCGCCGGGGCGCGGCGGCATAGGCATCGTGCGGCTCTCGGGGCCGCTCGCCGCGCCGATCGCCCGGGAGGTAACGGGTTCGCTTCCGCGGCCGCGCCACGCGACGCTCGCGAGCTTCTCCGGCCCGCAAGGCGAGCTCCTCGACCAGGGCGTCGCTCTCTCTTTTCCCGCGCCCCACTCCTACACGGGAGAGGACGTCCTCGAGCTCCAGGGACACGGCGGCCCCGTGGTGCTGCACGAGATCCTGCGCCGCTGCGTGGGGCTCGGCGCGCGGCTCGCCGAGCCGGGCGAATTCACGCGACGGGCCTTCCTCAACGACCGCCTCGATCTCGCGCAGGCCGAGGGTGTCGCGGACCTGATCGACGCGGCGAGCGCGGAAGCGGCCCGAGGGGCGGCGCGTTCGTTGGCGGGGGAGTTTTCCGCGCGCGTCGTGGCGCTGGTCGCCGCCCTCACCAGGCTGCGCATGCATGTGGAGGCCTGCATCGATTTCCCGGAAGAGGAGATCGACGCCGCGGACCGGCGCGCGCAGCGCGACGGCCTTGCCTCGGTGCGGGAGGATCTCGCGCGACTGCTCGCCGAGGCGTCGCAGGGAGCGGTCCTGCGCGAAGGACTGTCCGTCGTCCTCGTGGGAAGGCCCAACGTCGGCAAGTCGAGCCTGCTCAACCGGCTCGCGGGCGAGGACCTCGCGATCGTGACGGCGGTGGCGGGAACGACGCGCGACGCGGTGCGGGCGACCGTGCTGCTCGAGGGCGTGCCGATCCACCTGATCGACACCGCGGGGCTTCGCGAGTCGGGTGACGAGGTCGAGCGGATCGGAATAGCGCGAACCTGGGAGGCGATCGCGAAGGCCGGTGCCGCGCTCTTCATCACCGATGCGGCGCAGGGCGAGCGCGAGGAGGAGGCGCGGATCCTCGGGCAGCTGCCGACGGGGCTGCCGCTCGCCCGCGTAACCAACAAGATCGACCTCGCGCGCATCGCGCCGGGACGGACGGACCGGGATCGTGGCGAGGTCGGGATCCAGCTCTCCGCGAAAACGGGCGAAGGGGTGGGTGAACTGCGCGGCTGGCTCCTCGAGGTGGCGGGCTGGCGGCCTTCCGGCGAAGGGCTCTTCCTCGCGCGCGAGCGCCACCTGGTCGCTCTCCGCGAGGCGGATTCCCACCTCGCGCGGGCGGAAAATGACATGCAAGCCTTTGAATTGTTTGCAGAAGACTTGAGATTGGCGCAGCATTCCCTGGGCCGCATCACCGGAGTGGTCAGTGCCGACGACCTCCTCGGGCAAATCTTCAGCCGCTTCTGCATCGGCAAGTAGGAGACCCGTCCATGAGGTTTTCCCCCGTCCTGCTTCTCGCCCTCGTGCTGGGGGCCGGACCGGTCGCCGCGCAGGAGGTGAGCGAGAAGGTGAAGCGCCTGTGCCGGTCCGTCTCGACCCAGACGGCGCGGACGATCGCGTATGCGCTCCGCGCCAACATGGACCCGGCGACCCAGGTGAAGAAGGTTCCGGACTCCTGGCTCGAGGGCGTCCAGGCCCACATGCTCCTCGCGGCGTCGCGCGCCCCCAACCTGTCGGAAGCGGAGCTCGCCTCCCTGGGCTACGGGCACTGCGTGGCGCGCCGCCCGACGGACCGGTAGGTCTCCGGCCGGCGTTCCACGTGGAACACCCGCCCGCGAGGGGCGAGCAGCCTTGCCCGGCGCCGTCGCGGAGCCGGAAGCGCCGGTTCCACGTGGAACCACCCTAGGTCGGCCGGGGCTTTTCCCGTAGAATTCGCGCTTCGGTTTTTCGCGCGCCGCCGGGGCCTTCCCGGCCCCCGGACCCTTCCATGGACTTCCCCAGCCGTTTCGACGTGATCGTCGTGGGTGGCGGCCACGCCGGCACCGAGGCGGCGCTCGCGGCGGCCCGGGCGGGGTCGCGCACCCTCCTCCTCACCCACGCGCTCGAGACCCTCGGCCAGATGTCCTGCAACCCCTCGATCGGGGGCATCGGCAAGGGCCACCTGGTGCGCGAGGTGGACGCATTGGGCGGCGCCATGGCGCTCGCCACCGACGAGGCGGGCATCCAGTTCCGCACCCTCAACGCGAGCAAGGGTCCCGCGGTCCGGGCCACTCGCGCCCAGGCCGACCGGGTGCTCTACCGCGCCGCGATCCGCCGCCGGCTGGAGAACCAGCCGAACCTTTGGCTCTTCCAGCAGGCAGTGGACGACCTCATCCTCGAGGGCGACCGGGTCGCCGGGGCGGTGACCGCGATCGGCCTGCGCTTCCACGGGAGCGCCGTGGTCCTCACGGCCGGCACCTTCCTGGGCGGACGAATCCACGTGGGGCTGGAGAACTACTCCGCGGGACGCGCGGGAGACCCCCCCTCGCTCTCCCTCGCCGCGAGGCTTCGCGAGCTCCGGCTTCCCGCCGGGCGCCTGAAGACCGGCACGCCTCCCCGCCTCGACGGCCGGACCATCGACTACGCGAAGTGCGTGGCGCAGCCGGGGGATTCGCCCGAACCCGTCTTCTCCTTCCTCGGCTCCCGGGAGATGCATCCGCGGCAGCTCCCCTGCTGGATCACCCACACCAACGCGGCGACCCACGAGGCGATCCGCGGCGGGCTCGACCGCTCGCCGATGTTCACCGGGGTGATCGAGGGCGTCGGTCCCCGCTACTGCCCCTCGATCGAGGACAAGATCCACCGCTTCGCCGACAAGGCGAGCCACCAGGTCTTCCTGGAGCCGGAGGGCCTCGAGACCCACGAGGTCTACCCGAACGGCATCTCCACGAGCCTCCCGTTCGACATCCAGTGGAAGCTGGTGCGCTCGATCCCGGGCCTCGAGAATGCGCACATCCTGCGCCCGGGCTACGCGATCGAGTACGACTACTTCGACCCGCGGGGCCTCGAGGCCACGCTCGAGACGAAGGCCATTTCCGGGCTCTTCTTCGCCGGCCAGGTGAACGGCACCACCGGCTACGAGGAGGCGGCGGCCCAGGGCCTGCTCGCCGGCATCAACGCGAGCCTCCACGCCCGGGGCGAGGCGGGCTGGTGCCCGAGGCGCGACGAGGCCTACCTGGGCGTCCTGGTGGACGACCTCGTGACCCGGGGCGTTTCCGAGCCCTACCGGATGTTCACCAGCCGCGCGGAGTACCGCCTGCAGCTCAGGGAAGACAACGCGGACCTCCGGCTGACCGAGGCGGGCCGCCGGCTCGGGCTCGTGGACGACGCGCGCTGGGAGGCCTTCTCCCGCAAGCGCGAGGCGATCGAGCGGGAGACCGCGCGCCTCAAGGCGACCTGGGCGCACCCCGGCCGGATTCCCGAGGCGGACCAGGTGCGCGTCCTGGGCCAACCCATCGAGCGCGAGTACTCGTTCTTCGAGCTCCTCCGCCGCCCTGATGTGAGTTATCGCTCACTGTTGTCCTTTCCCAATGCCGGCGAGGGTCCCGCGGACGAGGCCGTCGCCGAGCAGGTGGAAATCGCGGCCAAGTACGCGGGCTACATCGACCGCCAGCGCGACGAGATCGCCCGCCAGCTCGCCCAGGAGACCCAGGCGATCCCCGCGGATCTCGACTACGCCGCGGTCCGGGGCTTGAGCGTGGAAGCGCGCCAGAAGCTCGCCCAGCACCGCCCGGGGACCATCGGGCAGGCGGCGCGCATGCAGGGCATCACGCCCGCGGCGATCTCGCTCCTGCTCGTGCACCTGAAGCGGCGCTTGCTCGCCGCGCGGGCGGGCGCCGAGGAAAAGAGCGCATGAGTGTGGCCGCGCGTCTGGACGAGGGCCTCGCCGCGATGGGCCTCGAGCTCGACGCGGCAGCGCGCGGGAAGCTCGTCGCCTACCTCGCCCTCCTCGGCAAGTGGAACCGCGTGCACAACCTCACGGCCGTGCGCGAGCCGGAGAGGATGGTGGTCCTGCACCTCCTCGACAGCCTTTCGGTGCTGCCCCACGTGAAGGGCGCCGCAACGCTCCTCGACGTGGGCACCGGCGCGGGGCTCCCGGGCATCCCGCTCGCGATCGCCCGCCCCGCGCTCGCCGTGACGCTCCTCGACTCGAGCCACAAGAAGGCGGCGTTCCTGCGCCAGGCGAAGGCCGAGCTCGCGCTCGCGAACGTCGAGGTCGCCTGCGAGCGCGTCGAGCAATGGCACCCTTCGGCGCGCTTCGACGCGGTCGTCTCCCGCGCCTTCGCGGAGCTCGCCGACTTCGTGGGCCAGGCCGGCCACCTCGTCGCGCCGGGCGGCACGCTCCTCGCGATGAAGGGCGTGAACCCCCGCGAGGAGATCGCGAAGCTTCCCTCCACCCACCGCGTCGAGAACGTGGTCGAGCTCAGCGTGCCGTCGCTCGACGCGCAGCGACACCTCGTCCTCCTGAAAGCCGCCTGATGGCCCGCACCTACGTGATCGCCAACCAGAAGGGCGGCGTCGGCAAGACCTCCATCGCCGTGAACCTCTCCGCGAGCCTCGCGCACTACGGCCGCCGCGTGCTGCTCGTGGACCTCGATCCCCAGGGCAACGCCACCACCGGCAGCGGTGTCGACAAGACCGCGCTCGACCGCACGGTGTACGGCGTCATCCTCGGCGAGCACGATCTCGCGAGCGCGCGCGTGAGGGCCGAGGGCGGCTACGACGTCGTGGGCTCCAACCGCGACCTCGCCGGCGCCGAGGTGGAGCTGATCGGCCTGGAGCGCCGCGAGTTCCGCCTGCGCGAGGCGCTCTCTCCCGTGCTCGCCGACTACGACCACGTGGTGATCGACTGCCCGCCGGCGCTCAACATGCTCACGGTGAACGGCTTCACCGCGGCGGACGCGGTGATCATTCCCATGCAGTGCGAGTACTACGCGCTCGAGGGGCTCTCCGACCTCGTGGGGACGCTGCGCAAGGTGAAGCAGAACCTCAATCCCCGCATCGAGATCGAGGCGCTGGTGCGCACGATGTACGACCCGAGGAGCACGCTCACCGTGCAGGTCTCCGACGAACTGAAGCGCCACTACGGGGCGAAGGTCTTCGACACGGTGATCCCGCGAAACGTGCGCATCGCCGAGGCGCCCTCCTTCGGCAAGCCCGTGCTGCTGCACGATCCGATCTCCAAGGGCGCCCACGCGCACCTCGCCTTCGCGCGCGAGCTCCTCGAGCGCAGCGGCGTGGCCGTCCCGGCCTGAGCACAAGGAAGGAAAGCATGAGCACCAAGCACAAGGGACTCGGCCGCGGCCTCGACGCGCTCCTCGGCGGAGGCTCGAAGGCGAAGTCCGACGGCGACCTCGCGGAACTCGCGGTGGGGTCGCTCAGGCCCGGCAAGTACCAGCCGCGCACGAGGATGGACCAGGCCTCCCTCGCCGAACTCGCCGAGTCGATCCGCGTGCGCGGGATCCTGCAGCCGGTGGTCGTGAGGCCCGTGGACGACGGCAACTACGAGATCCTCGCCGGCGAGCGCCGCTGGCGCGCCGCGCAGATCGCGGGCCTCGCGCGCGTCCCGGCCCTCATCCGGGAGGTGGCCGACGACGCGGCCCTGGGCATCGGGCTCATCGAGAACATCCAGCGCGAGGACCTGAACCCCATCGAGGAGGCCGCGGGCCTGAAGCGCCTCGTGGAGGAGTTCCACCTCACCCACGACGAGGCGGCGCGCGCGGTGGGCCGCTCGCGCAGCGCGGTCACGAACCTCCTTCGCCTGCTGGACCTCGCGGCGGCTGTGCAGGAGATGCTCCTCGACGGGCGCCTCGACATGGGGCACGCCCGGGCCCTCCTCGGCGTCTCGAAGGCGAAGCAGGTGGAGCTCGCCGGGCAGGTCGCCGCCCGCGGGCTTTCGGTGCGCGAGGCCGAGCGTCTGGTGCAGCACGCCGCGACCGCCACCCGGCCGGCGACCCGCGCCGGGAAGACGCGCCTGGACCCCGACGCCCGGCGCCTCCAGGAGGAGCTTTCGGAGGCCCTCGGCGCCCCCGTCGCCCTGAAACCCCGGAAGGGCGGGCGCGGCAGCCTCGTCATCGACTACGCTTCCCTCGAGCAGCTCGACGGCATCGCGGCACGGCTCAAGCGGCGCTAGGCCGGCCCATATTGCGATGCCGCAACTTTTGACCCCATGACCCCATCCGGGCTAAAATCCGCCGGTTTGTCGGCACCGTCCCGAAGCCCGGGCCCGGCGCCTGCGCCCGGGCCGTTCCACGGGCGCCGGCTGGTCCTGGTCCAGGGCGGGCTGGTCGCCTGCTGCAGTGCAGCAAGCTTCGCGTTCGGCGGCTGGCAGGGCGCCCTCGCGGCGCTCCTGGGCGGCGGCGCGGCCCTCGCGGGCACGCTCGCCTTCCTGGGGCTCCTCGCCTGGCGCCGCAGACCGGCGCCGACGGCGTGGCAGGCCCTGCGGGACGTGGTCCTCGCCGAGGCGGCGAAGTGGACCGTTTCCCTCGCGGGACTGGCCGTGCTCCTTTCCGGGCTGTCCGGGCTGGAGGCAGCAGGAGCGGCGCCCGGCGCCGTGTTGGCAGGATTCTGTGTCGCGTGGGCAGCCCCGCTGCTCGCCCTGGTGAAGAAGAACTGAAACGCATGGCCGCCCAAGCGCAAATCACACCGACGGACTACATCACCCACCACCTCACCAACCTGCGCGTGACGGTGGGCGAGGGCGGGTTCTGGACGCTCAACCTGGACACCATCGTCATGGGCTGGGTCGTGGGCCTCGCGGGCCTGGGCCTCATCTGGCTGGTGGCCCGGAGCGCCACCGCGGGAGTCCCCGGGCGCCTCCAGTCCTTCATCGAGATGTTCTTCGAGTTCGTGGACGGCACGGTGCGCGACGTCTTCCCCGGCTCGCGCGCGTTCCTCGGCCCGCTGGCCCTCACGATCTTCACCTGGGTGTTCATGATGAACCTCATGGACCTCATCCCCATCGACTGGGTCGCGCTCGCCTCCGAGGTGGTGAACCACTACATCCTCGGAAACCCCGCCCACTCCGCGTACTGGAAGGCGGTTCCGTCGACCGACCTGAACACCACGTTCGCGATGAGCTTCTCGGTGCTCTTCCTCATCATCTTCTTCAGCTTCAAGGCCAAGGGCGCCGGCGGCTTCGTCCACGAGCTTTTCACCGCGCCCTTCGGCGCAAACCCGCTCCTGTGGATCCCCAATTTCGCCCTCAACCTGATCGAGCTCCTCGCCAAGCCCGTCTCCCTCGGCATGCGGCTCTTCGGGAACATGTACGCCGGGGAGCTGATCTTCATGCTCCTCGGGCTGCTCGGCATGATCGCCAGCGTGAGCCTGGGCGGGTTGCTCGCCGGCGGCGCCTCGGCGCTCTTCACCTGGGCCTGGGCGGTGTTCCACATCCTGATCATCCTGCTGCAGGCCTTCATCTTCATGGTGCTGTCGGTCGTCTACATCGCGATGGCCCACGAACACCACTGAATCGACACGTTTCGCACCCTCAACATCAACGCCCGCACCTCCGAAAGGAAAAACAATGGCTCAGTACCTCGCCCTCGTCCAAGGCTACACGGCGCTCGGCATCGGCATCATCATCGGCCTGGGCGCCATCGGCGCCTGCATCGGCATCGGCATCATGGGCTCGAAGTTCCTCGAGGCCGCCGGCCGCCAGCCGGAGCTCATCCCGCAGCTGCAGAAATTCATGTTCCTGCTCGCCGGTCTCATCGACGCGGCGTTCCTGATCGGCGTGGGCATCGCGATGTTCTTCGGATTCGCGAACCCGCTGCTGTCGGTCATCAAGTAATCGAGGTCCTCCGGAAGGGTCGTTCGCCATGAACATCAACGCGACCTTGTTCGTCCAGGCGCTGTCGTTCGCTTTCCTCATCTGGTTCACGGTCAAGTTCATCTGGCCGCCGCTCAATCGCGCCATCGACGAGCGCAACAAGCGCATCGCCGACGGGCTCGCGGCCGCGGAGAGGGGCAAGGCGGCGCTCGTGGAAGCCGAACGCCGCGGCGATGCCGCGCTGAAGGAGGCGCGCGAGCGCGCCTCGGGCGTCCTGGGAGACAGCGAGAAGCGCGGCACCCAGATCGTCGAGGAAGCCCGCAACGAGGCGAAGGCCGAGGCCGAGCGCATCGTCGCCGCCGCTCGGGAGCAGATCGCCTCGGAGCTGGCCAAGGCGAAGACCGAACTGCGCGAACAGGTGGCCGCCCTCGCCGTGGCCGGCGCGGAGAAGATCCTGCAGCGCGAAGTCGACGCCAAGGCCCACGCCGACATGCTCGGCAAGCTGAAGGCCCAGCTCTAGGGCGCGCCATGGCCGAGATCGCCACCATCGCCCGCCCCTACGCCGAGGCCGCCTTTCGCACGGCGCGGGAGGCCGACGCCCTGGCGGGGTGGTCGAGCGGGCTCGCCCTCGCCGGGGCGATCGCCGCCGACACGCGCATGGCCGACCTGCTCGGCAACCCGCGCCTGACCCGCCGGCAGAAGCTCGAGTTCTTCTTCGACGTGGGCGGCGACGCCCTCTCCGCGCCCGTGCGCAACCTCGTGACGCTGCTCGTCGACGGTTCCCGCGCCGCCCTGCTGCCGGAGATCGCCGCGCAGTTCGACGCGCTCAAGCGCGCCCACGAAAGCGTGCTGGAGGTGCGCATCGTGAGCGCGAGGGCGCTTTCGGACGCGGAGCGCGACGACCTCGTGGCCTCGCTCGAGCGCCAGTACGGCAAGCGGATAGACGCCCGGGTGGAACTGGACGCTTCCCTCATCGGCGGCGCCCGCGTGCACGTCGGTGACGAGGTGATCCACGCCTCCATCCGCGACGCGCTCGCCCAGATGGCAGTCGCGCTCGCGCGCTGACAGAAGAAACCCACGCATTCGGAGCCCCCATGCAAATCAATCCGGCTGAAATCAGCGAACTCATCAAGTCGAAGATCCAGAACCTCGAGGTGGCCGCCGAGAAGCGCACCGAGGGGGCCGTGATCTCCGTGACCGACGGCATCTGCCGCATCCACGGCCTCGCGGACGTGGTGCAGGGCGAGATGCTCGAGTTCCCGGGCAACACGTTCGGCATGGCGCTCAACCTCGAGCGCGATTCCGTCGGCGCCGTGGTGCTCGGCACCTACGAGCACATCTCCGAGGGCGACACCGTGAAGTGCACGGGCCGCATCCTCGAGGTGCCGGTGGGCGAGGAGCTCATCGGCCGCGTGGTGAATTCGCTCGGCCAGCCCATCGACGGCAAGGGGCCGGTCGAGGCCAAGATGACCGAGCCGATCGAGAAGGTCGCCCCGGGCGTTATCTGGCGCAAGAGCGTCTCGCAGCCGGTGCAGACGGGACTCAAGTCCATCGACGCGATGGTCCCCGTGGGCCGCGGCCAGCGCGAGCTGATCATCGGCGACCGCCAGACGGGCAAGACCGCCGTGGCCGTCGACACGATCATCAACCAGAAGGGCAAGGACCTCATCTGCATCTACGTCGCGGTCGGGCAGAAGGCCTCCACGGTGGTGAACGTGGTGAGGAAGCTCGAGGAGCACGGCGCGATGGCCTACACCATCGTGGTTGCGGCCTCCGCCTCCGACCCCGCCGCCATGCAGTACATCGCGCCCTATTCGGGCTGCACCATGGGCGAGTACTTCCGCGACCGCGGCCAGGACGCCCTCATCATCTACGACGACCTGACCAAGCAGGCCTGGGCGTACCGCCAGATCTCGCTGCTGCTGCGCCGCCCGCCGGGCCGCGAGGCCTACCCCGGCGACGTCTTCTACCTGCACTCGCGGCTTCTCGAGCGCGCCGCCCGCGTGAACGAGGAGTACGTGGAAAAGTTCACGAAGGGCGCGGTCAAGGGCAAGACCGGCTCCCTCACGGCCCTGCCGATCATCGAGACCCAGGCGGGCGACGTGTCGGCCTTCGTGCCCACCAACGTGATCTCGATCACCGACGGCCAGATCTTCCTCGAGACCGACCTCTTCAACGCCGGCATCCGCCCCGCCATCAACGCGGGCATCTCCGTGTCGCGCGTGGGCGGCTCGGCGCAGACCAAGGTCATCAAGAAGCTGGGCGGCGGCGTGCGCCTCGCCCTCGCGCAGTACCGTGAGCTCGCGGCCTTCGCGCAGTTCGCCTCCGATCTCGACGAGGCCACCCGCAAGCAGCTCGAGCGCGGCCGCATGGTCACCGAGCTCATGAAGCAGCCCCAGTACCAGCCGCTGCAGGTCTGGGAGATGGCGCTCACGCTCTTCGCCGTGAACAACGGCTACTTCGACGACATCGAGGTGAAGAAGGCGCTGTCGGCCGAGCGCGCGATGCGCGACTACCTGAAGGGCAAGTTCGGCGACCTCGTCGACCGCATCGAGACCACGAAGGACCTGTCGAAGGACGACGAGGCGAAGCTGCACGACGCCGTGAAGGACTTCAAGAAGAACGGCTCCTACTAGGACGGCGCAGATGGCTGGCTCCAAGGAAATCCGGACCAAGATCAAGAGCGTGCAGAACACGCGCAAGATCACCAAGGCCATGGAGATGGTCGCGGCCTCCAAGATGCGGAAGGCCCAGGACCGCATGCGCCACGCCCGCCCCTACGGCGACAAGATCAGGAACATCGCCGCGCACCTGGCCAATGCCAACCCCGAGTATCGCCACCCGTTCCTCGTCAGGCGCGAGGGGGTGAAGGACCTCGGCGTGATCATCGTCACCTCCGACAAGGGGCTCTGCGGGGGCCTCAACACCAACGCGCTGCGCCTGCTCACCACGAAGGTGAAGGAGTGGCAGCAGGAAGGCCGGAAGGTGCGCTACACCGCCTTCGGCAACAAGGGATTCAGCTTCCTGCAGCGCTTCGGCGGCAATGTGGTCTCCCACCTCACGCACATCGGCGACACGCCCCACCTGGAGAAGCTGGTGGGCCCCGTGCGCGTGATGGTCGACGCCTACAACGCCGGCGAGATCGGCGCGATCCACGTGATCTACACGCGCTTCATCAACACCATGAAGCAGGAGACGGTCGTCGAGCAGCTCCTGCCCCTCGCGGCGGACCGGCTCCTGGAGACCGACCGCACGGTTCGCGGCGGCTGGGACTACCTCTACGAGCCCGACGCGAAGACGGTGCTCGACCAGCTCCTCACGCGCTACCTCGAGGCCATCGTCTACCAGGCGCTCGCGGAGAACATCGCGAGCGAGCAGTCCGCCCGCATGGTCGCGATGAAGGCGGCGAGCGACAACGCCAACAGCGTCATCGACCAGCTCACCCTCGTCTACAACAAGTCGCGCCAGGCGGCGATCACGAAGGAACTCTCCGAGATCGTCGGCGGCGCGGCCGCTGTCTAGCAGATTCGACCTACGGGAACCCAAAATGAGTGCGACCCCAGTGGCAGAAGGCAGGATCGTCCAGTGCATCGGCGCGGTGATCGACATCCAGTTCCCGCGCGAGGCGATGCCCAACATCTACGAGGCGCTCACCCTCGTCGCCGAGGCGGATTCCTTCGCCGAGAAGGACCTCACGTTCGAGGTCGAGCAGCAGCTGGGCGACGGGATCGTGCGCACCATCGCCATGGGCTCCTCCGACGGCCTTCGCCGCGGGATGAAGGTGAAGGCCACCGGCGGCCCGATCTCGGTGCCGGTGGGCGCGGCCACGCTCGGCCGCGTGATGGACGTCCTCGGCCGGCCCATCGACGAGCGCGGCCCCGTGAAGGCCGACGAGCGCCGCTCCATCCACGCCGCCGCGCCGAAGTTCGACGAGCTCTCGCCCTCCGTGGAGCTGCTCGAGACCGGCATCAAGGTGGTGGACCTCATCTGCCCCTTCGCCAAGGGCGGCAAGATCGGCCTCTTCGGGGGCGCGGGCGTGGGCAAGACCGTGACGATGCTCGAGCTCATCAACAACATCGCGACCCAGCACTCGGGCCTGTCGGTGTTCGCGGGGGTGGGAGAGCGCACGCGCGAGGGCAACGACTTCTACCACGAGATGAGCGAGGCCAAGGTCATCGTGCAGGAGGACCTCTCGCAGTCGAAGGTGGCGATGGTGTTCGGGCAGATGAACGAGCCCCCGGGCAACCGCCTGCGCGTCGCACTCACCGGCCTCACCATGGCCGAGCGCTTCCGCGACGAGGGCCGCGACATCCTCTTCTTCGTGGACAACATCTACCGCTTCACGCT
>CALEJW010000104.1 GCA_937898635.1 uncultured Pseudomonadota bacterium | reverse complement strand
GCGGGCGCGGCCGGGATCTCGGCGCGCAGCGGGTTGTCCTCGGGCACGTAGAGCCCCACGGTGCGGTTGTCGCGGCGGTAGTAGGCGGCGGCCGCCTTCGCCACGGACCCGGCCGTGACCTTGGGCAGGTCGTCGCGCGAGAGGAAGAAGAGCCGCCAGTCGCCCAGCGCGATGTACTCCGAGAGCTGCACGCCGATGGACTCGTGGTTGGCGAGCGACTTCTCGAACTGGTTCTCGAAGCTCTTGCGCGCGCGGGCGATCTCCTCGGCGCTCGCCGGCGCGGCGCCGAAGCCCTCGATGATCCGCACGAGCTCGTCGCGGACGGGTTCCACCGGGTCGCCTTTCTTCACCGCGGCGCCGAAGATGTGCAGCCCCGGGTTCACGCCCGTCATCGGGAAGCCGAAGACCTGCGCGGCCTTGCCCGTCTCCACGAGCGCCTTGTGCAGGCGCCCCGTGGGCGTGTCGGCGAGCACGAAGTTGGCGAAGGAGATGCCGTCGCTGTCGGCGTGCAGGCCCGAGGGGACCTTGTAGGCGACCGCGGCGATCTGCACGTCGCCCTTGCGGCGGATGCGGAACTCGCGCTCGCCGTCCTGCGTGGGCTCCACCGTCCACTCGTCGGGCAGCGCGCGCGCGGGCCTGGGGATCTTCCCGAAGGCCTTCGCCACGAGGGAGAGCGCCTTCGCCTCGTCGAACCGGCCCGCCACCAGGAGCACCGCGTTGTCGGGCTGGTAGTAGGTGCGGTAGAAGGCGCGCAGGTTCTCCTCCTTCACGTTCTCGATGTCGCTCCGGTTGCCGATGGTGGAGCGCCCGTAGCTGTGCCAGTCGTAGGCCACGCTCTGCAGGCGCTTCAGGAGCACGCTGAAGGGCGAGTTCTCGCCCATCTCGAACTCGTTTCGCACCACGGTCATCTCGGTGTCGAGGTCGGACTTGCGGATGAAGGAGTTCACCATCCGGTCGGCCTCCATCTCGATCGCCCACGCGAGGTTGTCCTCGCTCGCCTGGAAGAGCTCGTAGTAGTTGGTGCGGTCGAGCCAGGTCGTCCCGTTGGAGCGCGCCCCGCGCTGGTTGAACTGCTTGTCGAGGTCCGGGTTCTTCGGCGTTCCCTTGAAGACGAGGTGCTCGAGGAGGTGCGCCATGCCCGTCTCGCCGTAGTTCTCGTGGCGGCTGCCGACGAGGTAGGTGATGTTCACCGTGATCGTGGGCTTGGAGAGGTCGGGGAAGAGGAGCACCTTCAAGCCGTTGGCCAGCCGGTACTCCGTGATGCCCTCCACCGAGGCGGCCTTGGTGACGCCCGGCGGGAGGGAAGCGAGCGCGGGAAGGCTCGCGACGAAGGCGAGGCAGGCGGCAAGGCAGGCGGCGGCGAGGCGCATGGGATGCATGGGGGGGGGCGGGGCGGAAGGGTGGCGGGATTATCTCAGATGCGTAGGGCATGAATTGATTCCCGAAAACGCGGGTTCGGCATGCGATGACCACTACTACGCCCGCTACGGGGTCGCGGGAGACTCCGGGAATCCACGCGCCGCCGGCTATCCTCGGCGCGAGAGCCGCCGGCGCCGCGCCTCGTAGAGGCACACCGCGCTCGCGACCGAGACGTTCAGGCTCTCGACGCCGCCCAGCATGGGGATCGCGGCGAGCGCGTCGCAGGTCTCCTTCGTGAGGCGGCGAAGGCCTTCGCCTTCCGCGCCAAGGACGAGGCCCAGCGGGCCGTCGAGCTTCGCCTCGTAGATCGACTCCGCCGCCGCGTCGTCCGCGCCCACGAGCCAGATGCCGCGCTCCTTGAGCTCCCGCATCGTCCGCGCGAGGTTCGTCACCACGATGTAGGGCACGGTCTCGGCCGCGCCCGAGGCGACCTTGATCGCCGCGGTGGTGAGCCCGCAGCTGCGGTCCTTGGGCGCGATGACGGCGTGGGCCCCCGCGCCGTCGGCCGCGCGCAGGCACGCGCCGAGGTTGTGCGGGTCCTGCACCCCGTCGAGCAGCAGCAGCAGCGCCGGCTCCTCGAGTCCCTCGAGCGCGTCCTCCACGAACTGCGGCATGCGCAGCTCCTCGGCCATCGCCACCACGCCCTGGTGGCGCGCGCCCCCGGCCATGCCGTCCAGGCGCTTCGCGTCCACCGCCATGAGGCGCACGCCGAGGCGCTCGGCCAGCGCCTTGAGCTCCTTCATGCGGGCGTCGGCGCGCGCGGCGTCCACGTAGATCTCGCGCACCGAATCCGCCTTCTGCTTCAGGCGGCCCTTCACCGCGTGGAACCCCGCCAGCGTCTTCACGGGCGCTTCTTGCGGGGCTTCGGGCCGTCGGCGAGGCGCGTGTCGAGCCTCGACTGCTTCTTGTCCTGGTCGCGGGGCTTCTGCACGACGGGCACGGGGACCGCGTGGGGCATCTCCCCTTCTCCCCCGGATGCGCGGCCGGCCGCTCCCGCGAGCACGAAGTCGATCTTCGCCGTCTCGATGTCCACCCGCACCACGCGCACCTTCACGCGGGCGCCGAGCTGGTAGCGCACGCCGGTGCGCTCGCCGCGCAGCAGGTGGCGCTGCTGGTCGAACTGGTAGTAGTCGGCGCCGAGGTCGGAGATGTGCACCAGCCCGTCGATGAAGAGCTCGTCCAGCGTCACGAAGAGCCCGAAGCCCGTCACGCCGCTCACCGTGCCCTCGAACTCGTCGCCCACGTGGTCCTGCATGAAGAAGCACTTGAGCCAGTTCTCGACGTCGCGCGTGGCCTCGTCGGCGCGGCGCTCGGTCTCCGAGCAGTGCACGCCCAGCGCGTTCCAGTCGCCCGCGTCGTAGCCCGCGCCGTCGAGCACCGCCTTGATCGCGCGGTGGACCAGGAGGTCGGGGTAGCGGCGGATGGGCGAGGTGAAGTGCGTGTAGCCCTCGTAGGCGAGCCCGAAGTGGCCCACGTTCTCCGGGCTGTACATCGCCTGGCGCAGCGAGCGCAGCATCACCGTCTGCAGGAGCCCCGCGTAGGGCTTGTCCTTGATGCGCCCGAGGAGCTGCGCGTAGTCGCGCGCGTGGGGCTCGTCGCCGCCGCCGAGCGAGAGGCCGAAGTCCTTGAGCATCGCGCGCAGGGCCTCGAGCTTCTCCGGCGTGGGCCCCTCGTGCACGCGGTAGAGCGTGGGCTGCCCGTTCTGCGCGAGGAAGTCGGAGGCGCACACGTTCGCCGCGAGCATGCACTCCTCGATCAGGCGGTGCGCGTCGTTGCGCTCGACGCGGACGATGCGCTCGATCTTGCCCTGCGCGTCGAAGATCATCTGCGTCTCGACGGAATCGAAGTCGATGGCCCCGCGCTTGGCCCGCGCGCCCAGGAGCGCCTGGAAGACGGCGTAGAGGGTCTCGAGCCCGGGCACGAGCGGCCCGGCCACGGGCGGCTCCGCGGGCCTTCCCGCCAGCACCGCCGCCACCCGCGTGTAGGTGAGCCTCGCGTGGGAGTGGATGACGGCGGGGTAGAACGCGTAGTGGCGCACCACGCCGCCGGGCGAGACTTCCATCTCGCAGGCCATCGTGAGGCGATCGACCTCGGGCTTGAGCGAGCACAGCTCGTTTGAAAGCGCCTCGGGTAGCATCGGGATCACGCGGCGCGGGAAATAGACGGAGTTGCCGCGCTCGCGCGACTCCTCGTCCAGCGCGTCGCCGGGGCGCACGTAGTGGCTCACGTCGGCGATGGCGACCCACAGCTTCCAGCCCCGCCCCTTGGCGAGCGCCTCGCAGCAGACGGCGTCGTCGAAGTCCTTCGCGGTCTCCCCGTCGATGGTCACGAAGGGAAGCCCGCGCAGGTCCTTGCGGCCCTTGAGGTCCTTCGCGAGCACCTTGCCGCCATAACGCCCGGCCAGCTTCTCGGCTTCCGCGGAGAAGACGTGGGGCAGGTCGTGCTTGCGCAGCGCGATCTCGATCTCCATGCCCGGGTCGGCGTAGTTGCCGAGGATCTCGACGACGCGCGCGATGGGCTCGGCGTGGGGCGAGGGCTGCTGCAGGATCTCGGCTTCCACCACCTGCCCGTGCTTCGCGCCCTTCAGGCCATCGGGCGGCACGAGGAAGTCCTGCGCGATGCGCTTGTCCTCGGCGACGATGAAGGTGACGCCCTGCTCGACGAAGAGCCGGCCGACGACCTTGCGGTGGGCGCGCGTGAGCACCTCGACGATGGAGCCCTCGCGGCGGCCGCGGCGGTCGAGCCCCGTCACGCGCGCGAGCGCCGTGTCGCCGTGCAGCGCCTTGTGCATCTGCTTCGGCCCGAGGAAGAGGTCCTCGGAGCCGTCGTCGGGCTTGAGGAACCCGAAGCCGTCCGGATGCCCCATGACGCGGCCCTTCACGAGGCCGGCCTTGTCGGCGACGAGGATGGCGCCGCGGCGGTTCCTCATCACCTGCCCCTCGCGCTCCATGGCGGAGAGGCGGCGCGCGAAGGACTCGCGCTCGTGCTCGTCGATCGCGAGGAGGGAGACGAGGCGGTCCTCGGCGAGGGGAATGCCCTCCTTCTCCAGCACCTCGAGGATCATCTCGCGGCTGGGCAGGGGGTTTTCGTACTTGGCGGCTTCGCGTGCCCGGTGGGGGTCCGCGTGTCGCAGGGTCTTGGTTCTGGTGGACAAAGAAATGCCTTCCTTCTAAAATTGCGGGCTTGGCTCTTCAAGGGCCAAGGCTAGCCCAGATGGCGGAATTGGTAGACGCACCAGTTTCAGGTACTGGCGGGTAACTCCGTGGAGGTTCGAGTCCTCTTCTGGGCACCAACATCGCGGGGCCGGGGTCTTCCCGGCCCCGTTTCTCATTCGAACGGGTGCTGGCGGACGATCGTCTCCTCGCGATCGGCGCCGGTGGAGATGATGACGACCGGGGCGCCGGCGAGCTTCTCCAGGCGCTCGAGGTAGGCGCGCGCGTTCGCGGGAAGCGCCTCGTAGGACTTGATGCCGAGCGTGCTCTCCCGCCAGCCGGGGAAGTCCTCGTACACCGGTTCGCAGATCGCGAGGGCCTCGGCCCCCACGGGCAGGATGTCTCGCACCTCGCCGCGCACCTTGTAGCCGGTGGCGAGGCGCACGGTGTCCAGCCCGTCGAGGACGTCGAGCTTGGTGATGCACAGTCCCGAGAGCCCATTGAGCTGCACCGCGCGCTTGAGCGCGGCCGCGTCGAACCAGCCGCAGCGCCGCGGCCGGCCCGTGACGGAGCCGAACTCGTTGCCGCGCACGCGCAGGTGCTCGCCCACCTCGTCGTCGAGCTCCGTCGGGAAGGGCCCGCCGCCCACGCGCGTGGCGTAGGCCTTGGCCACGCCCAGGACGTAGTGCAGCTGCTGCGGGCCCACGCCCGCGCCCGCGCTCGCCTGCCCCGCGAGGCAGTTCGACGAGGTGACGTACGGATAGGTGCCGTGGTCCACGTCGAGGAGTGCCGCCTGCGCGCCCTCGAAGAGGACCGACTTCCCGGAAGCGATGAGGGCGTTCAGCTCCGCGCTCACGTCGGCCACCATGGGTCGCAGCACCTCGCCGAGGGCCAGCGTGTCGTCGAGCGTCTTCTGGAAATCCACCACGTCGGCCTTGAAGTAGTTCTTCAGCACGAAGTTGTGGTAGTCCAGCACCTCGCCCAGCTTCGCGGCGAAGCGCTCGCGCGCGTAGAGGTCCTGCACGCGGATGGCGCGCCGCGCCACCTTGTCCTCGTAGGCCGGGCCGATGCCGCGCCCGGTGGTGCCGATCTTCGCCTCGCCCTTGGCGCGCTCGCGCGCGGCGTCCAGCGCCACGTGGTGCGGCAGGATCAGCGGGCAGGCTTCCGAGATGCGCAGCCGCCCCCGGACGTCGAGGCCCGCGGCCTCGAGCTCGCCGATCTCCTTCATGATCGCCTCCGGCGAGACGACGACGCCGTTGCCGATGAAGCACTTCACGCCGGGATGCATGATGCCCGAGGGGATGAGGCGCACGATCGTCTTCCGGCCGCCGATCACCAGCGTGTGCCCGGCGTTGTGGCCGCCCTGGAAGCGCACCACGGCCGCGCAGTGGTCCGTGAGCCAGTCGACGATCTTGCCCTTGCCCTCGTCGCCCCATTGCGTGCCGATCACCACGACGTTCTTCGCCATCTCAATCCTCTTTCAGCGGGACGACCGACCAGCGGCCTCCCTGGGATGCCAGGATCCTGTCGCAACCGAGTTCCGCGCGCGCCGCGGCGTGGCCGGGCAGGTCCGCGATCACGGTCTCGCCCGCGGCGCGCAGCCGCGCCACTTCCTCGTCGAGCGCCTTGTCCTCGACGCAGGGCGCGAGGATCGCCGGCGGCCGCGGCGTGGGGCCCGCGAGCGCCGCGATGCGGCGAAGGTCCATCGTGAAGCCGGTGGCGGGCCGCGCCCGGCCGAAGGAACGCCCCACCTCGTCGTAGCGCCCGCCGCGGGCGAGCGCGTCGGGAGAGGCCGGCGCGAAGGCCGCGAAGACCACGCCGCTCTCGTAGTTGAATCCGCCCAGCTCCGCCAGGTCGAAGCTCACCTCGAGCCCCGGCGCGGCCACCTCGCGCGCGAGGCGCGAGAGCTCGTCGAGCGCCTGCCCGATCGCGGGATTGCGCGGCAGCGCCCGGCGCGCCTCCTCCAGGACCGCGGCGCCGCCGTTCAGGCGGGTGAGGCGCGCGATCGCCTCGGCCCTCTCCTCGCCGAGCACGCCCGCCATGGCGGCGATTCCCGGCGCGTCCTTCTGCTGCACCGCGTGGAAGAGCGTCTCGGCGTCTTCCGCCGGGAGCCCGGCGCCTTCCGCGAGGGCCCGGTAGATGCGCGGGTGGCCGATGTCCAGGTGCAGGCGTTCGAGCCCGGCGCAGGCGAGCGCGCGCGACATGAGCCGGAGCACCTCGAGGTCGGCCTCGAGCCCCGCGTGGCCGTAGAGCTCGGCGCCGATCTGGATGGGCTCGCGCGTGGTCGTCATGCCCGCGGGCAGCGTGTGCAGCACGCTCCCGCAGTAGGCGAGCCGTGCCACGCCCTCGCGGTTGAGGAGATGCGCGTCGATCCTCGCCACCTGCGGCGTGTGGTCGGCGCGCACGCCCAGCTGCCGCCCGGAGAGCCGGTCGGCGAGGCGGAAGGTGGCGAGGTCGAGGTCGCGCCCGGTGCCCGAGAGCAGGGATTCCGTGTACTCGAGGAGCGGGGGCTGGACGATCTCGTAGCCGTGGGAGGCGAAGAGGTCGAGGAGCGAGCGGCGCAGCCGCTCCACCGTCCTCGCCTCGGCGGGCAGGATGTCCTCGATGTGCTCGGGCAGGAGCCAGCGCCTCATGCGAGGAGCGCCAGGAGGACGAGGCCCGCGCTCATCGAGACGAGCCCCGCGAAGCGGATCTGGCCGTCGCGCATGTCGATGAGGCGCCGGAAGGTCTCGCGCCAGAGCTTCGGCGCCACGAAGGGCAGGATGCCCTCGATCACGAGCATGAGCGCGAACCCCGCGAACAGCACTTCCGCCACCGCCCGGACGCCCTACTTGCCGCGGCCCGGGTTCTTCAGGTACTTGAAGAATTCCGAATTGGGCTCGAGGACCATCACGTCGCTCTTGTTGCGGAGCGCCGCGCGGTAGGCCTCGAGGCTGCGGTAGAAGCTGTAGAACTCGGCGTTGCGGCTGTAGGCGTCCGCGTAGATGCGCGCGGCCTGGGCGTCGCCCTCGCCCTTGATGCGCTGGGCGTCGCGATAGGCTTCCGCCACGATCACCTGCTTCTGGCGGTCGGCGTCGGCCTTGATCTTCTCGCCCTCGGCGGCGCCGGTGGAGCGCAGCTCGTTCGCGACGCGCTTCCTCTCGGACTCCATGCGGCGGTAGACGTCCGAGGAGATCTCCGGCACGAGGTCCACGCGCTTCAGGCGCACGTCCACGACCTCGACGCCGATGTTCTTCACGTCCTTGTCCACCTTGTCGGCGACGGTCTCCATGATCTTGTCGCGCTCGCCGGAGACCACGTCGTGCACGGTCCGCTTGGCGAACTCCGCGCGCAGGGCGTCGTTGACCGTCTGCGAGATGCGCGCCTCGGCGAGCGCGGAATCGCCCCGCACGGACACGTAGTACTGGCGCACGTCGATCACGCGCCACTTCACGAAGGAGTCCACGAGGACGTTCTTGTTCTCCGAGGTGAGGAAGCGCTCGGCGTCCTTGGTGTCGTAGGTCTGGATGCGCGTGTCGTACAGGCGCACGTTCTGCAGCAGCGGCACCATGAAGTACAGGCCCGGCTGCGTCTGGAGCGAGACGACCTCGCCCAGCTGGAACTTGATGGCGGCCTTGCGCTGGTCGACGGTGTAGACGCTCATCGAGAGCACGAGGAGCGCGACGGCGGTGGTCACGAGGGCGGCGGCGGCGGAGCGGTTCATCGGCTCACCTCATCGGTCACGGGAGCGCAGGGAGTCGCCCGCGCGCGAGCCGCCCTGGGACTGCACGGGGGCGGGATCGGCCGGCGTGACCATGCGCGGCAGCGGCACGTCGGCCCCCTGGGCGGAGACGGTCCCGCCCGGCTGCGAGGCCATCTGCATGAGCTTGTCGAGCGGCAGGAAGAGGATGTTCTGGCCCCCGGACTTCTGGTCCACGACCACCTTGCTGGTGTTGGAGAGGATCTGCTGCATCGACTCGAGGTACAGGCGTTCCCGCGTGACCTGCGGGGCCTTCTCGTACTCCGCGAGGATCTGGCGGAAGCGCGAGCCCTCGCCCTGGGCGGTCGCGATGACCGACTGCTTGTAGCCTGCGGCCTCCTCGGTCAGGCGCGCGGCGACGCCGCGGGCCTGCGGCACCACGCTGTTCGCGTAGGCCTGGCCCTCGTTCTTGAAGCGCTCGCGGTCCTGCTGGGCGCGAACCGCGTCGTCGAAGGCCGACTGCACCTGCTCCGGCGGCTGCACGTTCTGCAGGTTCATGGTGGTCACGTTGATGCCGGTCCTGTAGCGGTCGAGGATCTGCTGCATCAGCGCCTTCACCCGCGCGGCGATCTCGCTGCGGCCCTGGTTCAGCACGAAATCCATCTTGCTCTTGCCCACGACCTCGCGGATCGCGGTCTCGGCGGCCTGCAGCACGTTGTCGTCCGGGTTGCGGTTGTTGAAGAGGTAGTCCTCGGGGCTCTTGAGCGTGTACTGGATCGCGAACTGCACGTCGACGATGTTCTCGTCGTCCGTGAGCATCAGCGCCTCCTGGGGCTGCTTGTTCTTCGGCGTGCCGCGGTAGCCCACCTCCACGGTGCGCACGCCGGAGACGTTCACCACCTCGACCGACTCGATCGGGTACGGGACGTGCCAGCGCGGGCCCGGCATCGTGGTCTCGACGTAGCGGCCCAGCCGCAGCACCACGCCGCGGCGGCCCTCGTCGACGATGTAGAAGCCGCTCGCGAGCCACACGCCGGCCACCACCAGCAGGATGAGGAGGATCGAGCCCCCGAAGAAGGCCGGGCTCGACCCGCCCGAGGGCGGGACTGGGCCGGTGGGGCCCGAGGGGCGGCGGGCGAAGAGGCCGGCGAGCTTCTGGTTGAGCTTCCTCAGGATCTCGTCGAGGTCCGGCGGGCCGTCGTTGGGGCGTTTTCCCCACTGGGGATCGTTGGGCGGCATGCGATTGTCTGGCGAAGGAGGGTGACGGGAGTGATGTGCGGGCTGCGAAGCCCGGTCGGATTCGCGGCCGTTGGGCTAGGCGGCCGGGGCCAGCGCGCGCGGATCGGTTTCCCGAGCCACTTCGGCCAAGGCGGAGCGGATCGCCTCGATGCCCGCGCCGGTGACGGCACTCGCCTTGATATTCAATATCTTACCACAAGGATCGCGGATGACTTCAGGTTGCGCGCCTTCGATCCGGTCGATCTTGTTCCAGATCACGACCTGCGGGATGTCCGCGGCGCCGATCTCGGCGAGAACCGCGTTGACCGCGTCCACCTGCTCGTCGTGGCGGGGATTGGACGCGTCGACCACGTGCAGCAGCAGGTCCGCGTGCGCCGTCTCCTCGAGGGTGGAACGGAAGGCGGCCACCAGGCCGTGCGGGAGCTCGCGCACGAAACCCACGGTGTCGGAGACGGCCGCGTTGACGCCCTCGCCCAGGTGCAGGCGGCGCGTCGTCGGGTCCAGGGTCGCGAAGAGCTTGTCCGCCACGAGCGCGTCGGCGCGCGTGAGGCGGTTGAAGAGCGTGGACTTGCCGGCGTTGGTATAGCCGACGATCGACACCCGCAGCATCCCGGAGCGCGTGCGGGCCGCGCGCTGGGTGGCGCGCACGCGGGCGACCTTCTTCAGGCGTTCCTTGAGCTTCTTCACGCGCTCTCCGATGAGGCGGCGGTCCAGCTCGATCTGCTTTTCCCCCGGGCCGCCGGTCTTCGACAGGCCCCCGCGCTGGCGCTCGAGGTGGGTCCAGCCGCGCACCAGCCGCGTGGAGAGGTGCTCGAGGCGGGCGAGCTCGACCTGGAGCTTGCCCTCGTGGCTGCGGGCGCGCTGGGCGAAGATCTCGAGGATGAGGTCGGTGCGGTCGTAGACCCGCACGGCCGGGCCGCCCTCGGAGAGCTCGCGCTCGAGGTTGCGGATCTGCACCGCGGTGAGCGCGTGGTCGAAGACGACGGTGCGGGCCCCGTGCAGGCGGCAGGCGTCCCGGATCTGCGCGACCTTGCCCGTCCCGGCGAAGGTGGCGGCGTCGGGCCGGTCCCGGCGCCCCGAGAGGACCTCGCGGACCTCCCCGCCCGCGCTCGCGACGAGGCTCGCGGCTTCCTCGGCGCGATCGGGCGCGCCCCGCGGCCCGATCTCGAGGCACACGAGGACGGCAGGTTCCCTCGCGGGAACGGAAGGGTCAGGATTCCTGGGAATGTTCGGAGGGGACCGACACCGGCCTGGCCGGCACCACCGTGGAAATGGCGTGCTTGTAGACCATCTGGGTCACGGTGTTCTTGAGGAGGACGACGTACTGGTCGAAGGATTCGATCTGGCCCTGCAGCTTGATGCCGTTCACGAGGTAGATCGAGACCGGCACGTGTTCCTTGCGCAGGATGTTCAGGAAAGGATCCTGAAGAAGTTGACCCTTGTTGCTCATTTTTTGCCCCTTTTAGTTACGGGTTTCTTTCCGTCGCCGCCTCGGCGCTCGCGAATGCCGCCGGCTCCGGCCATCGACCAACCGCACGACTTTACTGGAAACACCGCTCGTTTGCCACCCGGGTAGGGACACCCGGGGCGATGCCGAGTTCCCCTTTCCGGCCCCGGAGCCCCCTTCGCGGACCGGTCCGCGGGCGATCCTCAGCCGTAGGTCTTCTTCTGGTGGCGCTTCTGGCGGCGCTTCTTCGCTTCCTGGCGGGGGGTGAGGTCGGGACGCTTGCGGCCCTCGTAGGGGTTGGCGCCCTGGCGCAGCTCGATGCGAAGCGGGGTGCCCTTCAACTTGAAGACCTTGACGAAGGTGTTGGCGAGATAGCGCCGGTAGGTTTCCTTGATCGCCGCGACGCTGGTGCCGTGGATCACGACCACCGGCGGGTTGGAGCCGCCCTGGTGGGCGTAGCGCAGCTTCGGGCGGATCTTGCCGGCGAGCGGCGGCTGCTGCTTCTCGACGGCGGCCTGGAGCGCGCGCGTGAGCTTCGGCGTGGATAGCTTCGCCATGGCCGCGGCGAAGGCGCGGTCGACCGCCTCGAACAGGGCCTTGAGGCCCGTGCCCTTCAGCGCGGAGATGGGCACGAATTCCGCGAAGTCGAGGAAGGCGAGCTTCCTCTCGAGGTCGCTCTTCGCGTCCTTGCGCCGCCCGGCGTCGAGCCGGTCCCACTTGTTCACCGCGACCGCGAGCGCGCGCCCGGCCTCCAGGATGTAGCCGGCGATGTGCGCGTCCTGCTCCGAGATGTCGGCATCCGCGTCCACCACCAGCACCACCACGTTCGCGCGCTCGATGGCCTGCAGGGTCTTCACCACCGAGAACTTCTCCACGGACTCGAAGACCTTGCCCTTGCGGCGGATCCCGGCGGTGTCGACGATCGTGTAGGGCCGGCCCTGCCACTCGGCCTCGACCTCGATCGCGTCGCGCGTCGTGCCCGGCTCGTCGAAGGCGATCATGCGCTCCTCGCCGAGCACCCGGTTCACGAGCGTGGACTTGCCGACGTTGGGCCGCCCGACGATCGCGACCCGCGGGTGGTCCGGTTCCTCCTCCCCTTCCCCGGTGCGCGCGGGGAAGGGCGAGAGCGCATCCTCCACCAGCTGGCGCACCCCCTCGCCGTGCGCGGCCGAGATCGCGTGCGGCCGCCCGAGGCCCAGCTCGTGGAACTCCGCGATCGCGAGCTCCTCGCCCATGCCCTCGGTCTTGTTGACGGCGAGCCACACGGGCGCGCCGCGCTCGCGGAGCAGGTCCGCGATGCGCTTGTCCTGCGGGGCGAGGCCCGCGCGGCCGTCGACCACGAAGACGACGACGTCGGCCTCCGCGATCGCCTCGCGCGCCTGGCGGGCCATCTCGGAGAGGATGCCGTCCTTCGCCACCGGCTCGAAGCCGCCGGTATCGACCACGATGAAGGGCTTGTCGCCCAGGCGCCCGCGGCCGTAGTGGCGGTCGCGGGTGAGCCCGGGCATGTCGTGCACGAGCGCGTCGCGCGAGCGCGTGAGCCGGTTGAAGAGCGTGGACTTGCCGACGTTGGGCCGGCCGACGAGGACGACGGTGGGGTTCATGTCGCGCCGGGCTTCGCCCGCCCGCCGGGAGGCGGGCTCAGAGGCGGACGAAGGAAAGCGTTCCTCCGGCCGTCTGCACGAGGAGCCCGCCCGGGGCCGGCACCAGCGACCGGATCGCGTCGCCACCGAGGGACAGGCGGCCGATGAACGCGCCGTCGTCCTTGGCGAGCACGTGCAGGAAGCCGAGGGAATCGCCCACGACCACCTTGCCCTCCACGGCCAGGGGCGCGGTGAGCCGGCGGCGCAGCAGCTTGTCCTGCTTCCAGCGCGAGGCGCCGCCCTCGCGGTCGAGCGCGTGGACGACGTCGGCGTCGTCGGCGATGTAGAGGCTCTTGTCGTCGAGCGCGAGACCGCTCGCGCTGGAGATGTCCCGGGTCCAGAGCGTGTTGCCGCTCGCGATGTCGAAGCAGGCGACCTTGCCCTGGAAGGCGGCGGCGCAGATCCGGCCCCCGTCGATCACGGGAAGCCCCGACACGTCGGCCACGCGCTCGAGTTCCGTCGCGCCGCGGGGCAGGCTCACGGTGACCTCCCAGGTGAGCTTGCCGTCGTCGAGGTCGAGGGCGAGGAGCTTGCCGCCCGGATAGCCCGCCACCACGTTGGAGGGCGTGGCGATCACCGAGGTCTCCGCGCGCAGCAGCAGCGCCGGGGTCGGGCGCTGGTAGACCCACTCCCGCTTGCCGTCGGCGAGCGAGAGCGCGAAGATGCGACCGTCCGCCGTGCGCACGATGGCGCGCTTGCCCGCGATGACCGCGGGCGCGAGGACTTCCCCGCCCACTCTCGCGACCCAGCGCTCCTTGCCGGCCGTGTCCATCGCGATCACCTCGCCCTTGAGCGTGCCCGCGATCACGAGGTCGCCCTCGCCGGCGGCGCCCGAGGAGAGCTTGCGCTTCGCGTCCAGGCGCGCCACGACGCGGCCGTCCTTCGCGTCGAGGATCGTGAGCGTGCCGTCGGCCGCGGCCGCGAAGACGCGGTCGCCGTCGAGGCGGGGAGAGAACCGGAAGTCGCCGGACTTGCCCACGGAGGCGCTCCACGCCACGACGGGCGTCGCGCTCGCGCGGATCTCCGAGAGCGGCATGGGCTTCTTCGCGTCGTCGCCGAAGAAGCCGAAGAAGCCGAAGGAGCCGAAGGAGCCGCAGCCGGCGAGGCCGAGCGCGCAGGCCGCGGCGAGGAGGCGGGCGGCCGCCCTCACGGCGTGCCCCCGAGCGCGCCGAGCTTGAGCTCCGTGAAGGAGCGCAGCGGGCTCGCCGCGTCGCTCTTCTCGATCGCCGTCTTGTAGGCCGCGCGGGCCTCGTCCACCCGGCCCTGGGAGAAGAGCACGTCGCCCCGCAGGTCCGCCGCCATCGCCGCCCAGGCCTCGTCCGTGTTGCCGTCGAGGACCTTCAGGGCCTCCGCGGGCTTCTTCAGGTCGAGAAGAACCGCCGCCAGGCGGATCCTCGCCACGCCGCGGTGCTCCTCGCGGCCGTTTTCCATCACCCACTCGAGCCGCGACTGCGCGCCCGCCAGGTCGCCCGCCGCGAAGCTCGCCTGCGCGGCGGCGAGCCCGGCTTCGGAGGCGAAGAAGGAGCGCGGGTGCTTGTCGGCGAGCGCCTGCGCGATGTCGGCGACGCGCTTCGGGTCGCCCTTCGCCTTGGCGATCTCCGCGGCCATCGCCGCGGCCTCCTCGCCCTGCACGGCGGTCCAGTACTGCCAGCCCCGCCAGCCGCCCAGCGAGAGCACGAAGGCGGCGACGGCGGCGTAGACGAACTTCGCGTTGTCCTCCCACCAGTTCTGGATGGCGGCTATTCGTTCCTGCTCTTCGAAATCGTAGGATCCAGCCATGAGTCTTCTTCCGGGGTGGGATTCGGGGGGTGTCAGGAGGTGCGGCGAAGGCGCGAGAGCGCCTCGTCGGGGGTGATGAGGCTCTGCCCGCCATCGCCGCGAAGGGCCTTGAGCGTGAGCTTGCCGGCGGCGATCTCGTCGTCGCCGAGGATTATAGCGAAGCGCGCCCCGCTCGCGTCGGCCTTCTTCATCTGCGACTTGAAGCTGCCGCCGGCGCCGAACACGCAGTCGAGACCCTCGTCGCGCAGGCGCTCGGCGAGCCGCCACGCCTCCCGCGACGCCGGCTCCCCCGCGTGCACGATGAACGCGTCGGGGGACTGCGTCGCGCCCTGCCCGAATGCGAGCATCGCGAGGACGATCCGCTCCATGCCGAGCGCGAAGCCGCACGCGGGCGTGGGCTTGCCCCCGAGCATCGCGAAGAGCCCGTCGTAGCGCCCGCCCCCGGCGATGGTGGACTGCGCGCCGATGCGGTCCGTGATCCACTCGAAGACGGTGCGGTTGTAGTAGTCCATGCCGCGGACCAGGCGCGGGTTCACGGTGAACGCCACGCCCGCGTCCGCCAGCAGGCGCTTCGTTTCCCCGAAGTGGCGCGCGGCGCCCTCGCCCAGGTGGTCGAGGAGCCGCGGCGCGGCCTCGATCATCTGCTGCATCGCCGGGTTCTTCGAGTCGAGGATCCTGAGCGGGTTCGTGTGCAGCCGCTTCCTCGCGTCCTCGTCGAGGAGATCCGCGTGCGCCTCGAAGTGCCGCACGAGCTTCCCGCGGTGCGCCAGGCGGTCCGCCGCGTCGCCGATGGAGTTGAGATGCAGCGCGACGGGCCCGATGCCCAGGCGCTTCCACAGCCTCGCGAGCATCACGATCTGCTCGGCATCCACGTCGGGCCCGTCGAAGCCGAGGGCCTCGACGTCGTACTGGTGGAACTGCCGCTGGCGGCCCTTCTGGGGGCGCTCGTAGCGGAACATCGGGCCCGCGGTCCACACGCGCATCGGCCCGTTGTAGAGGAAGTTGTGCTCGATCGCGGCGCGCACGATCCCGGCCGTGGCCTCGGGGCGAAGGGTGAGGCTGTCGCCGTTCCTGTCGTCGAAGGTGTACATCTCCTTCTCGACGATGTCGGTCACTTCCCCGATGCCGCGCACGAAGAGCCCCGTGGGCTCGACGATGGGCGTGCGGATGTTGCGGTAGCCGTAGGCGCGGAAGACGTCGCGGCACGCGTCCTCGAGCTTCTCCCACAGGGGGGACGCCTCCGGGAGGATGTCCTCCATGCCCCGAATGGCCTGGATCTTGTTACTCATGAATCGTGGCGGGGCATTGTTGTTCGTTCGGATGGCGCGCCAGG
>CALEJW010000103.1 GCA_937898635.1 uncultured Pseudomonadota bacterium | reverse complement strand
TCCTTCTGCGTGGAAGCGGGCGAAGCCTGCTACATCCCCCTCGCCCACCGCTACCCCGGCGCGCCGGACCAGCTCGACCGCGAAGCGACGCTTGCGCGGCTGAAGCCCTGGCTCGAGTCCCCGAGCCACCGCAAGGTGGCCCAGAACGCCAAGTACGACCGCCACGTGCTCGCCAACCACGGCATCGTCGTGCGCGGCGTGGTGCACGACACGCTGCTCGCCTCCTACGTGCTGGAAAGCCACCAGCGCCACGACATGGATTCGCTGGCCATGCGCCACCTCGGCGCGAAGACGATCGCCTACGAGGAGGTCGCGGGCAAGGGCGCTTCCTCGATCCCCTTCGACCAGGTGGGCGTGGAGCGCGCCACGGAATACTCGGCGGAGGACGCCGACGTCACCTTCCAGCTCCACGGCGTGCTCTGGCCGCGCCTGGAGGCCGACGCGAAGCTCTCCCGCATCTATTCCGACATCGAGATCCCGGTCTCGGGCGTGCTCCTCGCGATGGAGCGCCACGGCGTGCTCATCGACGGGGCACTCCTCGCCGCGCAGGGCGGGGAGCTGGGCGCGAAGATGCTCGCCCTGGAAGCGAAGGCGCACGAGCTCGCCGGGCAGCCCTTCAACCTCGCGAGTCCGAAGCAGTTGGGCGAGATCCTCTTCACGCAATTGAAGCTCCCGGTGGTGAAGAAGACGCCCTCGGGCTCGCCCTCCACGGACGAGGAGGTGCTGGAGAAGCTCGCCCTCGACCACCCGCTGCCCAAGGCGCTGCTCGAGCACCGCGCGATGTCGAAGCTCAAGAGCACCTACACGGACAAGCTGCCGCGCATGGTGAACCCGCGCACGGGGCGCGTGCACACCAACTACGCGCAAGCCGTGGCGGTGACGGGGCGGCTTTCCTCCACGGACCCCAACCTGCAGAACATCCCGGTGCGCACCGCCGAGGGCCGCCGGATCCGCGAGGCGTTCGTCGCGCCGCCGGGGGCGAAGATCGTCTCCGCGGACTACTCGCAGATCGAGCTTCGCATCATGGCCCACCTGTCGGGGGACAAGGGCCTCATCGACGCCTTCGCCGCGGGCGAGGACATCCACCGCCACACGGCCTCCGAGGTCTTCGGCGTCGGGCAGGGGGAAGTCACGAGCGAGCAGCGCCGTTACGCCAAGGTGATCAACTTCGGCCTGATCTACGGCATGAGCGCCTTCGGGCTCGCGGGCAACCTGGGCATCGAGCGCGCCGCGGCGCAGAGCTACATGGACCGCTACTTCGCGCGATACCCCGGCGTGGCCGCCTACATGGAACGCACGCGGAACGAGGCGAAGGAGCGCGGCTACGTGGAAACGGTGTTCGGCCGGCGCCTGTGGCTACCGGACATCGCGAGCGCCAACCAGGCCCGCCGCCAGGGCGCCGAGCGGCAGGCGATCAACGCGCCCATGCAGGGCACGGCCGCGGACCTCGTGAAGCTCGCCATGATCGCCGTGCAGCGCTGGATCGAGGAGGAGTCGCTCGCGACGCGCCTGGTGATGCAGGTGCACGACGAGCTGGTGCTGGAGGTGCCCGAGGGCGAGCTCTCCCGCGTGAAGCCGCAGGTCGAGAAGCTGATGACCGGCGTGGCCGAGCTCTCCGTGCCGCTCGTGGTCGAGGCGGGCGTGGGGGAGAACTGGGAGAAGGCGCACTGAGCGCCTAGAGGAGGCCCAGCGCGCTCGCGTCCTTGGCGCCGTGGCCCGCGGCGATGAGCTCGTCCATGCGGGCCGCGATCGCCGGCAGCGCCGCCTTGGGGCCGGCGCCGATGGTATCCAGCATCAGCCCGACGTCCTTGCGCGCCATCGTGAGCTCGAAGCTCGCGGTGAAATCGCCCTTCGCCATGGCCGTGCCGCGACGGGCCACCATGCCGTTCGCGTCGAGGCTCTTTAGGCGCGCGATGGCGTCCTCCGCCGCCACACCGCTCGCCGCGGCGAGGGCGAGGACGTCGGCCATGATGGCCACCATCCCGATGATCATCGCGTTGCCGAAGAGCTTGTGCGCGGCGGCGAGGTCGGGGCGCTCGCCCAGGTACTCCAGGCGCCCGGTCATCTT
>CALEJW010000102.1 GCA_937898635.1 uncultured Pseudomonadota bacterium | reverse complement strand
GCAACCCGGTAAAATCGCGCCTTCACGAACCGAAGAACGCTCCCATGACCGTCATCACGGACAAGAAGGCCTTCGCGAAGGCCGCCACGCCGATCCTCGCCACCGACGCGAAGCGCCTGCCCAAGACGCTGGAGGCGCTCACGCCGGCGCAGCGGCGCTGGGTGGCGGCGAGCGACTTCGAGGCCCGGCCCCACACGCACTGCGCGGTGCCCGGCGCGAAGGGAGAGGTCGATCTCGTGCTGGCGGGTGTGCGCGACGCGACGGATCCCTGGGCGCTCGCGAGCCTGCCGCTGAAGCTCGCGCCGGGACGCTACGCGCTCGGCAAGGGGCCGGTGAGCCTCGCCGAGGACAAGGCCGCCTTCGGCTGGGCGCTCGGGAGCTACCAGTTCACGCGCTACAAGAAGGCGAAGCGCAAGCCCGCGGACCTGCAGCTCGAACCCGCGGCGAAGGTCGCCCAGGCGCTCGGCCTCGCCGAGGCCGTGAAGCTGGTGCGCGACCTCGTGAACACGCCCGCGGAGCACATGGGCCCCGCCGAGCTCTCGGACGTCGTGCGCGAGCAGGCGGAGCTCTTCGGCGCCGAGTTCGACGAGTGGGTAGGCGAGGACCTCCTCGCGCAGAATTTCCCGGCGATCCACGCCGTGGGTCGCGCCGCCATGCGCGAGCCCCGCCTGCTGGAGCTCAACTGGGGCAACCCGAAGCACCCGCGCCTCGCGATCGTCGGCAAGGGCGTTTGCTTCGACACGGGGGGGCTGGACATCAAGGGCGCGGAGGGCATGCGCCTCATGAAGAAGGACATGGGGGGCGCGGCGCACGCGATCGCGCTCGCGCGCCTGGTGATGCAGCGAAACCTCCCGTATCGCCTGCAGCTCCTCGTGCCGGCGGTGGAGAACGCGATCGCCGGCAATGCCTACCGGCCCGGCGACGTGGTGCGCACGCGCAAGGGGCTCACGGTCGAGATCGGCAACACGGACGCCGAGGGCCGCGTGGTGCTCGCCGACGCGCTCGCCTACGCGGCCGAGGACGACCCGGCGCTGGTGATCGACTTCGCCACCCTCACGGGTGCCGCGCGCGTCGCCCTGGGGCCGGAGCTGCCGGCGCTCTTCGCGAACGACGAGAAGCTCGCCGCGAAGCTCGTCTCCGCGGCCGACGTGGTCGAGGACCCGCTCTGGCGCCTGCCGCTGTGGAAGAACTACCGGCGCCTCTTCGAGAGCGACGTGGCGGACTTCAACAACGCCGGCAAGGGCGGTTTCGCCGGCGCGATCGTGGCCGCGCTCTTCCTCGAGCGCTTCGTGCCGGAATCGACGCCCTGGGCGCACTTCGACACCTACGCCTGGAACGACGCCTCGCGCCCGGGCCGCCCGCTGGGCGGCGAGGCGATGGGCCTGCGCGCCGCGCTCGCGGCCCTTTCGGCGCGGGACTAGGCGCGGAAAGCGGGGCGAAACGATGAAGCGCTGGGCCATCGGACTCCTCGTCGTGCTGGCGCTCGCCGGGGGCGCCGTGTACTGGTTCGTGAATTCCCTCGACTTCGTGGTGAAGACCGCGATCGAGCGCTTCGGGCCCGACATCGTCGGCGTGGCCGTGCAGGTCCGGGAGGTGGCGATCTCCACGACCGACGGGCGCGGCACCCTGCGCGGGATCGAGATCGCCAATCCCCCGGGCTATTCCTCGCCGACGGCCCTTCGCGCGGCGACGGTCGAGGTGGGCCTGGAACCCGCCTCCCTCGGGCGCGACGTGGTCGTGATCCGCGACATCCTCGTGGACGGCCCGGAGATCTCCTACGAGCTGAAGGGCGGCACCAACAACATCGAGACGATCCGCCGCAACATCGAGGCCTACGTGAAGCGCGCCGGCGGCGAGCCCGAAGGTCCCGGCGGCGCGCAGGACCGCGCGCCGGGACGGCGCTACGCGATCGGGCGCATCACGCTGCGCGGGGCGCGGGTGACGATGACCAATCCGCTGCTCAAGGGCGGCGGGCTCGTCTTCGACCTGCCGGACGTGGACCTGCGCGAGGTCGGCACGCGCACGGGCGGCGTCACCGCGGCGCAGGCGGCCTCGCTCGTCACCAACGCGCTCCTCTCGCGCATCGCGCAACGCGTGCTCACGAACCTCGACGCGCTGAAGAAGGGCGGCGTCGAAGGGGCGATCGACGCGCTGCGGGGCCTCATCCGCTAGGGCCCGCGGCGATTTACAAGGGCGGGGGCTTTCCGTAGAGTCGCCGCCGGGGCCGACGCGGCCCGTGAGCGAGGAGTGGGCCTTGGAGAGCGTGCTCGAGCGAATCGTCCCGCAGCGCTACTGGGCGTGGGCGGCCTGCGCGCTCCTCGCCGCAGCCTGCCTCGCGGCGAGCGCCCTCTCGCTCCTCTGGCTGTGGCCCGCGGCGGCCTTCGCCTTCCTCGCGCTCGTGGGCCTCGCGGACTTCGCGCAGCCCCGCCAGGCGATCCGGCGCAACTACCCCGTCATCGCCCACTTCCGCTTCTTCTTCGAGTACATCCGACCCGAGATCCGCCAGTACTTCATCGAGTCCGACGCCGACCAGACGCCCTTCTCGCGCCAGCAGCGCTCCATCGTGTACCAGCGCGCCAAGGGCGTGGTGGACAAGCGCCCCTTCGGCACGCAGATGGACTTCTACGAGCCGCGCTACGAGTGGATCAACCACTCCATGGCGCCGGTGGAGATCGAAAGCCACGACTTCCGCATCGCCGTGGGCGAGGGGCGCGTCGCGAAGCCCTATTCGGCGAGCGTCTTCAACATCTCGGCGATGAGCTTCGGGGCGCTCTCGGCCAACGCGATCCTCGCGCTGAACGAGGGCGCGAAGCGCGGCGGCTTCTACCACGACACGGGCGAGGGCTCGATCTCGCGCTACCACCGCGAGCGCGGCGGCGACCTCGTCTGGGAGATCGGCAGCGGCTACTTCGGCTGCCGCGACGGCGCCGGGCGCTTCGACGAGGAGCGCTTCGTCGCCAACGCGACGGCCGGGCAGGTGCGCATGATCGAGGTGAAGCTCTCCCAGGGCGCGAAGCCCGGCCACGGCGGCGTGCTCCCGGGGGCGAAGGTCACGCCCGAGATCGCGGAGGCGCGCCACGTGCCCGTGGGCGTGGACTGCATCTCGCCCGCGCGGCACTCGGCCTTCTCCACGCCGATCGAGCTGCTGCAGTTCGTGGAGCGCCTGCGCACGCTCTCCGGCGGCAAGCCCACGGGATTCAAGCTCGCCATCGGCCACCCCTGGGAGTGGTTCGGGATCGTGAAGGCGATGGTGGAGACCGGGATCACCCCGGACTTCGTGGTCGTGGACGGCGGCGAAGGCGGCACGGGCGCGGCGCCCCTGGAGTTCACCGACCACGTGGGCGCGCCGCTGCGGGAAGCCCTGATGCTGGTGCACAACTCGCTCGTGGGCGTGAACCTGCGCGAGAAGGTCCGCGTGGCCGCCGCCGGCAAGATCGTCACCGCCTTCGACCTCGCCCGCACCATGGCGATCGGCGCCGACTGGTGCAACGCCGCGCGCGGCTTCATGTTCGCGCTGGGCTGCCTGCAGGCCCAGACCTGCCACACGGGCCATTGCCCCACGGGGGTCACCACGCAGGACCCGCGGCGCATGCGCGCCCTCGACGTGACGGACAAGGCGCAACGCGTCCTCAACTTCCAGCAGAACACGCTCAATGCCCTGAAGGAGCTCCTCGGCGCCGCGGGGCTCTCGCACCCGAGCGAGCTGGGCCCCGAGCACGTGATCCGGCGCGTCTCCTCCAACGAGGTGCGCTCGCTCTCCACGCTGCACCCGTGGCTCGAGCCGGGCGAGCTGCTGGCGAGCGTGCCGAAGCATCCCGTCTACCAGGTCTTCTGGCAGAACGCGCGGCCCGACACCTTCGAGGCGCCGCCGAGCGTCCTCACCGTGCGGACGAGCAAGTCGCGATGAGGGCCGCGCGCGCCCTCGCCGTCGTCTTCGTCGCCTTCGCCGCGGCGAGGGCGCCGGCCGCCGACTGGGAGGGACCCGTCTTCGACGCGCACCTGCACTACAACGAGGAGGCGACCGGTCCCTATCCCGTCGGCACGGTGATGGAGCTCTTCGCGAAGAGCGGCGTGAAGGCGATCCTGGCCAACAGCCGCCCCAACGACGGCACGCGAGCGCTCCTCGAAGCGAACCGCCGCTCGCCCCGCCCGGGCTTCTCCGTGGTGCCCTTCATCCGCGTCTATCGCGACCGCCGCGACTACGGCACCTGGCACGCCAACCCCGACGTCGCCGCGATGATCGAGGAGGAGGCGAAGCGCGGCTACTACCGCGGCGTGGGCGAGTTCCACCTCAACGGGCGCGACGCCGCCAACCCCGTGGTGAAGCGGATCGTGGATTTCGCGGTCGCCCGGGGCTTCATCCTGCACGCCCACTGCGACGAGGAGGCGCTCGAGATCCTCTTCGCCCACAACCCGAAGGCGCGCGTGATCTGGGCCCACACGGGCTTTTCCACGCCGCTCGCGAGGCTCGAGGAGCTCTTCGCCCGCTACCCGCAGCTCTGGGGCGAGCTCTCCTACCGCGGCGACGTGGAGGAGGGCGGCCGGCTCGCGCCTGCGTGGAAGGCGTTCTTCGCGAAGCACCCGCGCCGCTTCCTCGTGGGTTCCGACACCTGGGTGAACGAGCGCTGGGCGTCCTACCCCGCGACCCTCGGCACCTACCGCAAGTGGCTCGGCGAGCTGGCGCCCGAGGTGGCCGAGCGAATCGCCTGGAAGAACGGCGCGGAGCTCTTCGGCCTCGAATGAGGCGGCGGGCGGGTAGAATGCGCGCATGCCTCGCACCCCGCCAATGCCGACGATGCGACTCGCCCGGATCCTCGCCGCTTTCCTCGCGGCCCTCGCCTTCGCCGCGCCCGCCCGCGCCACCTC
>CALEJW010000101.1 GCA_937898635.1 uncultured Pseudomonadota bacterium | reverse complement strand
GGTTAGAGCAGCGGAATCATAATCCGTTGGTCCGGGGTTCAAATCCCTGACTCGCCACCAACACCGATCGCCGGTCGTCCATCGACCGGCGATTTTTTTCGACCGCTCGAAGGGGGAGTGCGATACTCCCGCCGCGTCCGGGGTCCGGGAGCCTTTCGCGTCCGGGAATCCTCCAGCGACGACACAAGCGGAGCGCCCATCGTGAGCAACGAAAGACCCACCCTCGCCATTCCTCCCGCCGCCGAGTGGAAGCCCGGTTTCGACGCCGCGCAGGCCACGGACGCGTGGATCGCGACCGTCCCCGCCGCGGCGCGGGCGAAGTCGGATGCCTACTTCGAGGGCGGGTACTGGATGGAATTCGGCGGCACGCTGATCGCGCTCGCCGTCGCCTGGGTCCTGCTCGCGAGCGGCGCCTCCTCGCGGTGGCGCGACTTCTGCGAGACGAAGTTCCGCCGCGCGTTTCCCGCGACACTCCTCTTCGGTGCCGGCTTCGTGCTCGCGTGGGCGGTGCTGGTGCTTCCCTGGGACTTCTACACGGGCTACGTCCGCGAGCACCGCTTCGGCATGTCCAACCAGGACCTCGCGGGCTTCCTCGGCGACTGGGCCAAGGGGCTGGGCGTGAACCTCGTGGTCCTCTCGCTCGCGATCGCCGGCCTCTATGCCGTCATGCGCCGCGTCGGCCGCCGCTGGGTGCCGTGGGCCACCGCGGCCGCCGCGGCGTTGATGATCCTGATGATGGTAGTCGCCCCGATCTTCATCAAGCCGCTCTTCAACGACTACAAGCCGATGGCCGAGGGTCCGCTCCGGGACCGGATCCTCGCGCTCGCCGCGAAGAACGACATTCCGGCGAAGGACGTCTACTGGTTCGACGCCTCGAGGCAGACGAAGCGCGTGAGCGCCAACGTCTCGGGCCTCTTCGGGACGACGCGGATCTCCCTCAACGACAACCTGCTCAACGGCGCCTCCGAGCCCGAGATCCTCGCGGTCATGGCCCACGAGATGGGGCACTACGTCCTCGGCCACAGCCTGAAGCTCGTCCTCGGCTTCACGCTCGTGATCGGATTCGGGTTCTGGGCCGTCGATCGCGGCTTCGGCGCCGTCCAGGGGCGCCACGGAGCGAAGTGGGGCCTGCGCGGAATCTCCGATCCCGCGGGGCTTCCGCTCGTGGTGGCGATCCTCGTCGGGGTGTTCTACCTGCTCACGCCCGTGACCAACACGATCGTGCGCACCGCCGAGCACGAAGCCGACGCCTTCGGGCTCGATGCCGCGCGGGAGCCGCAGGGCTTCGCCGGCGCGGCGATGCGCATCTCCGACTACCGCAAGATCGCGCCGTCGAGGCTCGAGGAAATGGTCTTCTTCGACCACCCGAGCGGGCGCAGCCGCGTCGAGCGGAGCATGCGCTGGCTCGCGGCGCACCCGCCCGGGACGCGCTGAGCGCCCCGCGCGGACACGCGGGAGAATCAGCCCGCGCGCGCCTTCGCCGCCGCGACCGCCTTCGCCGGGTGGATGAGGTTGCGGCGCCCGTCGGCGGTCTTCTCCGCCGTCTCCACGATGATCGCGATGACCTCGGCGGGCTTCAGCTTCGGGTTCACCGCGAGGATCTTCGCCGCGAGCCCCGTCACCTGGGGCGAGGACATCGACGTTCCCGACAGCGCCACGCGGTCGCCGCCCGGCAGGTAGCTCTCCACCTGGTAGCCGTTGGCGTGCACCTTGACCGTCGGGCCGTAGCTCGTGAAGGGGGCCTCGTCGCCCGCCTTGTCCACGGCGCCCACGGTGATGAGGTTGGGCAGGACGAAGTCGGCGGGAATGGCCTCGGCGAAGGTGGAGTCCTGGTTCGCGTTGCCGGCGGAGGTGACGAAGAGGATGCCGGGCGCGCTCTTGAAGGCGTCCATGAGACCCTTCTTCTGCAGGTCGAAGAGTTCGCGGGCGATCGCCTTCCTCTCCTCCGGGTTCTTGCCGATGTTGCAGAGCTCGAGTTCCTGCTCGACGCCGCTCACCGTCCCGCCCCAGCTCATGTTCACCACGCGCACGCCGTTCTTCCGGAGGAAATCCACGTAGGCGCGGGAGTTCTTCACGTTCTTCTCGGCGAGCTCGCGGCTCGGGCAGGGATCCGGCAGCAGCTTGTAGCCGAACTCGATGCGCGCGTTCACCAGCCGCGCGTAGGGGTTGCCCGCCATGGCGATGCCGGCCACGTGCGTGCCGTGGGTGTAGTTGCCCGCCAGCCCGAGCTCTTCCACCACGCCGCGGTACTCCTCGCGCTTCAACTTCGACAGGAGCGACTTCACCTCGCTCGCTTCCTCGCTGTCGATGTTGGAGCGCAGGTCCGAGAGCCCCTTGATGCGCGACTTCATCGCCGGCACGCGGTCGCGCAGCTCCGCCGGGATGGGCATCATCGGGCTCTGCGAGGGCTTCTCGTACACGTCGAAGGCGATGAAGGCGGGCTTGCCGTCCTTCGCGCGCACCACGCTCTTGTCGAAGAGCTTCGTGTCCACGCCGCTGTCCCAGACCGCGATCGTCACGGGCGAATAGCCCTTGCCCTCGGGAAGCTCCACTTCCCGCGCGGCCCAGATGTCGGGCTTCTCGACCTTGTTCGCCGCGAGATAGGCGGTGTAGGTGTCCCGGAGCACCTCCTTGAGCGGCAGCCGCGCCACAAGCGCGAAGCGCGCGCCGATGATGGCCGGCGCGAATTCCGAGCTCAGCACGCCCCCCGCCTTGTCGACGACGGGTTGCAGGCGGTCGCGGACGTTGCCCATCACGAGCGCCTCGCCGATGATCTCGGAGACGCTCTTGGCGCCCTTGATGTCGTTCTCGATCACGGCGTAGGGGAGCTTCTTCAGCTCCTCGGCGACGAGGCGGCCGACCTCCTTGCGGTAGGCCTCCGAGGTGATGTTCCCGGCCTTCGCCTGCGCGGCCACCATCGCGCGCATCTGCATGCCCGAGACCAGCTTGTCGGCGGGCTTCTCCTCGAGGGCGCGGATCTCCTCGGAACGGCGCGCGGCATCCGCGTAGCGGCCCTCGAGGAAGTCGATGCGGGCCAGCACGCCCAGGAGGTCGCGCACGGCCGCCTTGTCCGCGATGTCGTGGCCGTCGAGGACGGACTGGTTGTCGCGCCGCACCTCCGCCGCGAACCGGGCGAACTTCGCACCGTCGCGCACGAGGTCCTCGAGCTTGCCTTCGATCTTGTAGCTGAAGCGCGGCAGGTCGGCCGCGCGCTCGATCCGCTTCTTGCCCTGGGCCACGGCGGAGAGCGCCAGGGCGAAGGCGAGCAGGAACAGGAGGGAACGCTTGAGCATGGGGGTCTCCGGGGAGGGCGGCCCTCGGGGGACGCGCCCCGGGCCGGAAGGGGGCGATTATAGCGAGCCGGGCGGGCCCGCGCGCCGCCGTTTCCGGTAAGATTCGCGTCCCGTTACGCTTTCGCGCCTGCCCGGATTCCCCTCCGCGACCCAGGCGAGACGCCATGGCCCACCCCGCACGCAAGGTCTTCATCCGCACCTTCGGGTGCCAGATGAACGAGTACGACTCGGCGAAGATGGCCGACGTGCTCCACGCCTCCGAGGGCTTCGAGAAGACGGAAGACCCCGGCGAGGCCGACCTCATCCTCTTCAACACCTGCTCGGTCCGCGAGAAGGCGCAGGAGAAGGT
>CALEJW010000100.1 GCA_937898635.1 uncultured Pseudomonadota bacterium | reverse complement strand
TCGCACGGCGCATTCTAGCACCGGGCCCCGCGCGGTCCGGCGCGGGAGCGCTTGGGAAAGGCCCGCGACGTGGACTACCATGGGCGCTCCCTTCGCCCGCACCGACCCCATGTCCGCCCAAGCCACTCCGCTCTCGCCGGAGGACTCGGCGTCCCTGAAGGACGCCGTCGCGCACTTCGAGGCCGGCCGCCTCGACGACGCCGAGCGCGCGGCGCTCGCGCTGCTCGCCCGCCTGCCGGCGAACCCCGACGTCCGGCACCTGCTCGCGCTGGTCGCGCTGCAGCGCGGCCGGGCCGAGGAGGCGCTCGAGCGGGTCGACGGCCTGCTCGGCGATTCCCCGCGGGAGGCCTTCGCGCTCAACACGCGCGGCGCGGCCTGCCAGGCGCTCGGCAGGAGCGAGGAAGCCATCGCCGCGTACCGCGCCGCGCTCGACGCCGACCCGGGCTATGCCGACGCGGCCGGCAACCTCGGCATGGCCCTGCTCGGGGCGAGGCGGATGGAGGAAGCGTCCGCGCTCGCCGACGAGGTGCTCGCGCGGCTGCCGCAGTTCCTGCCGATGTGGATGGTGGGTGGCCACGCGGCGCTCGCCCTCGGGCGACTGGAGGCGGCGCGCGCGCGCTTCGCCGGCGCGCTCCGCCTGGCGCCGGGCCACCCGGGAATCCTCTCGTTCCTCGGCGACGCGCTCTTCGGGCTGCGCCGCCACGCCGAGGCGCTCGCGTGCTTCGACGAGGTCGCGGCGACGCAGCCGCGCGACGCGGCGACGCTCGAGCGCCGCGGCCGCGCGCTCCTCGAGCTCGGGCGCGCGGGGGATGCCGAGGCCGCCTTCCGCCAGGCGACGGAACTCGCGCCCGCGTTCGCTCCCGCCTGGCACAACCTGGGGTGCGCGCTTCTCGAGCTGGGGCGCTTCGCGGATTGCGACCAGGCCGAGAGCCGGGCGATGGCGCTGTCGCCGGGCTTTTCCGAGGCCGCGATCACGCGCGCCGCCGCGCTGAACGAGCTCGCGCGGGCGCCGGAAGCCGAGGCGATGCTGCGCGAGGTGCTCGGCCGCGAGCCGGGCAACGTGCGCGCGAGGATCAACCTCTGCGGCGCGCTCGGCGTGCAGAAGCGCCACGGGGAAGCCCTCGAGGTCATCCGGGAAGCGGCCCGGCTCGCGCCGGACGACGCCACGGTGCAGGGCATCGCGGCGGGAATCCTCGCCGAGGACGGCCGGCACGGGGAATCCGTGGCGCGCTACGACGAGGCGATCCGGCTCGCGCCGGGCGAGGCCCGCTGGCAGGTGTTGCGCGCGCTCGCGCTGCCGGTCGTTCCGGAATCGGCGGACGCGATCGCGCGCGCCCGCGCCGACCTCGGGCGCCGCGTCGCGCAGCTCGCCGGGAGCGGCCTCGCGCTCCCCGATCCCGCGCGGGTCATCGGCGTCACGGGCTTCTACCTCGCCTACCACGGCGAGCCGGACCTCGAGCTGCAGCGCGCCATCGCGAGGATGTTCCTCGCCCTCGACCCGGCGCTCGCCTGGCGGGCCCCCGGGGCGACGCCCCGGCCGCGGGCGGGCCGGCGCCTTCGCGTGGCCTTCCTGTCCGCCTTCCTCCACGACCACACCATCGGCAAGCTCTACCGCGGCTTCATCCAGCGGCTCGACCGCGCCCGCTTCGAGGTCGTGGTGATGCACGCGATGGCGCGCGCGGACCGCGTGCGCGCGACGATCGACGCCTCGGCCGACGCGGTGATCGCGCTGCCCGCCCGCCTCGAGGCCGCGCGCCGCGCGGTCGCGGGGGTGAAACCGGATATCCTCTTCTACCCCGACGTCGGCATGCATCCCTTTTCCTACTTCCTCGCGTTCGCGCGCCTCGCCCCCGTGCAGCTCACGAGCTGGGGACACCCGGACACGACCGGGCTCGCCTCGATCGACCATTTCCTCTCGGGCGAGCCCCTGGAGCCGGCGGGATCGCAGGCGCAGTACGGCGAGCGGCTCGTGAAGCTCACGCGACTGCCGTCCTGCTACGCGAGGCCGCGGCCCGTCCGCGCCCTGGGCGCGCGCGAGCGACTGGGACTGCCGGCCGGCGCGACCCTCTACGCCTGCCCGCAGAGCCTGTTCAAGTTCCACCCGGCCTTCGACGACACGCTCGGCGCGCTCCTCGAGGCCGATCCCCGGGGCCACCTCGCGCTCGTCGCGAGCCCCCGCCAGGGGTGGAACGAGGCGCTCCTCGGGCGCTTCCGGCGGGCCTTCCCGGGGAGCGTGGATCGCGTGCGCTTCCTGCCCTTCATGCCGGAGGCGGCGTTCCTCGACCTGCTCGAGAGCGCCGACGCGGTGCTCGACCCCGTGCACTTCGGCGGCGGCAACTCCACCTACGAGGCCCTCGGCCTGGGCGTGCCCGTCGTGACGCTGCCGGGACCCTTCCTGCGCGGGCGGGTCACGCTCGCCTGCTACCGGCAGATGGGCTTCGAGGACCTCGTCGCGGGATCGACGCAGGAGTACGTCGCCCTCGCGGTTCGGCTCGCGAACGACGAGGCCTTCCGGCGGCGGATGCGCGAGCGCGTCCGCGAGCGCTCGGGCGCCCTCTTCGACGATTCCCTCGCGGTGAAGGAGCTGGGCGCATTCCTCGAGAGCGCGTACGACGAGGCGCTCGCGCGGGAGGGCGCGCGGTGAGCGCGACGACGGCGAGGGCCTGCCCGGCCTGCGGCCGCCACGTGGCCGTCGCCTTCTTCGACGGCGGCGAGCAGCCCCTCGCGACCATCGCCTGGCCGGCCTCGGCCGGCGAGGCGGCGGCGCTGGCGCGCCTGCCGCTCGACTTCGTGCAATGCGTGAACTGCACCCACGTGTTCAACGCGGCCTTCGACTACGCGAACGTGCCCTACGCGGCGAAGCCCAACCTCATGTTCAACCGCGGCGCCGGGTGGTCCGCGTTCATGCGCGCGCTGCAGGAGCGCCTGCTCGCCGGCCTTCCCGCGCGTCCCGTGGTGGTGGAGATCGGCCACGGCGACGCGAGCTTCCTCGCCGCCCTCGCGGCCCTGCGCCCCGGCGGGCGCTACGTCGGCTTCGATCCCCACGGCGCGACGGCAGGGGAGGGCGGCGTCGAGCTGCGCGCGGAACTCTTCGTCGCCTCGCGCCACGTCGCCGAGCTCGCGCCCGACCTCCTCGTCGCCCGGCACGTGCTCGAGCACCTCGACAGTCCCGTCGCGTTCCTGGAGTCGATCGCCTTCGCCGCGGCGCGGGCCGGCCGCGAGGTCCGCGCCTACCTCGAGGTGCCCTGCGTGGACCGGCTCCGGGAGACGGGCCGCACCGTGGACCTCTACTACGAGCACAGCTCGCAGTTCACCACGCGGTCCTTCGCGGCGATGCTCGCCGCGAGCGGCGCCCGCGTGGAATCGATCGAGCACGCCTACGACCGCGAGGTCGTGACGGCCTTCGCGGCGCTGCGGGCGCCGGCCGCGCAGGAAGCGGTCGCCCGGGACGCCGCGGCGTACCGGGAGGGGGCGAGGCGCTCGCGCGAGACGATCTCGCGCCAGCTCGGGGAGATCGCGGGAGAGCCCGGCGGTGTCGCGATCTGGGGCGGCACGGGCAAGTCGGCCGCGTTCATGAACCGCTACGGCTGCGACGCCCGGCGCTTTCCCGTGGTCGTGGACTCCGACCGCACGAAGGCCGGCACCTTCGTGCCGGGCACGGGCCAGGAGATCCGCTTCCGCGACTGGCTCAAGTCGCACCCCGCGCGCACGCTGATCGTCCCGCCGCAGTGGCGCGCGGCGGACATCGTGCGCGAGATCCGCCGCGAGGGCATCGCCGCCTCGCGCATCCTGATCGAGCACGACGGCGCCCTGGTCGACTTCCTGGCCGGCGCCCATCCCTACGAGAGACCGGAGGAGCCGGCATGAACCGCCAGATCCTGGTGACGGGGGGCGCGGGCTTCGTCGGCTCGCACCTCTGCGACCGCCTGATCGCGCTGGGCCACGACGTGGTCTGCGTGGACAACTTCTACACGGGGACCAAGCGCAACATCGCGCACCTCCTCGGGCACCCGCGCTTCGAGCTGATCCGCCACGACGTCCTGCTGCCGCTCTTCATCGAGGTCGACGCGATCTTCAACCTCGCCTGCCCGGCCTCGCCGATCCACTACCAGCGCGACCCGGTGCAGACGCTCAAGACGAGCGTGATGGGCGCGATCAACATGCTCGGCCTCGCCAAGCGGCGCCGCGCGATCCTCGTGCAGGCCTCGACGAGCGAGGTCTACGGCGACCCGGAGGTGCACCCGCAGTCCGAGGACTACGTGGGGCACGTGAATCCCCTGGGGCCGAGGGCCTGCTACGACGAGGGCAAGCGCTGCGCGGAGACCCTCTGCTCGGACTACCGGCGCCAGCACGGCGTGGACGCGCGCATCGTGCGCATCTTCAACACCTACGGCCCGCGCATGCAGCGCGACGACGGGCGCGTGGTGTCGAACTTCATCGTCGCCGCGCTCGAGGGCCGGGCGCTGCGCGTGAACGGCGACGGCGCGCAGACGCGCTCCTTCTGCTACGTGGACGACCTCGTGGACGGGCTGGTGGCGGCCCTCCTCGCGCCGCCGCCGTGGCCGGGCCCGGTGAACCTGGGCAATCCCGAGGAGATGTCGGTGCGGGAGCTCGCGCAGGCGATCATCGCGATGACGGGATCGTCCTCGGCGATCGAGCCGGCGCCGATGCCGCAGAACGACCCGCGCCGCCGCCGGCCCGACATCGCGCTCGCCGCGCGGCTCCTGGGCTTCGCGCCGCGAACCTCCCGGGAACGGGGACTCGCCGCGACGGTGCAGTATTTCCGGGAACTGCTGGCGGCGCCGGCCGCGGGGGGCTAGCCGCGCCGGTAGGGCGAGGGCTCGCCGGGCGGGCGCGTCTTGAAGCGCT
>CALEJW010000099.1 GCA_937898635.1 uncultured Pseudomonadota bacterium | reverse complement strand
TTGCCGTTCTCGCCGTGGCTCACCACCACGTAGGCGGCGCCGGTGGACGGCGTGGCGCCGGGATTCATGATGGCAGAACCCGCGAGATTGCGGACTTCGAGGCCGCGGGTCCTGGTGACCTCGGAGGGCAAGGTGCAACTGGCGGGGAAGGTCGACGACGCGCAGGTGGGATCGCAGTACCCCCCGGGTGCCGCAAGGGCTTCCGGGCCGGCCTTGGTTCCGCCCGGATCGCAGTAGGTCATGTTCATCGCGGGCGTCGTGATGAAATGCGTCGAGACGCGGTAGGTGAGGCGGTTCCCCCACCCGTCGGTCGCGTCCTGCTCGGAGAGCCCGAGGGAGCGCCAGGGAAGGACGCCGTGCCGCTGGCTGTCCGCGACGCCGGCGACGCTGCAGGTGTTCGGCGCTCCCGCCGTGAACTGCTCGAGTCCCGCGTTGGCGTTGGTCCCGTCGAGCGTGCCGTTGGCCGGGCAGGGAAGGCGCTGGTGCTGCGAGACGAAAAGCGCGAGGGCCGTCTCCACGCCCGCCAGCCGCTGCCGCGTCGCCTCCCGCCGTTGCTGGCCCAGCATCGCGGTGCCGATCCCCGCGATCATCGCGAGGAGCAGCGAGAGCACCACGATCACCACGGCGATCTCGACCAGCGTGAACCCGCGCGGGCGCGCGCCCCGACGCCCGGCGGCCGGCCGGCGCATGGTGATCACTCCGGCTTTCCGCTGCCGTTCGTGGCGGCGGGCAGGTGCGACGGGTCGGCCGGCCTCGGCGCGGCCTGCGTCGCGTCGGCGGCCGGCGGCGCGGGTTCCGGCGGCGGCAGGGGCTCGTAGCGGTCGATGATGCGCGGCTCGAGCAGCCCCTGGAGCTTCGGGCTGCGCGTCGCGTAGGGGCGCTTGTCGATGAACACGGTGCTGCGGCCGTCGCTTCGCTTCACGTAGCCGGTGAGGGCGGGTTCCCGCGCGGCCGCCGCGGCCTCGGGGGAATCGCCGCGGCGCTCGCGTTCCAGCGCCGCGCGTTCCTCCGGCGTGTGGAAGAGCGTGCCCAGGTCCGCCGCCGTCGCGGCGGCGCACAGCCCCAGGCAAACGAGGACGAGGCTAGTTCGCACGGGCACCCCGCTTGTCCTTGAGGGATATCCACTCCAGGGCGCAGTCGGCTTCCACGCGCGGGCTCACCCGCGCGGCGCCGGCGTCGAGCTTGCGCAGGCTGCAGCGGCCCAGGGGGCTGAACCCGTGCTCGGGCGTGGCGAGGTCCTCGAGGAAGGCGAGCGCCTCGCCCTCGTGCAGCGCGAGGGCGCGCACCTTGACCCGGCTGCCCATCACGTCCACGGCGTTGAAGACCCGGCCGCCGGCGAGCGGGAGCGGGCGCTGCGGGGCGATCTCGTAGTCCAGGCCGAAGAGCTTGTGGCGGGACTTCAGGCGGTCGAGGCGTTCCACCAGGCCGAGGCGGTCTTCCTCCTGGAAGATGCCCCGCTTGACCAGTCCCTGGAAGATCTCCGAGGAGGCGTGCAGGTCGTCGCGTTCGCGCTTGGCGGCCGACACCCGCGCCTGGGCCTCGCGCAGCGCCTTCTGGGAGGAGAGGTCGTCGCGCTTGCCTTTCTGCAGGTACCAGTGGCTCGCCCATGCGGCGCCGGCCGCGGCCGCCACGGCGAGCGCGAGGATCACCCACGCGAGCCGCAGCGCGCGCCAGCCTTCCCTGGAGAAGACGAAGTTCATGTCCGCGGCTCCGTCGCCCGGGTGACCCTCAGGCTGAAGCGGGCCTGGCTCACGGCCGGGTCGCTCTCGCCGAGCTTGGCGGTGATCGCCATGCGCGAGGTGAGGTCGAGGGGACTGTCCACGATGCTCGCGCTGCAGCCGGGGATCCTGCCGATGTCCGCGGCCAGCGACTCGACGAGCGCCAGCGCCTCGCGGAAATCGAGCCGGTTCACCGTCACCGTGCCCTCCAGGAGCGCGACCGCCTGGCGTCCCGAGGAGAAGGGCGCGTTGTCCGCAGCGGCGGCGTTGGCGGTGGCGGCGATGGCGCGCTGCGCGTCCGCGGGCGCCGCGGCGGAGCCCTTCCCGTACGAGCGCAACGGCGGCGCTTCCTTGGGCACGATCGGCGCGAGCGACGGGGTCGCCCTGTCGTCGTCGGCCGCCTGCCAGGCGACCTGCGTGAGGCGGACTTTCGGGTAGCGCTGGAGGACGGCGGAGACCGGCAGGAGCGTTCCCGCCACCGTCGGGTAGCCGCGCAGCGAGCCGGAGAAGAACGCGACCGTGTCGCGCATGGTCTGGCCGGCGACGCCCTGGGCGGGCATCGCGCGCGTGATGCTCTCGAGCTCGGCCTGCGCATCCTGGATCCGCTTCGCGGTGGCGAGGTCCATCTCATGGCTCTGCAGGGCCTCGGCGAGGTTCCAGCCGCCGTAGGCGAGACCCGCGGCGAGGATTCCTCCCGCCACCGTGTTGATCGCGATGCGGGCGCTGCGCAGGATCGCGAAGCGGCGCAGCTCCATGGGCGCGAAGTGGTTCTCCGCCGGGCGGCGCAGGAAGAGGTGCGCGAGGACCTCCTCCGCGCTCGAGCCCAGCGGCGGCGGCTTGAGGCCGAGGCGGCCCGCCACCTGCTCGATGTCGAGCAGCCGGTACTGGATCTGGTCGTAGTCGCGCAGCGCCGCCTCGGCCGCGGGGCGGTCCTTCGGGTGGATGAGCACGCAGACCTCGAGCCGGTCCGTCGGCGCGAAGTAGCGCAGGCTGTCCAGGTACTGCCAGGTCCGGCCGGTCTCGCCGGCGAGGAGGTCGCCGAGGGTCTCGCCCTGCTCCAGGTCGACGGGCGTGAGGCGGCTGAACTTGATCTCGCCCGAGCGGAAATAGGTCTGCCGGAGCGCGTCCCCGGGCGTGAAGGTCGCGAGGAGCGTGTGCGGGAACTCCAGGCCCAGCTCCGCGAGGAGCCTGCCGCTGAACACCGCCGAGGAGTGGATGCCGGCGACCGGGACCTCCAGGCGCTGCAGGACCTCCAGCCAGGGCCGCAGCACCTCGCCGTTGGTGATGGCCGTGTAGAGGACGCGGTCGTCGCGCCGGCCCTCGGCCTCCCGCCCCTGGGCGACGGCGTGCTTGAAGGGGGTGTTGCGGAAGAGCTGCGAGAGCTTGCGGGCGAGCACCGCCCCCTGGTCCCTCGAGCCCAGGTGGGGGATCGTGTCGACGCGGAAATCCTCCTCCGCGAGGTCGGTCACGAGGTGCGTGGGGAGCTTTCGCAGCTCGCCCACCCGGCTCTCGAACGCCTCGCCGGGGCCGCCCGCCACGGGGAACACGGCCCGCCGGGCGATGCGAGCGCCGCTCGAGACGAGGCTCACGAGGCTCTCGTTGGTGAGGTAGAGGATGTGCCGGGCGGTCATCGGGCGCTAGAAGCGGATCTTGCTGATCACGTCGTAGAGCGGAAGGAAGATGGTATAGAGAATTCCCACGATCAGCCCGCCGAGGACGAGGGTGGTCGCCGGGCCGATGAGGCTCTGCATCTTGTTGATGCCCTCGCGCACCTCGCGGTTGTAGAAGTAGCTCACGTTGAGGAGCGCGGCGTCCAGCCCCCCCGTCGACTCGCCCACGCGCAGCATGCGAAGCACGAGCGGGGGGAAGAGCTGGGTGGCGGTGAACGCCTGGCTGATGCCCTGGCCCTCGGAGATCGAGCGCCCGACGCGCTGCAGGGCGTCCTCCATCACGCGGTTGCCCATGATCTTCTCGCAGATCTGGATGCAGTCGAGCACGCTGATGCCGGAACGGTAGAGCATCGCGAAGAAGGTCGAGAAGCGCGCGAGCATGATCTTGAAGCGGATGGGCCCGATCACCGGCAGGCGGATCGAGGCGGCGTCGAGGCTGCGCTGCATGCCCTCGCTCGTGCGCGACGCGACGAAGAGCGCCGCCGCGGCCGCCGCGGGCACGCCGATGAGGACGTACCAGTACTTCACGAAGACGTTCGAGAGCCCGATGAGGAGCTCCGTCTCCCGCGGCAGCTTCGGCACCAGCGCCTTGAAGGTGACCGCGAGCTGCGGCACGAGGAAGATCATCAGCACGAAGATCACCCCGATCACCACGACGAAGACGATGGCGGGGTAGATGAGGGCGCGCTGCGCCTGGCTCGCCATCTCGTCCTGCCACTTGATGTTCTCGGAGAGCTCGTCCAGGACCTCGTTCAGCTGCCCGCTCTGCTCGCCCGCGCGCACCAGGGCCACGAAGACGCCGTCGAAGACGTAGGGGTGGTTCGCCATCGCGTCGGAGAGCCTCAGGCCCCCCTCGATGTCCTCGATGAGGCCGGCGACCACCTGGCGGAAGCCGGGATTGTCCACGGTGTCGCGCAGGTCCGTGAGCGCCTCGATGATGTTCACCCCCGCCTTGAGGAGCTGGGAGAGGTGGAAGCAGAAGGTGATGAGCTCCTGGCGGGTGACGCGCCGCGTGCGCGCCGCCGTCGAGCGCTTGACCGACTCGAAGGTGACGAGGTCCAGGCCGAGGCGGCGAAGGCGCAGCTCGAGGTCGATCGCGTTGGTCGCGTCGAGGCTTCCCGAGGAGATCCGGCCCTCCTCGTCGACCGCGCGGTAGGCGAAGAGCGCCATGGCGGAGCCTAGGCCACGCGGTCGGTGAGGTCGACGACCCGCGAGATCTCCTCGAGGCTCGTCTGGCCCATGAGGACGCGGGAGACGGCGTCGTCGGCGAGCGTGCGGAAGCCCTTGGCGGAAGCCGCGAGGCGCACTTCCCGGCCGGTCGCGCGGCGCGCGATCAGCTCGTCGATCTCGGCGTCGAGCTTGAAGATCTCCATGATCGCGAGGCGCCCCTTGTAGCCCTGGTTCTCGCACTTGGCGCAGCCCACGGGCCGGTACACGGGCCGGTCGTCGGATTCGTCCATGGCGAGCAGCCGCCGCGTCCCCGCGTCCGGCTCGTAGGGCGCGCGGCAGTGCAGGCAGAGCTTGCGCATGAGGCGCTGGGCGATCACGCCGATGATGTTGCCGGCCATGATGTCGGGAAGGACGCCCAGGTCCATCAGGCGCGGGATCGCGCCGATGGAGGAGTTCGTGTGCAGGGTGGAATAGACCTGGTGGCCCGTCATCGCGGCGCGGAAGGCCATCTCGGCCGTCTCCTGGTCGCGGATCTCGCCCACGAGGATGATGTCCGGGTCCTGGCGCATCATCGAGCGGATGCCGGAGGCGAAGTCGAGCTTCACCACCTCGTTCACCGAGGTCTGCCGGATCATCGCCATCGGGTACTCGACCGGGTCCTCGAGGGTCATGATGTTCACGCCCTCGGTGTTCACGTAGTTGAGCACCGAGTAGAGCGTGGTGGTCTTGCCGCTGCCCGTGGGCCCGGTCACGAGGATGATGCCCTCGGGGCGGGCCAGCATGAGCTTGAGCGTCTTCAGCTCGTCGGGCTGAAGGCCCAGCTCCTCCAGCGGCACGATGCCCCGGTCGCGGTCGAGGATGCGCAGTACGATGTTCTCGCCGTGCGTGGTGGGCTGCGCGGAGACGCGGAAGTCCACGGGGTGGCCGGAGAGCATGAGGGAGATGCGCCCGTCCTGCGGCGCGCGCGTCTCGGCGATGTTCATGCCGCTCATCACCTTCAGGCGCACCACCATCGCCGCCCAGTAGTTCTTGTGCAGGCTGCGGATCTGGCGCAGCACCCCGTCGATCCGGTAGCGGATGCGCAGGAACCCCTGCTCCGGCTCGAAGTGGATGTCGGAGGCGTCGCGCTTCACCGCGTCGTTCAGGAGCGCGTCCACGAGGCGCACCACGGGCTGGCTGTACTCGTCGAACTCGGCGGCGAGGCTCTGGTAGTCGATCTCGCCGGTCTCGATCTCGTTCAGGATCCCGTCGATCGAGAGCTCGAAGCCGTAGTGGTGCTCGATGCCGATGGTGATGTCGGACTCGCGGGCGAGCACCTGCTCGATCCGCAGGTCCTCGCGCACCAGGGCGCGGATCTGGTCGAGGGCCACCACGTTGGTCGGGTCAGAGACGGCGATGAGGAGCGAGCGCTTCTCGTGGTCGTAGGAGACCGGCAGCACGTGGTAGCGGCGGGCGAGGTCCTTGGGCACCAGCGCGATCGCGGCGGGGTCGACGATCGTGTTCTCCAGCTCGATCGAGACCTGCCCGAGGGTCTCGGAGAGGATGTCCCGGATCGTGGCCTCGGTCACGAACCCGAGCTGCACCAGCACCTTGCCCAGCGGCGACTTGAAGCGCTTCTGCTCGGTGAGCGCGATGTTCAGCTGGTCCTGGCTCACGATCCCCTTGGTGAGGAGCGTCTGGCCCAGCGGGACCTGGGAAAGCGGCGCGGCTTGCACGTTGCCCATCGCTACCGCTTGAGCTCCGCGAGCCGCCGCGAGACCTGGGCGCGGTCGAACTGGGGCGCCTGGCGCCGGGCGGCATCCAGCGCGCGCTGGTAGTAATCCGCGGCGAGCCGCGCCTGGCCCAGGTGGTCGAGGCTCACGGCGAGGTTGAAGGCGAGGTCGGCGCTGCCCGGGTCGAGGCGGTAGGCCTCGAAGTAGGCGGCCTGCGCCTCGTTCCAGCGCGACTGCGACGCGTAGAGGTTGCCGAGCGTGAAGGACAGCGCGGCGTTCGCCGGGCTGCGGCTGATGTCGGCGCGAAGCCGCGCCTCGAGCCCCTCGGCGCGCGTGAAGTCGGCCAGCGCGGCGAGCCCGGCGAGGGCCGAGGCGTTTCGCGGGTCCAGCGCGAGGGCCCGGCGGTAGTGTCCGGCGGCGGCGGCGCGCTCCCCGGCCCGGGCGGCCACCGCGGCGAGGCCGAGGTGCGCGTCGAGATTCGCGGCGTCGGCGGCCAGGGCGGCCTCGTAGGCCCGGCGGGCGGTGTCGGCGTCGCCCTGCACCAGCGCGTCGTACCCGCGCTTCACGTCGGGCGAGACGCGCGGTACCTCGATGGTGCGCGTGAGCTTGAGCGGCGGCGGCGGGACTTCGGCGCCTTCCTTGAGCAGGCCCGCGATGACCCTTTCCGCGGGCTTCGGCGCGGCCTTGCCGGCCGCCGGGGCCGCTTCGGGCGCGGCCGGGGCAGGGGCGGCGGCCGAAAGTGCCGGCGGGGCCGCCGGCGCCACGGTCCCGGTGATGGGCGAGGGCGGCGGCGCGGGCGTGACGGGCCGGGGCGCGGAGGCCACCCGCGGCGGGCCGATCATCGATCCCGGGGTCGCGTTGATCTCGTACCAGACGTAGGCGCCGCCCGCCAGGACGAGGAGCACCGCGACGCCGGCGATGGCGAGCATCGTCCGGTTGCCGCGCGGCTCGCGCACCGTGGGAAGCGGATCCGCCTGCTTCGCGGCGAAGACGACCTTTGCGCCTTCGCGCTCCCGACGCATCGCGGCGGCGGAAGGGGCCGGAGCGGAGGCGGGTTCCGGCGCCGCCGCGGCCTCGTGTCTTTCGAGCTCCAGCTTGCGGCGCGGGGCGGCTGCGGGGGCGGGCGCCGGCGCCTCGCCCGCGGCGCTCTCCGCGGCATGGAGTTCCTGGGCAAGCCTGGCCAGCTTTTCCTGCTCGGCGCGCTTGAGGGCGTCGAGGAGGAGGCTCATCGGCTGCCCCTCGCGGCGGGCGAGTCGGGCACCACCGGGTTGGGCGTCATTTCGGGGAGCTCTCCCCGCTGCAGCCGGCGGACGCCCTCCTGGAAGCCGGGCAGGGGCAACTCGGCCTCGCGGAAGAAGGTCCGGTCGGGAAGGTGGCGGCGATAGTCCGCGAGGTCGCCCTCGAGGCTCGCGTTCTTCACGACGATGGGCCTCAGGAAGATCACGAGCTCGCGCTTCTCGGACGTGTCGTCGCGGTAGCTCACGAGGTCGCCGAGGAGCGGGATGCGGGAGGCGATCGGCAGGCCGCTCCTCGAGCCCGAGAAGCTGTCGATCATGAGGCCGCCGAGGATCGCGGTCTGCCCGCTCGCGACCCGCAGGATGCTCTCCATCTCGCGCGTCTGCGTCACCGGGATCTTGCTCTCGATGGAGAAGGGCGAGGTGACCGTGCCCCGCAGCGACGGGTTGGGGTCCTGCACCTCGCCGATCTTGGCGGTGACCGTCGGGCGGACGTTGAGCGTCACCACGTCGCTATCGCTGATCTGCGCGGTGAGGTTCATGATGATGCCGACCGGCAGCACGTTCTGGGTCGTCGTGAACGTCGTCGTGGAGACGTTCGCGTTGGTGTTCGTGTCCGCCTTGATCGTGAAGTAGACCAGGTTCTCGGTGACCCGGAGCACGGCCGTCTGGTTGTTGAGCACCATGAGGACGGGGCTCGAGAGCACCTTCGTGGTCCCGTAGGTGTTCAGGAGCTTGAGGGTGCTCGAGAGGTTGCCGCCGACGGCCGGGTTCGGGTTGTTGTAGGTGAGGGAGAGGAAGGGCGAGCTCGAGAGGTTCGCGCCGAGCAGGTTCTGGCGGACCGAGTAGCCGAGGTTGTTGGTCGCGAGGGCCGACCAGTCCACCCCGGACTGGTAGTTGTCGTTGAGCTTCACCTCGACCACGGTCGCCTCGACCACCACCTGGCGGCGCGCCGCGCCGGTGACCTGCTCGAGGAACTCCGCGACCTTCTCGTGCTGGCGCGAGGTGGCGCGCACGCTCACCACGCCCGCCTCGGGGTTCACGATGACGGAGGCGGCCTCGCGGAAGGTGAGGCGCTGCTCCGTGAACTCGCCCGACTGCTCGGACTGGGCCTGCGCCGGCGCGCCCGGCGTGGCCGCGGCCGAGGAGGCGCCGCGCCCGCTGGCGGAGGCCGCGGCCTGCCGTACCGCGCCCTGGGCAGAGGAGGCCGCCCGGCCGCGGCCGCTCACGAAGGTCTCGCTGCTGCCCTCCGGCAGGAGCTTGTCCGTCTCGCGCAGCATGTCCTTGATGTTCCTCTCGAGCGTCTCCCAGAAGCGGTTGCGCGAGGTGTTGGTGATGCGAAGCGTCGAGTTGTTGTCGCCCTGGCTCGTGGCGCCGCCCGTGCCGCCCACGGCGCCGGAGAGGATCTGCGTCGCGACCGAGACCGTCTCCGTGGCGTCCCGGGACATGTTCACGTAGTCCACGCGGTAGTTGTGCAGGTACGGCGAGTCGGGCATCACGTGGATCGTCTGGCCCTCGATCTCGTAGCGCATGTCCACCTGCTTGGCGATGCGCGAAAGGATCTGGCGCAGCGTCTGGTCGATGGCGTTGATCGTGACGGCGCCCGAGACGCCCGGATGGACGTCCACGTTCACCCGGGTCTCCGCGGCGATCGCGAGCAGCACGTCGCGCACCGGCTGGTTCGCGACGACGATGGAGTACCGGATCTCGGCGGCCCGGGGCTCCGGCGGCGGCGGCAGGGGCGCGGGCAGGACCGGTTTCGGGATGTCGGGCGCGGCGCTCGCGCGCTCGGGCGCCTGGCGGATGTGGCTCGCCGACTCGGCGATCGGCTGCGTGCCACAGCCTGCCGCGAGCGCAACCAGCGAAGCCGTCAGGAAAATGGCGGGGCAGCGGTTAAGGCGCATCGTCAAAATGTTCCCGTAAGTAATTGTTTTTCGGGAGAAACGGAGCTCGCCACTTTATAGCGGTTTCGAGGGCGAAACGCAAACGAAACCCGGGCCGTCCGCGTCCCGAAAACGACTTGACGCTTGCCGGGCGCGGACCTCACGTCACCGGCTCCTTTCGCACGTCCGCGCGAACCGCGTTGACCGCCCGAACGTAGGGGCGGAACTGGCGAAGCCGCTCGGGAAGGGCGCCGAGCGCCTCGTTCGCGAGCGGCCGCGACTCGAAGGCCCCGTAGATCACGCCGACCTTGGGCGCTTCCGCGCTGCCGCTGGGGTACAGGAAGAGCTCCTCCGACTTGAGCGAGCGGGCCGCCTCCGCGAGGTAGGAGGCGAGGTAATCGCGGTCCCTCGCGTCGGTCATCATGAGCTGGATCACGTAGGTGGTGGCGGGCGCGCGCTCCAGGAGGGAGATCCCCGCGGAGTAGCGCGACTCGAGAGGCGTCGTGACCGCGGAGTCCGCGGTCGTGGCCGGCGGCGGCGGGGTGGCCGGCCCTTTCGAGGGGGCGGGCGCCGGAGCGTCCGCCGCCGATCGCGGCCCGGCCTCGGTCGGCGCCGAAGCCGGGGTCGCGGGCCGGGCCGCGGCCGCCGCGTTCGGGGCCTCTCGTTGCGCCGCCGGCGCCTGTGTCGCCGCTGGCGCGGCGTTCGAGGCGGCCGCGAGAGCGGGCGCGGCGCCCGGTGGGGGACTCAGGTACGTCGCGGCGCCGTAGCCCAGGACGAGGCCGGCCGCGAGGCCCGCGAGGGCGGCGGTTGCCGTGCGCCGCGGCGATGGGCGCGGCGCCGACACCACGATCTGCGTGTCGGTGACCGCGGCGCGCGCGTGGTCCGCGCTCACCGTGTGGGTCCCCGCGGCGAAGGCGGCGAGGAGCGTCTTGTCGGCGTAGATGTTGATGCGCCGCGTGAGGCCCTCGGACGCTTCGCCGATGATGCGCAACGCCTCCGGCCCGAAGAGATCCGGCCCGTGGTAGCCGGCCGCGCGCAGCCGGAAATTCACGTAGTCGCGGATGTCGCGCGGCGGCAGGGGCGCGAGCCCGAAAGCGTGCGTGATGCGCTCCTTCAGCTGGCGCATGTGCGGCAGGTTCAGGTGCTCGTCGAGCTCCGGCTGTCCGAAGAGCACGATCTGCAGGAGCTTCTCCTTGCCCGTCTCCAGGTTCGAGAGCAGGCGGATCTCCTCGAGCGTGGCGAGCGGCATGGCGTGCGCCTCGTCGATCAGCGCGACGACCTGGCGGCCCTCGGCGTGAAGCGCGATGAGCCGCCCCTGGAGCGAGCGGATGAGCTGCGTCGTGTTCGCCCCCTGCGTGTCGATCTCCAGCTCGCTCGCGATCGCGACGAGCATCTCGTCGCGCGTGAGGCTCGGCACGGCGAGGTAGATCGTCTCGACCGTCGGCGGCAGGCGCTCCATGAGCACGCGGCAGAGCATCGTCTTCCCGGTGCCCACCTCGCCCGTGACCTTGACGAGGCCCTCGCCGGCCGTGATCGCGTAGGCGAGCGCCTCGAGGGTGGCGCCGCGGTTGGCGCCGGCGAAGAAGAATTCCGTGTGCGGCGTGATCCGGAACGGCGCCTCGCGAAGGCCGAAATGCTCCAGGTACATCGTCATGGGCGGGAGAGGAGGCGGGGTATCAGGAGCGGGAGCCGGGCGCGGCCGCCGGCTCGGGGGGGTCCGATGCGTCCAGTCTAGCACCGGCGCGCCCCGCGCCCTCCAGCCGGCTGTAGAGGGTGCTCCGCGAGATCCCGAGGAGCTTCGCCGCCCGCGACATGTTGCCCTGCGCGACCTCGATGGCGGCGTCGAGGTAGGTCGACTCGACCGCCTTCAGGGTCGCGTCCAGGCTGAAGGGCCGCCCCGAGGCGAGCTCGGCGCGCGCCTGGGCGAGGGGATCCGCCGCGACGGCCGCGGGAGGCTGCGCCGGGGCGAGCTCGCCCTCGAGGTCCGCCTCGCCGACGGTGTAGCCGGCGAACTTCGTGTTGAGCCGGATCACGATGTTGCGCAGCTCGCGCACGTTGCCGGGGAACGGGTAGGCGAGCCAGCGCGCGCGCGCGCCCTCGTCGAGGGTGAAGGGGCGGGTGCCCGCGCGTTCCGAATACGCGTGCCCGAAATGCTCGAGCAGGCGCAGCTTGTCCTCGCCCATCTCCCGCAGCGGCGGCACGGCGATGGTGAAGACCGAGAGGCGGTGGTAGAGATCGGCCCGGAAGCGCCCCTGGGCGATCTCCTGCCGCAGGTCGCGGTTGGTGGCGGCGACGATCCGCGCCCGGCTCACGCGCGTCTGCGTCTCGCCCACGCGCTGGTACTCGCCGTTCTCGAGCACCCGCAGCAGCTTCGCCTGCAGGTCCACCGGCAGCTCGCCGATCTCGTCGAGGAAAAGCGTCCCCCGCGCGGCATCCTCGAAGTAGCCCTGCTTCGACTGCGCCGCGCCCGTGAAGGCGCCCTTGGCGTAGCCGAACAGGGTCGGCTCGACGAGCGAGGGCGAGATCGCCGCGCAGTTCAGGGCGAGGAAGGGCTCGCTCGCCCGCGGGCTCAGGTGATGCAGCGAGAAGGCCACGCCTTCCTTGCCGCTGCCGGACTCGCCCTCGATGAGCGCGGGGAATTCCGAGGAGGCGTACAGGTCGATCTGGTTGCGCAGCTTCCTCATCGGCGGGCTCTCGCCGACCAGCGGGCGGGCCTGCGGCGCGGGCGCGAGTTCCCGCGCGCGCAGCACCCGCGCGAGCAGCGCGCGCAGGTCGTCCGGCTCGCAGGGCTTGGGCACGAGGTCCGCCGCGCCGAGCGCGCGGGCCCGGCGGGCGTTCGACTCCTCGTTCTGTCCCGTGAGGACCACGATCCGCACCTCCGGCGCGTGCGCGAGCAGGTCCCCGATCAGCCGGAAGCCCTCGTTGGGCAGGTGTTCGGCGGGAGGCAGGCCCAGGTCGATGAGCGCGAGCTCCGGCGGGCGGGGCATGGCGCGCAGCGCCTCGACGGCCGTGGCGCGGTCCGAGGCGCAGGTGAGCTCGTAGTCCGCGCCGAGCACGTAGGCGAGGCTTTCGGTGATGAGCGGATCGTCGTCGACGAGCAGGAGGCGGGGTTTCATCCGGGGCGCAGGGGCACGCGTGTGAGGCAGGATTATAGGACGCGCGGCCGCCGGGAGTGCCGGGGATTGCTGCTAGAATGACTGCCCGATTTCCCGCCGCTTGCCGACCCCGAGTGACCGAAGAGAATCTCGTCGAGATCGACGCCGTGAGCTTCGGCTACGGGCGCCGCCCGGTCCTCGAGGGCATCTCGATGCGCATGCCGCGCGGGAAGGTGGTCGCCATCATGGGCGGGAGCGGCTGCGGCAAGACGACGCTGCTTCGCCTGATCGGCGGCCAGCTGCGCCCCTCGCGCGGCGAGGTCCGCGTCGGGGGCCGGGCGGTGCACGAGCTCGACCGCGAGGGCCTCTACGCGTTGCGCCGCCGGATGAGCATGCTGTTCCAGTTCGGCGCGCTCTTCACGGACATGACGGTCTTCGACAACGTCGCCTTCCCGCTGCGCGAGCACGCCGACCTCTCGGAAGCGATGGTGCGCGACCTGGTCCTCATGAAGCTCGAGGCGGTGGGCCTGCGCGGGGCCCACAACCTCATGCCCTCGGAACTCTCCGGCGGCATGGCGAGGCGCGTGGCGCTCGCGCGGGCCGTCGTGATGGACCCGATGCTGGTCATGTACGACGAACCCTTCGCCGGGCTCGACCCGATCGCCATGAGCGTGGTGGGCAGCCTCATCCGGCGCCTGAACGACGCGCTGGGCGCCACCTCGATCATCGTGACGCACGACGTCGTCGAGTCGCTGCAGATCGTGGACTACCTCTACTTCGTGGCCGAGGGCCGGGTGGTCGGCGAGGGCACCCCGGCCGAGATCCGCGCGACCGAGCTGCCCGTGGTCCACCAGTTCGTCCACGGCGAGACCGACGGCCCGGTGCCCTTCCATTACCCGGCGCCCGCCTACGACGTGGACGTGGGGCTCGCGCAGGCCCGCCAGGAGGCCCGCCTTGCTTGACCGCGCCCGCCGCACCCTCACGCGGGTCGGCCACAACTTCATCGAGAACGTCTGGCGGGCCGGGGCGATGCTGCGTTTCTTCTTCGTCGTGCTCGCGGCGTCCGGGACGAGCGTGCGCCGCTTCCGGCTGGTGATGCGCGAGGTCTACTTCTCGGGCGTGCTCTCGCTCATCATCATCGTCGTCTCCGGGCTCTTCGTGGGCATGGTGCTCGGGCTGCAGGGGTTCGAGACGCTGCAGAAGTACGGCGCCCAGGATTCCATCGGCGTCCTGGTGGCGCTCTCGCTCGTGCGCGAGCTCGGCCCCGTGGTCGCCGCACTGCTCTTCGCGAGCCGCGCGGGTTCGGCCATCACCGCCGAGATCGGCCTCATGAAGGCGACCGAGCAGCTCACGGCGATGGACATGATGGCGGTCTCGCCGATGGCGCGGGTCATCGCGCCGCGCTTCTGGGCCGGCGTCATCTCGATGCCGATGCTCGCCGCGCTCTTCTCCGCGATGGGCGTCTTCGGCGGCTACATCGTGGGCGTCGTCCTCGTCGGCGTGGACCCCGGCGCGTTCTGGTCGCAGATGCAGGCGGCGGTGGACTTCCGGTATGATGTGATGAACGGCGTCGTGAAGAGTTTCGTGTTCGGGATCGCCGTGACGGTCATCGCCACTTTCGAGGGATTCGACGCGCCGCCGACCGCCGAGGGCGTCTCGGGCGCGACGACCCGCACGGTCGTGAGTTCGGCGCTCACCATCCTCGCCCTGGACCTGGTGCTCACCGCCTTCATGCTGCGTGGGGATCACTGAACCGCATTCGGGACACGCTCGACCTCCATGGAAAGAACGACGATCGATCTCTGGTTCGGCGCCTTCGTGATGGCGGGATTCGCCGCGCTCCTGGTGCTCGCGCTCAAGGCGGGCAACCTCGGCGCCGAGCGGGCGAACTCCACGTACCGCGTGGAGGCGAGGTTCGACAACATCGGCGGGCTCAAGGTGCGCGCGCCCGTGCGCAGCTCCGGCGTCCTCGTCGGCCGCGTGGCCGACATCCGCTTCGACAACGAGCGCTTCCAGGCCTCCGTCATCCTCGCGCTGGACACGCGCTACGCGTTCCCGAAGGACACGAGCGCCTCCATCCTCACCTCCGGCCTCCTGGGCGAGCAGTACGTGGGGCTCGACGCCGGCGGCGAGGACAAGAAGCTCGCCGACGGCGACCGCGTGACCATCACGCAGTCGGCGGTCGTGCTCGAGCGCCTCATCGGGCAGCTCCTCTTCAGCAAGGCCCAGGAAGACGGGTCGAAGAAGTAGCGGCGCGGAACCCCGGGGCGCCGCCGGCGCTCCAACGCCCGTCACGCCAACGCACAGGACCCCCCATGCCCCGATTCCTCGCCGCCCTCGCGCTCGCCGCCTTCGCGCTCGCCGCCGTCCCCGCCCGCGCCGCGGCGGACACGGCGCCCGACGTGCTCGTCCGCCAGTCGATCGACGAGGTGCTCGCGATCATCAAGACCGACAAGGAGCTTCAGGGCGGCAACCAGAAGCGCATCCTCGAGCTCGTGGAGGAGAAGGTGCTCCCGCACTTCGACTTCCCGCGCATGACGCGCCTCGCGATGGGCCGCAACTGGTCCAAGGCCTCCGACGCGCAGAAGTCCGCGCTCGTGAGCGAGTTCCGCACGCTCCTGGTGCGCACCTACTCCACCTCGCTTTCGCAGTACCGCAACCAGACGATCGACGTGAAGAGCGCCAAGATCGCCGCGGGCGACCAGGACACGGTGGTGCGCACCGTCGTGAACCAGCCCGGCGGCCAGCCGATCCCGATCGACTACGGGATGGAGCGCTCCGACAAGGGCTGGCGCGTCTACGACGTGGTGGTCGACGGGGTGTCGCTCGTGACCACCTACCGCGGCTCCTTCCACGAGCAGGTCCAGAAGGGCGGCGTGGAGGGCCTCCTCAAGGCGCTCGCCGAGCGCAACCGCGCGAGCGAGGCGCCGAAGTCGCCCGCACGGGCCGACGGGAAGAAGTGAACGACCACGCGAAAGCGGAAGTGCTGGCACTCGAGGGAGCGCTCTCCTTCGAGACGCTGCCCGTCGTGCTCGAGCGCAGCCGCGAGTACACCTCCCGCCCGGACCTCCCGGACCGCCTCACCATCGACTTCTCCGCGATCACCGAGGTCGACTCCTCCGCCGTCGCCCTCCTGCTCGAGTGGCGTCGCGAGGCCGCGCGCCGCGGCAAGGGCCTCTTCTTCGTGAACCTCCCGGCCAACCTCCTTTCGCTCGCCGAGCTCTACGGCGTCACGGGCCTCATCCAGCCCTGCCAGGCCTGAGCATGGCCTCCCCCGCGGTCGAGGTGCGCGATGTCTCCAAGCGCTACGGCCCGCTGCGGGCGCTCGACGGCGTGTCGCTCTCGGTCGAGCAGGGAGAGTTCTTCGCGCTCCTCGGGCCCAACGGGGCGGGCAAGACCACGCTCATCTCGGCGCTCGGCGGCCTGGTGCGGGCCGACGCGGGGACGCTCCGGGTCCTGGGGCGGGACGTGGCGGCCGAGTACCGCGAGGCGAGGAGGCTCCTGGGCATCGTGCCCCAGGAGGTCGTCTTCGACCCCTTCTTCAGCGTGCGCGAGACCCTCGAGCTGCAGTCGGGCTACTTCGGGCTGCGCGGCAACGGGGCGTGGATCGGCGAGCTCCTCGAGCGGCTCTCGCTGGGCGCGAAGGCGGACGCGAACATGCGTTCGCTCTCGGGGGGCATGAAGCGGCGCGTGATGCTCGCCCAGGCGCTGGTCCACCGCCCCCCGGTGATCATCCTCGACGAGCCGACGGCCGGCGTGGACGTGGAGCTGCGCCAGGCCCTGTGGCGCTTCATGCGCGAGCTGAACGCCGCCGGGCACACGATCGTGCTCACCACGCACTACCTCGAGGAGGCGCAGCACCTGTGCGGTCGCATCGCGATGATGAAGACCGGGCGGATCGTGGCGCTCGATTCCACGCGAAGGCTGCTCGCGGATTTCTCCGAGCGGGTGCTGAGGGTGAAGCTCGAGTCGGGCGCGCTTCCCGCCGCGCTCGCGGCCGGCGCCACGGTGGACGCCGCGGGCTGGCACCGGATCCCGGTGGAAAGCGCCGCCCAGGTGGAGACCGCGCTCGCCCGGCTGCGGGAGGCGGGCGCGGCCGTCGCCCACCTCGAGGTGGCCGAGCCGGAGCTGGAGGAGGTCTTCGTGAAGATCATGGCCCGCCAGGACGCGCCGGCGCGGGAGGACGCATGACGGGGGGCTTCCTCACGCTGTTCGAGAAGGAGGTGATGCGCTTCTGGAAGGTGAGCTTCCAGACGGTCGCGGCGCCCGTCCTGTCCGCGCTCCTCTTCCTGGTGATCTTCTCCCACGCGCTCGCCGGCCGCGTCGAGGCCTATCCCGGCGTGGGCTACGTCCAGTTCCTCGTGCCGGGGCTCGCGATGATGTCGATGCTGCAGAACGCGTTCGCGAACGCCTCCTCCTCGCTCATCCAGTCGAAGATCACGGGGAACATCGTCTTCATCCTGCTCGCCCCGCTCACCCCGGCGGACCTTTTCGCCGCCTACCTCGCCGCGGCGATGGTGCGCGCGGTGGTGGTGGGCGCGGGCGTGGTGCTCGCGGTGGCCTGGCTCGTCCCGGTGCCCTTCCCGAACCTGCTCTGGCTCGCCGCCTTCACGGTCACGGGCGCCGGCATCCTGGGCGTCCTGGGCATCGTCGCGGGCCTGTGGGCCGAGAAGTTCGACCAGCTCGCGGCCTTCCAGAACTTCCTGATCCTGCCGCTCACCTTCCTCGCCGGGGTCTTCTACTCGGTCGATTCGCTTCCGCCGTTCTGGCGGGCGGCCTCGCACCTGAACCCGTTCTTCTACGCGATCGACGGCTTCCGCTACGCCTTCTTCGGCCGGGCCGACGTCTCCCCGTGGGCGAGCCTCGCGATTGCGAGCGCCACGCTCTGTGCCCTATCATGGCTCACCCTTCGCCTGCTGCGATCCGGCTACAAGTTGAGGCATTGAGGCCCCGCCATGGCCGACAAACGAACCATCGAGGAAGCGATCCGCCAGGCGATCGACTGCACGCACGTGGACGTCCGCGGCGACGACGGGGTGCACTTCGAGGCCCTGGTGGTGAGCCCGGCCTTCGCGGGGCTCGCGCGCGTGCGACGGCACCAGCTCGTCTACGCCGCGCTCGGCGAGCGCATGCGCGAGGAGGTCCACGCGCTCTCCATGCACACCCTGTCCCCCGACGAGTGGGCCGCCCGCTGAACCGATCGCCCGGGCCGGCCCGTCCGGCACCCTGGAACGACCCATGCAGAAGCTCTCGATCCAAGGCGGGATCCCGCTTTCCGGCGAAATCCGCGTCTCCGGCGCGAAGAACGCGGCGCTGCCCATCCTCGCGGCGGCGCTGCTGGCCGACGCGCCCCTGCGGGTGAGCAACCTCCCGCGCCTGAACGACGTGGAGACGATGCTCGCGCTCCTCGGGCGGATGGGGGTGGGGGTGGCCCGCGAGGAGGGGGGCGCGAGCCTCGACGCGAGCCGCATCGGCGAGCCCTTCGCGCCCTACGAGCTGGTGAAGACGATGCGCGCGTCGATACTCACGCTCGGCCCGCTGGTGGCGCGCTTCGGGGAGGCCCGCGTGTCCCTGCCGGGCGGATGCGCCATCGGCGAGCGGCCCGTTGACCTGCACCTGAAGGGTCTGGAGGCGATGGGCGCGGAGGTGGGCATCGAGGCGGGCTACATCCGCGCGCGGGCGAAACGGCTCAAGGGCGCGAGGATCTTCCTCGACGCGGTGACCGTCACCGGGACGGAGAACCTCATGATGGCCGCGTGCCTCGCCGAGGGCGAGACGGTGCTGGAGAACGCGGCGCGGGAGCCCGAGGTCGTCGACCTCGCCCGGTGCCTGGTGGCGATGGGCGCGCGCATCCGCGGCGAGGGGACCGACGAGATCGCGATCGAGGGCGTGGAACGCCTGGGCGGCGTCGACTACGCCGTGATGCCCGACCGCATCGAGGCGGGCACCTTCCTCGCGGCCGCGGCGGCCACGCGCGGGAGAATCGTCCTCACGCAGGCGCCCGTGGCCGCGCTGGACGCCGTCGTGGAGAAGCTGCGCGAGGCGGGCGCGGAGATAACCGCCACCGGGGAGACGCTCGCGCTTCGCATGGCGGGCCGTCCCCGCGCCGTGAGCCTGCGCACCGCCCCCTACCCGGCCTTCCCGACGGACATGCAGGCGCAGTTCCTCGCCCTCAACACCATCGCGGAGGGAACGGCGCTCGTGACCGAGACGATCTTCGAGAACCGCTTCATGCACGTGCAGGAGCTGCGCCGGCTCGGCGCGAGGATCGACATCGAGGGCAACACGGCCGTCGTGCAGGGCGTCGAGCGCCTCGCCGGCGCGACCGTCATGGCGACGGACCTGCGCGCCTCCGCGAGCCTGGTGATCGCCGGCCTCGTCGCCGGGGGCGAGACCGTCGTCGACCGCATCTACCACCTCGACCGCGGCTACGAGCACCTCGAGGAGAAGCTCTCCCGGCTCGGCGCGCGCGTCTCGCGCGTGGACTGAGGGCCCGCCATGATCACGATCGCGCTGTCCAAGGGACGCATCTACGAGGAGACCCGGCCGCTGCTCGCCGCGGCGGGCATCGTTCCCTCGGAGGACCCGGAAGTCTCGAGGAAGCTCATCCTGCCGACCGGTGACCCGGGCGTGCGCGTGATCATCGTGCGCGCCTCCGACGTGCCCACCTACGTGCAGTACGGCGCCGCCGACCTGGGCGTGGCCGGCCGCGACCTCCTCGCCGAGCACGGCGGCCGCGGGCTCTACCAGCCCCTCGACCTGGGCATCGCGCGCTGCCGGATGATGGTGGCCGTGCCGGAGGACTTCGACTATCCCGCGGCGGTGCGCAAGGGCGCGCGGCTGCGCGTGGCGACCAAGTACATCCAGACCGCCCGCGAGCACTTCGCGGCCAAGGGCGTGCACGTGGACCTCATCAAGCTCTACGGCTCCATGGAGCTCGCGCCGCTCGTGGGGCTCGCCGACGCCATCGTGGACCTCGTGGACACGGGCGGGACGCTGCGCGCCAACCGGCTCAAGGCGGTCGAGGAGATCCTCGCGGTGTCGAGCCGGCTCATCGTGAACCCGGCCTCGATGAAGGTGAAGCGCGCGCAGGTGCTGCCCGTCATCGACGCCTTCGAGAGGGCGACGCGTGGCTGAGCCGCGCAGGCTCTCGAGCGCCGACCCGGGCTTCGAGGCCGAGCTCGCGGCGCTGCTCGCCTTCGAGGGCGCCCAGGACGAGGGCGTGGAGCGCGCCGTGGCCGCCATCCTCGACGACGTTCTCCGGCGCGGCGACGAGGCGCTCATCGACTGCACGCGGCGCTTCGACCGCTGGTCGCCGGCCTCCGCGGCCGATCTCGAGGTGGCCCCGGCCGCGTGCCGCGAGGCCCTAGGACGAATCGCGCGGGCGGAACGGGAGGCGCTGGAGACCGCGGCGGGCCGGATCCGCGCCTTCCACGAGCACCAGCGCCTCGAGGGATGGCGCGTGGAGGAGGACGACGGCACGATGCTCGGGCAGCAGGTCACGCCCCTCGACCGGGTCGGGCTGTACGTGCCGGGCGGAAAGGCCGCCTATCCCTCGTCCGTGCTGATGAACGCGGTGGCCGCGAAGGTCGCCGGCGTCCCGGAGCTCGTGATGGTGGTGCCGACCCCCGACGGCCAGGCGAACGACCACGTCCTCGCCGCCGCGAGCCTCGCGGGCGTGGACCGCGTGTTCCGCATCGGCGGAGCGCAGGCCGTGGGAGCGCTCGCCTACGGGACCGCGAGCGTCCCCGCCGTGGACAAGATCGTCGGGCCGGGCAACGCCTACGTGGCCGCGGCCAAGCGCCGCGTGTTCGGCCGCGTCGGCATCGACATGGTCGCGGGACCCTCGGAAATCCTGGTGGTGGCCGACGCCACCGCGAATCCCCGCTGGGTGGCCATGGACCTCTTCTCCCAGGCCGAGCACGACGAGATCGCGCAGTCGATCCTCCTCACGCCCGACGCGGCCCTCGCGGACGCCGTCCACGCCGCCATGCGCGCGCTCATCGAGACCATGCCACGGCGCCGAATCATCGAGGCCTCCCTCGCCCGACGCGGCGCCCTCATCGTCGTGCGCGACCTGGACGAGGCCTGCGCCCTCGCCAACCGGATCGCGCCGGAGCACCTGGAGCTCGCGGTGGCCGAGCCGGAAGCCCTCCTGCCGCGCATCCGCCACGCGGGCGCGATCTTCCTGGGGCACTACGCCTCGGAGGCGCTGGGGGACTACTGCGCGGGACCGAACCACGTGCTGCCGACGTCGCGCACGGCGCGGTTCTCCTCGCCGCTCGGCGTCTACGACTTCCAGAAGCGCTCGAGCCTCATCCGCGTCGCCCGCGGGGCGGCCGTCCGCCTCGGGGCCACCGCCACCACGCTCGCCCGGGCGGAGGGGCTGGAGGCGCACGCGCGCAGCGCGGAAATGCGGGGCGAGGAGCCGTCGTGAAGGCGGCCGCGCAGTGGGTGCGCGACGAGATCCGCGCGCTCGAGGCCTACCACGTGGCGCCGGCGGCCGGGTTCGTGAAGCTCGACGCGATGGAGAACCCGTACCGGCTGCCCCCGGAGCTCACCGAGGAACTCGGCCGCCGGCTCGCCCAGGTCGCGGTCAACCGCTATCCCGACCCCGGCGCGCCCGCGCTGAAGTCGGCCCTGCGCGAGGCCATGGCGATCCCGGCGGAGCACGAGATCGTCCTGGGCAACGGCTCCGACGAGATCCTCGCGATGATCAGCGTCGCCCTCGCGAAGCCCGGCGCGACCCTGCTTTCCCTGGAGCCGTCCTTCGCGATGTACCGGATGTGCGCCATCTCCGCGGGGATGGGCTACGCGGGCGTGTCGCTCTCGCCCGACTTCTCCCCGGACCTGCCGGCCACGCTCGAGGCCATCGGGCGGCTGCGGCCCGCGCTCACCTGGATCGCCTACCCGAACAACCCGACCGGCAACCTCTTCCCGCGGCAGGCCGTGCTCGAGATCGTGGCGGCCTCGCCGGGCCTCGTCGTCGTGGACGAGGCCTACTACGCCTTCGCCGGGGGAGAGACTTTCCTCCCGGATCTCGGGCGCCATCCCAACCTCGTCCTCGTGCGAACCGTGTCGAAGCTCGGGCTCGCGGGCCTGCGCCTGGGACTCGCCATCGGGCCGCGGGACTGGCTCGCGGAATTCGACAAGGTCCGGCTTCCGTACAACGTGAACGTGCTGACGGCCGCCGCCGCCGAGCTCGTCCTCGGCCGGCACGAGGTCCTCGAGGAGCAGACGCGCCGAATCGTGCGCGACCGCGCGCGCCTCGAGGCGGGGCTGGACGCGATCGCCGGCGTCCGGCGTTTCCCGTCGGCGGCGAACTTCGTCCTCGTGCGCCTGCCCGACGGGCCGCGGGCGTTCGAGGGCCTGAAGGCGCGTGGTATATTGGTCCGCAACTTCCACGGCTCCCACCCCCTGCTGGCCCACTGCCTCCGGATCACGGTCGGGACCCCCGACGAAAACGCGAGGCTGCTCGCGGCCCTCGCCCAGGCCATCGGCTGAACCCATGCGCACCGCGGAAATCCAGCGCGACACCCGGGAGACCCAGGTCTTCGTCGCCGTGAACCTCGACGGCACCGGCCAGGCGAGCCTCGCCTCGGGCATTCCCTTCCTCGACCACATGCTCGACCAGATCGCGCGCCACGGGGCGCTCGACCTCACGGTCAAGGCAAGGGGCGACCTCGAGATCGACGCCCACCACACCGTCGAGGACATCGGCATCTCGCTCGGCATGGCCGTCGCGAAGGCGCTCGGCGACAAGAAGGGGATCCGCCGCTACGGGCACGCCTACGTGCCCCTCGACGAGGCGCTGTCGCGGGCGGTGGTGGACTTCTCCGGCCGCCCGGGGCTCGAGTTCCACGTGGCCTTCACCCGCGCCCGCGTGGGCGAGTTCGACGTCGACCTCACCCGGGAGTTCTTCCAGGGGTTCGTGAACCACGCGCTCGCGACCGTGCATCTCGACAACCTGCGCGGGGACAACTCGCACCACCAGTGCGAGACGCTCTTCAAGGCCTTCGCGCGCGCGCTGCGCATGGCGGTGGAACCCGATCCCCGCGCGGCCGGCGTCGTCCCCTCGACCAAGGGAACCCTCTAGCCCACCGCTCGCGGCCGGCGCGGCTCGCCGGTCCTTCCATGGCACAGCGCATCGCGATCGTCGACTACGGCATGGGAAACCTCCGCTCGGTGGAGAAGGCGCTCCTGCACGTGGCGCCGCAGGCGCAGGTCGCCGTCACCTCGGACCCCGAGGCCGTGCGCCGCGCCGACCGCGTCGTCTTCCCGGGCCAGGGGGCGATGCCCGACTGCATGCAATGCCTCGCCGGGCGGGGCCTGGGGGAGGCGGTCCGCGAGGCGGCCGCGGCACGGCCCTTCCTCGGCCTGTGCATCGGCCTGCAGATGCTCTTCGAGCGCAGCGACGAGGGGCCCACCGCAGGGCTCGCGATCCTGCCCGGCGAGGTCCTCGCGTTCGCCCGCGCCGACGAGACGCGCGAGGCGGGCCTCAAGATCCCCCACATGGGCTGGAACGAGGCCTGGCAGGTGCGGCCCCACGCACTCTGGCAGGGCATCCCGGACGGCGCGCGCTTCTATTTCGTGCACAGCTACTACTGCGCCACCCGGGACCCCTCCCTCACCGCGGCGGTGTCGCGCTACCCGCACGCCTTTACCTCGGCCATTGCGCGGGATAACATCTTCGCAACGCAATTCCATCCCGAGAAAAGCAGCGCCGCGGGGCTCAAGCTTCTCGAGAACTTCGCCACCTGGACCCCCTGAGGATCCGGCCCCGACCGTTCCCATGCTGATCATTCCCGCGATAGACCTCAAGGATGGCCGCTGCGTGCGCCTGGAGCAGGGCGACATGGCGACCGCCACGGTGTTCTCCGACGATCCCGGAAAGACGGCCGCGCACTGGGTCGGGCTCGGCGCGCGGCGCCTGCACGTGGTGGACCTGAACGGCGCCTTCGCCGGAAAGCCCGTGAACGAGTCGGCGATCAAGGCGGTCATCGGCGCCGTGGACGCCGACATTCCCGTGCAGGTGGGCGGCGGCATCCGCGACCTCGACACGATCGAGCGCTACCTGGACGACGGCGTGTCCTACGTGATCATCGGGACCGCCGCGGTGAAGAACCCGGGCTTCCTGCACGAGGCGTGCGACGCCTTTCCCGGCCACATCATGGTCGGGCTGGACGCCCGCGACGGGAAGGTGGCCACCGACGGCTGGTCGAAGCTCACGGGCCACGACGTGGTCGACCTCGCGCTGCGCTTCCAGGACTACGGCGTCGAGGCGGTCATCCACACGGACATCGGCCGCGACGGCATGCTCAAGGGCGTCAACGTCGAGGCCACGGTGAAGCTCGCCCAGGCGCTCACCATTCCCGTCATCGCGAGCGGGGGCATCACCAACCTCGAGGACGTGAAGCGCCTTTGCGCCGTCGAGGCGGAGGGCGTCATCGGCGCGATCACCGGCCGGGCCATCTACGAGGGCCGGCTCGATTTCGCGGCGGCCCAGAAGCTGGCCGACGGCGAGGCCTGAGCGGGCGCCCGGCCGCCGCCGGCCGACGCCCGCCCGCGCGACCATGGGCCTCGCCAAGCGCATCATTCCCTGCCTGGACGTCCACGCCGGCCGCGTGGTGAAGGGCGTCAATTTCGTGAGCCTTCGCGACGCCGGCGACCCCGTGGAGGTGGCGCGTCGCTACGACGAGGCCGGCGCCGACGAGATCACCTTCCTCGACATCACCGCGTCGAGCGACGCGCGCGACACGATCGTCCCGGTGATCGAGCGGGTCGCGGAGCAGGTTTTCATCCCGCTCACCGTCGGCGGCGGCGTACGCAAGGTGGAAGACGTGAGGAAGCTCCTCAACGCGGGAGCCGACAAGGTGAGCATCAACACCGCCGCGGTGGACAATCCGGCGCTGGTCTCGGACGCCGCAAGGCGCTTCGGGTCGCAGGCGATCGTCGTCGCCGTGGACGCGAAGTCGGCCGGGCCGGGGCGATGGGAGGTCTACACGCACGGCGGGCGCAAGCCCACCGGGATCGACGCGGTCCAGTGGGCCGTCCGGATGGCGGGCCTCGGGGCGGGCGAGATCCTGCTCACCAGCATGGACCGCGACGGCACGCGCTCGGGCTTCGACCTGGAGCTCACGCGCGCGGTCGCGCGGGCCGTTCCGGTGCCCGTCATCGCGAGCGGCGGGGTGGGCACCCTCGAGCACCTGGCGCAGGGCGTGGAGATCGGCGGCGCCGACGCCGTCCTCGCCGCCTCGATATTCCACTACGGCGAGTTCTCGGTGGGCGAGGCCAAGCGCTTCATGGCCTCGCGCGGCATCGAGATGAGGCTCTAGCATGAAGGCCGACTACCTCGACCGGATCGCGTGGAACGCCGACGGCCTCGTCCCGGCGATCGCCCAGGATGCCGCGACGGGCGAGGTGCTGATGCTCGCCTGGATGAGCCGGGAGTCGCTGGCGCGGACGCTCGCGACGGGGGAGGCGGTGTACTGGTCGCGCTCCCGCGCCGCGCTCTGGCGCAAGGGCGAGACCTCCGGGCACGTGCAGCGCGTCGTCGAGGTCCGGCTGGACTGCGACGCGGACGCGATCCTGCTGCGCGTGGAACAGGCCGGCGGCATCGCCTGTCATACGGGCCGGCGGCGCTGCTTCTTCAACCTGCTGGAGGCGGGCGAAGGCGCCCCGCGCTGGCGCGAGACCGATCCGGTTCTCGCCGACCCGGGGAGCTTCCGCCGTGGCGGCTGACCGCGACATCCTCGAGCGGCTCGAGGCCGCGATCGCCGCGCGGCGCGCGGCCGACCCGTCGGCTTCCTACGTGGCGAAGCTGCACGCGAAGGGCCTCGACGCGATCCTCAAGAAGATCGGCGAGGAGGCCACGGAGGCGGTCATCGCCGCGAAGGCGGAGGACCGGGAGGGGCTCGTCCACGAGATGGCGGACCTCTGGTTCCACTGTCTCGTGCTGCTGGGCCGGCAGGACATCGCGCTCTCCGAGGTCCTCGCGGAGCTGGAAAGGCGCGAGGGGCGTTCGGGCATCGAGGAAAAGGCCTCGAGAAAGGAATCGCGATGAAGAAGGCGGACTGCATCTTCTGCAAGATCGCGGCGGGCGAGATCCCGTCGAAGAAGGCGTTCGAGGACGACCTGGTCTACGTCTTCCACGACATCCAGCCCGTGGCGCCGGTCCACCTGCTGGTGATTCCCAAGGATCACGTGGACTCGCTGGCCGACTGCGGCCCGGAGCACGCGCCGGTGCTGGGCCGGATGATGGCCCTGGCCGGGCGCCTCGCGCGCGAGCAGGGCGCCACGGACGGCTTCCGCACCATCGTGAACACCGGCAGGGTGGGCCGGCAGGACGTGTATCATTTGCACATCCATATCATCGGCGGTCCCGACCGACTTCCCCGCATGATCGCGGCGGAATAGGGGCACCGCGAAGGAGCGTTTTCCATGGGTTCATTCAGCATCTGGCACTGGCTGGTCGTCCTCGTGATCGTGCTGCTGGTCTTCGGCACCAAGAAGCTGCGCAACATCGGCAGCGACCTGGGGGGCGCCGTGCGCGGCTTCAAGGATGGCATGAAGGGCGACGAGGAGAAGAAGCCCTCCGGGGAAATCGCCGCGACGGGCGCTACGCTCGAGGGCGAGGTCAAGGACAAGCAGAAGACCTGACAGCGCGGGCAGCGCTCACGCCGCGCCGGGCGCCGACATGTTCGATATCGCGTTCTCCGAGCTGATGCTGATCGGGGTGGTGGCGCTCGTCGTCATCGGTCCCGAGCGCCTGCCGAAGGTGGCCCGCACCCTGGGGCACCTCTTCGGGAGGCTGCAGCGCTACGCGGCCCAGGTGAAGTCGGACATCAACCGCGAGATGGAGATGTCCGAGCTCTCCAAGGTGAAGACGGAGTTCGAGGGCGCGGCCCGCGAGTTCCAGCGCGACATCGAGACGAAGATGCACGACGCCGAGCGCGAGGTCCGCGAGGTGCAGGACGACATCGACCGGCAGCTGCGCAAGGACGCCGCCGCCCCCGCGGAGGAACCGGCCCCGGCCGCTCCCGCCGGGGACGCCGGGGACGCCGGTGAAGCCTCTCCCCAGCTCGAGCTCGCCATCGACGAGCCGGCGGCGCCGCGCGGCCCGGGCGCCGCATGACGCAAGCGCCGCAGGAGACCTTCCTCGCGCACCTGATCGAGCTGCGCGACCGCCTCGTGCGCGCGCTCGTCGCGCTCGCGCTGGTCTTCGTCCCGACCTTCTTCTTCGCCGCGGAGCTCTACGACCTGCTCGCGATGCCGATGATGCGCACGCTGCCGCAGGGCTCGAAGATGATCGCGACGGGAGTCATCACGCCGTTCTTCATCCCGATGAAGATCGCGATGATGGTGGCGTTCCTCGTCGCCCTGCCCTACATCCTGTACCAGGCCTGGGCGTTCGTGGCGCCGGGGCTCTACGCCCACGAGAAGAAGCTCGTCGTGCCGCTCATCTTCTCGAGCACGCTGCTCTTCTTCCTCGGCATGGCGTTCTGCTACTTCGTCGTCTTCCAGACGGTGTTCACCTTCATCGCGCAGTTCGCGCCCAAGTCGATCACGGTGGCCCCGGACATCGAGGCGTACTTCAACTTCGTCCTCGGCATGTTCATCGCCTTCGGCGTCACCTTCGAGGTGCCCGTGGTGGTGGTGGTCCTGGTGATGACGGGAGTGATCTCGGTGGAGAAGCTGCGCGAGATCCGCTCCTTCGTGATCGTGGGCGCGTTCGTCGTCGCGGCGGTGGTGACGCCTCCCGACGTGATCTCCCAGCTCATGCTCGCCGTCCCGCTCTGCCTGCTCTACGAGGCGGGGATCTTCGTCGCGCGCTTCGTGGAGAAGCGAAAGCCGGAGGTCGACGCCGGCGCGGCGCCCTAGCGCCTAGTCCTCCTGGGCGAGTCTCGGCCGGCGCTTGCCCACCGTGACCGGGAGGCTCACCTCCCGGTCCTTGCGCAGGATCTTCACCTGCACCGTCTTGCCGGGCGGTATGTCGGCGATCGCGTTGAGGGTGGAGTTGAGGTCGGGGACCTTGCGATCGCCGACCGCGACGATCACGTCGCCCAGGCGGATGCCCGCCCGATCGGCCGGGCTGCCGCGCTCGATCCCGCCGACGATGGCGCCCTGCGTGCCCCCGAGTCCCAGCGACTCCGCGAGCTCCGGCGTGATGTTGGCCACCTCCACGCCGAACCAGCCCCGCGTGACGGAACCGGTCTCGATGATCTGCTCCATCACCTTGCGGGCGAGCCCCACGGGGATCGCGAAGCCGATGCCCTGGTTGCCGCCCGAGCGGGAGTAGATGAGCGTGTTGATGCCCACGAGGTTGCCGTTGGTGTCCACCAGCGCGCCGCCGGAGTTGCCCGGGTTGATCGCGGCGTCGGTCTGGATGAAGCTCCCGAAGGGCGTGACGGAGTCGATCTCGCGGCCGAGCGCGCTCACGATGCCCATGGTGACCGTCTGGCCGACGCTGAAGGGGTCGCCGATGGCGAGCACGACGTCACCCACGTTGAGGCGCTCGGACTCGCCGAAGGTGATCGGCGTGAGCCCGGGCACGGAGACCCGGATGACGGCGAGATCCGTCTCGGGATCCGCGCCGGCGATCTTCCCGGTCACCGTCCGGCCGTCGTTCAGCGTGACCAGGATCTCCGTCACCCCCTCCACGACGTGGGAGTTGGTGAGGATGAATCCCTCCCGGCTCACGATCACGCCGGAGCCCAGCGAGGTCTGCGTCTCCGGGAGGTTGAAGCGGTCGCCGAAGAAGCGGCGCAGGATCGGGTCCTCGAGAAGCGGGCTGCGGCGCCGGACCTGCTTCGTCGCGGAGATGTTGACCACGGAGGGGACGGCCTTGCGGGCGGCGTCGCTGAAGGAGACGGTCCGGCCGGGGGACACGGGCAGCGCCGTGGGCGAAGGCGGCGACTGCCGGATTTCGACCACCGGGCTCGCCTGCCAGGGCGACCACTCGGGCTTCACCAGGCTCACGACGAAGATCGCCGCGAGCGTGGCCGTGACGACCTGCGCGAAGACCAGCCAGAGCCGGCGTGCCAAGGCGGGCTACTTCCGAAGCGAGTCGCGGATCTCGCGCAACAGCAGGACGTCCTCGGGCGGCGCGGGCGGGGGAGCCGCCGGTGCCTCGCGCTTGAGACGGTTGATCTGCTTCACCATGACGAAAATGATGAGCGCGAGGATGGTGAAATTGAGGGCCGTCGTCACGAAGCTCCCCCAGGCGAAGACGGGGACGCCGGCCTTTCTCAGCGCCTCGAGGGTCTGCGGCACCCCGGGGGGTATCTCCTTCAGCACGATGAACAGGTTGCCGAAGTCCACGTTGCCGATCGCCCGGCCCACCACCGGCATGACGAGGTCGTTCACCACGGAGTCGACGATCTTTCCGAAGGCCGCGCCGATGATGACGCCGACCGCGAGGTCCATGACATTGCCCTTGAGCGCGAACTGCTTGAATTCAGAAGCAAAACTCATTGTCTCTCCCTGCCGGTCCGGGACGGGCCGTGGACGAATCTTAGGAGGGGGGGGGAGGGGGGTCAACCCTCGCGGGCCGTCGCGGGACTGTAAGTCCTTACGGGGAATCGGCTAAAATGGAGGGCGACACTCCTCCCTCCCTCCGCTCATCCCCTCCCCGCAATGACCGCCATCGTCCTAGACCAAGTCGACGAGAAGAAGCGCCGCTTCCTCATCGTCGCCACCACCGCCGCGGGCGCCGTCGCCGCGGGAGGGGTGGCCGTCCCCTTCCTCGGAAGCTGGTTCCCGAGCGCCCGGGCGCTCGCCGCCGGCGCTCCCGTGGAAGTCGACATCTCCAAGATCGAGCCCGGGCAGCAGATCACCGTGGAATGGCGCGGCAAGCCCGTGTGGGTCCTTCGCCGCACGCCCGAGATGCTGGCGCAACTCGAGAAGAACGACGCGTTCCTGGCCGACCCCCAGTCGACCTCGGCCAAGCAGCCCGACTACGTGAAGGGCGCGGCGCGCGCGATCAAGCCCGAGGTCCTCGTCGTCCTCGGGGTCTGCACCCACCTCGGTTGCTCGCCGACGCTCAAGAAGCAGGTCGGCGCCGCCTCGGACATGGGCGCCGACTGGCCGGGCGGCTACTACTGCCCGTGCCACAACTCCCGCTTCGACCTTTCCGCCCGCGTCTTCAAGGGCGCCCCCGCCCCCACCAACCTCGAGATCCCGCCCCACCGCTACGTGAGCGACGCGACGATCGTGGTGGGCGAGAACCCCAAGGGATAAGCGATGGCCGCCACGCACAAGCCTCCCGTCACCGGCGCCGGCCCCCTCAACGGCGTCCTCACGTGGTTCGACCAGCGCTTCCCGCTGATGGCGCTCTGGAAGAGCCAGCTCGCCGAGTACTACGCGCCGAAGAACTTCAACGTCTGGTACTTCTTCGGCTCCCTCGCGCTCGTCGTCCTGGTGATCCAGATCGTCTCCGGGATCTTCCTCACGATGAACTACAAGCCGAGCGCGGAGCACGCGTTCGCGTCGGTCGAGTACATCATGCGCGACGTCCCGGGCGGGTGGATCATCCGCTACATCCACTCCACCGGCGCCTCCGCCTTCTTCATCGTCGTCTACCTGCACATGGCGCGCGGCCTCATGTACGGCTCCTACCGCAAGCCGCGCGAGCTCACCTGGATCTTCGGCGTGCTGATCTACCTCTGCCTCATGGCCGAGGCCTTTTTCGGCTACCTCCTTCCCTGGGGCCAGATGTCCTTCTGGGGCGCGCAGGTGATCATCAATCTCTTCGCCACGATCCCGGTGATCGGGGAAGATCTCGCGGTGTGGATCCGCGGCGACTACAACATCTCCGACGCCACGCTGAACCGCTTCTTCGCGATGCACGTCATCGCGATTCCGCTCGCGCTGCTGGGACTCGTCGTGGCGCACCTGATGGCCCTGCACGAGACCGGCTCCAACAACCCGGACGGCATCGAGATCCACGAGAACCTCGACCCGAAGACGGGAACGCCCGTCGACGGGATCCCGTTCCACCCCTACTACACGGTCAAGGACCTGGTCGGTGTCGCGGTGTTCCTGATCGTCTTCTCCGCGATCGTCTTCTTCTCGCCAGAGATGGGGGGCTACTTCCTCGAGTACAACAACTTCATCCCCGCGGACCCGCTCACGACGCCCGTGCACATCGCGCCGGTGTGGTACTTCACGCCCTTCTACGCGATGCTGCGCGCGGTCCCGTCCTTCTTCAACATGCAGGTCTGGGGAGTGGTCGTGATGGGAGCGGCCGTGATGATCTTCTTCGCGCTTCCCTGGCTCGATCGCGGCAGGACGAAGTCGATCCGCTATCGCGGACCGATCTACAAGGCCTTCTTCGCGGCGCTGATCGTGAGCTTCCTCGTGCTCGGCTACCTCGGCGTCGAGCCCACGACGGTGTGGGGCGAGTTCCCGAAGGCGCTCCCGCTGCTCGGTGGCGACTACGTCGCGATCTGGGTCGCGCGCCTGCTCACCGCGGTCTATTTCGCGTTTTTCCTGCTCATGCCCTGGTACACCGCGAGGGACCGGGAAAAGCCCGTGCCCCAGAGGCTCACCTGACGATGAAGACGCTATTTGCAGCGCTGCTCCTCGCGCCGGCAGTCGCGCTCGCCGCCGAGGGCGGCGCGAAGCTCGATGCGGCCCCCGTGAACCTGAACGACCGGCTCTCGCTGCAGCGCGGTGCGCAGGTGTTCGTGAACCATTGCCTGAATTGCCACTCGGCCTCCGCGATGCGCTACGCGAAGCTCATGGACCTCGGTCTCAGCGAGAGCCAGGTCCGCGAACACCTCGTGCTCGCCGGGGAAAAGGTCGGCGACGCGATGACGACCACGCTGGACACGAAGGACGGGAAGGCCTGGTTCGGCGTGATGCCGCCCGACCTCTCCCTCGTGGCGAGGTCGCGGGGCGCGGACTGGATCTACACGTACATGCGCAGCTTCTACCGCGACCCGGCTGCGCGAACCGGGTGGAACAACACCGTCTTCCCGAACGTCGGCATGCCCCATGTGCTGTGGGAATACCAGGGCAGCCAGGCGATGGAGGCGGCGGCGGGCGGCGAAGCGAGGCTCGTGAAGGGCAGCCCGGGCAGGATGTCGACGGGCGAGTACGACAAGTACGTCGGGGACCTCGTGAACTTCCTCGTGTACATGGGCGAGCCCGCGCGGGTGAAGCGGGTCCAGATCGGCATCGTCGTCATCTTCTTCCTGGCGATCTTCTTCGTGATCACGGTCCTCTTGAAGAAGGAATACTGGAAGGACGTCCGCTAGGACGGTTCGGCGGCACTGCGGTTCGCCCGATGCGGCCCCGCGGGGGCCGCATCGGGCTTGTCGCTTCAAGGGTCGCGGCGCGGGACGCGCTCCGGCGGCGAAGAAAGACCAGAAGAGGTGAACAAGACATGATGACGCTCTATTCGGGGATCACCGATCCGTTCAGCCACCGCTGCCGGATCGTCCTTTACGAGAAGGGGATGGACTTCGAGATCATCGACGTGGACCTCATGAACAAGCCCGAGGACCTCGCGGTGATGAATCCCTACAACACGACGCCGGTGCTGGTGGAGCGCGACCTCGTCCTCTACGAGTCGAACATCATCAACGAGTACATCGACGAGCGCTTTCCGCATCCGCAGCTCATGCCCGCGGACCCGGTGATGCGCGCGAGGGCCCGCCTCTTCCTCTTCCGGTTCGAGCAGGAGCTCTTCACCCACGTGAAGGCCCTGGAGTACGGGCCCACGAAGGGCCACGACAAGGCGAGGCTCTACGTCCGGGAGAACCTCATCCAGATCGCCCCGATCTTCGTGAAGCAGAAGTTCATGCTCGGCGAGGAGTTCTCGATGCTGGACGTTGCCATCGCGCCGCTCCTGTGGAGACTCGACCACTACCAGATCCAGCTGAACAAGCAGTCCGCGCCGCTCCTCAAGTACGCCGAGCGGCTCTTCGCGCGCCAGGCTTTCATCGACTCGATGACGGCTTCCGAGAAGGCGATGCGGCGCTGAGCCGGGCGCGATGCCGGAAGTCTCCACCAAGCCGTATTTCATCCGGGCCATCTTCGAGTGGTGCTCGGACTGCGGCTTCACGCCCTATCTGAGCGTGCGGGTGGACGAGCGGACACGGGTTCCCGTCGAGTACGTGAAGAACGGCGAGATCGTGCTCAACGTGAGCCTCAACGCCACGCGCAACCTCACGATCAACAACGAACTGGTGCAGTTCTCGGCACGCTTCAACGGTGTTTCCCGCGAGGTCACGGTGCCGGTGGATCGCGTGCAGGGCATCTTCGCGCGGGAGAACGGCCAGGGTGCCTTCTTCACGGTGGACGCTCCGGCGGCGACCGGACCTGCCGCGGCAGAGGACGACCAGCCCAAGTCCCCGGTCGCCGGCAAGGCGAACCTGAAGCTGGTTAAGTGAGCGCTCGCTGTGCCGGCATAGCTCAGCTGGTAGAGCAACCGCCTTGTAAGCGGTAGGTCCCCCGTTCGACTCGGGGTGCCGGCACCCCAATCCGCGCCCGGGCCCGCAGGGCCGCCAGGGGCACGCCCTGTTTGACCAATATCCGGCAAAAAGGGATAATTGAGAGTTTTCCGGAGGGGTGCCCGAGTGGTTAAAGGGGGCAGACTGTAAATCTGTTGGCCTTGCGCCTACGTTGGTTCGAATCCAACCTCCTCCACCAGATATCAGGCGCGCCCTCGCGGCGAGAGGCGCGCGCGGTGGGGGGGTCGAGGACGGCGCGGGTGTAGCTCAATGGTAGAGCAGAAGCCTTCCAAGCTTATGACGAGGGTTCGATTCCCTTCACCCGCTCCAGGTTTGCCCGCGCCGGAAGCGGCCGGGAGAGGCATCGGGCCCATGTAGCTCAGTGGTAGAGCACTCCCTTGGTAAGGGAGAGGTCATGCGTTCAATCCGCATCATGGGCACCAGGAATCGCGCATCACCAGGCAAGGCCAGCGAGAACGCTGGACATTCTCATCCAAGGCTCTGTACAGAAAGACACGACCATGGCAAAGAGCAAGTTCGAGCGGACGAAGCCGCACGTGAACGTGGGGACGATCG
>CALEJW010000098.1 GCA_937898635.1 uncultured Pseudomonadota bacterium | reverse complement strand
CAAGGGCGGCCGGTAGCGCGGATCAGGCGCTCAGCCGCGACACCGCGTCGGCGAAGCGGCGAAGCGAAGGCGAGAGATCCCCCGGCGCGATGCGCACGTCGAGCAGGTGGAAGCGCCCGGGTTGCGCGATCGCGGACTCGAGCGCCTGCGCGAGCTCCGCGCGCGTGCGAACGAGGTGCCCCGCGCCGCCGAGCGCGTCGGCCACGGCGGCGAGGTTCCAGGTCCCCAGCGCGTTGTAGCCCGCGTCCGGCCGGAAGGCGGAGAGCATTCCCCAGCCGCCGTTGTTCAGCACCACCACGATCGGGTCCCAGCCGTGGCGCGCGCAGTGGCCCAGCTCGAGACCCGTCATCTGGAACGCGCCGTCGCCCACGAGCACGATGGGGCGCCGTCCGCTCGCGGCCTGCACGCCCAGGCCCGCCGGCACGCCGAAGCCCATGCTCGCGTAGTAGCCGGGCGCGACGTGGTCGGTCTGCACGAGGTCCATCGCCGTGAAGAGGCAATCGCCCACGTCCGTCGCCACCGGCATGCGCCCGTGCGCGTCCATGAGGTCGTTCAGCGCGCGGGAGACGTCGAGCGGCGAGACGGCCCCGCCGTCACGGGCGAGGCCGCGCGGCGCCTCGACGGGGGCGAGCGCCTTGGCGCTGGCGAGCGGCTGCGCGCGCTCGAGCAGCGCCTCGACGAGGGAGGCGAGCGGAATGTCGGGATAGGTGTGGAAGCCCAGCGTCACGCGCCCGTCGAGCGCCTGGATCGCGCGGCGCAGGTCCACGCGGCGCGCGGAGACGCCGAAGTTGGTGTCGCACACGATCACGCCCAGGAGCAGGAGCGCGTCGCTCTCCTCCACGAGCGCGGAGACTTCCGGCGTGCCGGCGAGGCCGAGGTAGGTGCCCACGAGGGGCGCGTCGGCGTTCTCCAGGAGCCCGCGTCCCATGAGGCTCGTGACCACGGGGATGGCCAGGCGCCTGGCGAGCGCGGCCACCCGTTCCTCCAGCCCGAAGCGGCGCACTTCCACGTCCACCATGAGCACGGGAGAGGCGGCGGCCGAGAGCCGCGCGAGGATCTCGTCGGCGCAGGCCGCGAGCGCCTCGCGGTCCACGGCCTGCGGCGCCACCGGCGGCACCGGCGCGCAGTCCCGGCCGACGGTGTCGCGCGGCAGTTCCAGGTAAACCGGCTGCGAGCAGCGCCGCGCGCTCGCGAGCACCCGTGCGATCGACGCGCCCGCGGTGGCCGGATCGTCCAGCCGCGCCTGGTCGCAGCTCACCTGGCGGAACATCTCGAACTGCGAGTCGAGGGTCTTCGCCTGGTGGTGCAGCAGCAGGCCCGAGCCGCGCTCGTTCGTCCCCGGCGCGCCGGAGATCACCACCACGGGCGACTTCTCCGCGTAGGCCGAGGCCACCGCGTTCATCACGTTGAAGGCGCCCGCGCCGTAGGTCACGGCGGCGACCGAGGGCGCGCAGCGCATCCGCGCGGCGGCATCGGCCGCGAAGCCCACGCTGGGCTCGTGGGAGAGCGTGTAGAGGGGAAGCCGCCCGTGGGCCTCGACCGCGTCGAAGAAGGGCAGGGCGAAGTCGCCGGGGATGCCGAAGATCTCGCGGGCGCCGGCGTCTTCCAGCGCGCCGAGGAGCCGTGCCGCGATCGTGGTCTTCACGGCTCGCGAAACCTAACCCGCGCCCGGCCCGACCGCGCGCATCGCCCGCCTGAGGATCGAGCGCGTGCGCGGGATGTCGATCGTGTCCAGCGTGTTCTTCACGAGGAGCGCGATTTCCGTGTCACCCTCGACCACGAGGCGGCGGTTGAAGAAGAGCGTGTCGGGATCGGCCTCGCGGGCGGCGAGCGCGGCGTAGTCCCAGGCGACCGCGCGGAAGCGCAGCACCGGCTCCTCGGCCTTCGCCACCGGCACGAAGCGCCGGCCGCGCACGCGGAAGAGGAGCTCGAAGCCCGCGTCCTCCACGACGATCGCGAAAGTGTGCCCTTCGAGCCGGTCCATCACCTCCGCGGGAAACTTGCGCCGCAGCGTGAGGTTCAGGCCCGTCGCGAAGGCGATCGACGCGGGCATCCGCGGCAGCCGCGAGGCGACCGCGCGGATCGGGGCGGGCAGGCGGCGCGCGGCGGCTTTCATCGCGGGGCTCCTCGGCAAAGGGGACAGATCGAAAATGGGGTCAGGTTCATTTTTCGGCTCGCGAACCCGCGCCCAGGAGCCTGTTGCCGGCGGTCGCGTGCCAGTAGCCGTCGCAGGCGGCGGCGGGCAGGAGGGGCGCGAGGCGCGTGGCCGCGGCGTCCGGCGCGAGGGCCCCGGAGATGGCTTCGCGAAAGACGGCGACCACCTCGCCCATGTGCCGCGACTGCGGGGAGAGGCGAAGCAGGTCCGCGCCGGCCGCGCGCGCCTCGTCCAGCACGGGCAGGAGGTTGTGCACGCCCGCCGACTGCGTCTGCACGCCGTTCAGCACGAGGAAATGCTCGCCCTCCTGGGTGTCGAGCGCGAGGCCCTCGGGGTTCTCGAGGCAGCGGAACTCGCAGTGGTCCTTGGTGAGGTTGTGGTAGCGCGCCGTGAAGCAGCGCGCCGAGACCGCGAGCGGAAGCCGCCCGTAGGCGAAGACCTCCGTCTCGATGCCCTCGTGCGCCTCGGCCACCACCGCCGCGACGCCCTCGCGCGAAAGCTCCACCGGCGCCACCCAGCGCGCCGCGCCGAGTTCCGCGAGGAGCCGCAGCGTGCCGGCGTTGTAGACGTTGAGGAAGGGCCCGGCCACGAAAGGCACCTTGCCCGCAAGCGCGCGCACCGCGGCCATGTCGTTCGCCTCGACGCGGAAGGCGCCGTTGCCGGCCACCGCGTGCATCGCGCGCAGGTCCGCGTCGCTCTCGATCAGCTCCGCCGTGGAGAGCACCACTTCCTTGCCGGCGCGGGCGAGGTCGCGGCCGATGGCGATCCAGTCCTCGAGCCTCAACTCCCGCCGGCGCGAGCACACGGTCTCGCCGAGGTACACGGTGTCCACGGGCCAGCCGGCCGCGTCGCGGTAGAAGCCGAACACGGTCTCTTTCGGCCAGTAGTAGAGGAGCGGGCCGAGGGCGAGCTTCATCGTCTTCATGGCGTCCGCCCTCATTTCCACGGCCGGTGGTAGGCGCCGAGCGTGCACTGGCGGCCCTCGGAGATGCCGGCGAGCGCCTCCTGCCACGCGGGCTTCACGCGGAAGCGCTGCGGCTCCCTCGCGCAGTCGTCCAGCGCCTCGCGCCAGACCCGCGTCACCGTCTCCACGTACACGGGGCTGCGCTGGCGCCCCTCGATCTTGATCGCCGCCACGCCCATCGCCTGCAGCCGCGGCAGGAGCTCCAGCGTGTTGAGGCTCGTGGGCTCCTCGAACGGGTAGTAGGTGTCGCCGTTCACCACGAAGCGCCCGCGGCAGAGCGTCGGATAGCCCGGGTGGTCCTCCTCGCCGAAGCGGTCGATGAGCACGCCCCCCAGCCGCGACTCGAGGCCCCCGGGGGTGGGCTGCCAGCGCACCGCCTTCGCGGGCGAGCACCCGCCGTGGGTGTTGGGCGACTCCCCCGTGGCGTAGGAGGAGAGCGCGCAGCGCCCCTCGACCATGATCGACAGGCTCCCGAAGCCGAACACCTCGATCTCCACGGGCGTGCGCGCGACGACCTTCTCGGCCTGCTCCACCGAGAGCACCCGCGGCAGCACGGCGCGCTTGATGCCGAAGTGCTCGTGGTAGAAGGCGATCGCCTCGTGGCTGGTGGCCGAGCCCTGCACGGAAAGATGCAGGCGCAGGCCCGGGTGCGTCTTCGCGGCATAGGCGAGGAGCCCCGCGTCGGCGACGATGATCGCGTCCACGCCGAGCTCCGCCGCGCGGTCCACGGCCGCCTGCCACTTGCGCCAGCTCGCGGGCTGCGGGTAGGTGTTGAGCGCCACGAGCACCTGCGCCCCCTTGCGGTGCGCGTAGTCGATGCCTTCGCGCAGGCTGCGGTCGTCGAAGTTGAGCCCGGCGAAGTTGCGCGCGTTGGTCTCGTCCTTGAAGCCGAGATAGACGTCGTCGGCGCCGTTGTCCACGGCGGCCTTGAGGGCGGGCGGCGTGCCGGCGGGGCACACGAGCTTCATGCGGGTGGTGCGAAGGGCGGGGGAGGCGACACCCTGGTCCATGGCGAAAGGGCTCCCTGGGGGGCTGGCGGCGAACCCGTGAGGCTAGCCCGCGGCCCCCGGATTTCCTTGAGACAGATCAGGAAAAACGGAAAAAGCCCCGGCCCGCTACCGGGCCAGCTCGCGCTCGACGCGGCGAACGGCCCGGCGGAGGATGCGCCGCGTCCTCACCACGTCGATGCCGTCGAGCGCCTTGCGCAGCTCCGCCGCGATGTCGGGCTCGCCCACGACCACGAGGTCGTGCAGGAAGAGCTCGTCGGGCTCGTCGTCGGGCGCGGCGAGCGTGGCGAAGTCGGAGGCGTTCAATCGGATCCTCATCGCCGCCTCGCGCGTGCAGGGCACGGGCACGAAGCGCCGGTCGCAGTAGCGGAAGGCCATCACGAGGCCGAGGTCGCGCACCTCGATGGTGAAGGGCCGCTCGTCGAGCTGCTCGAAGACCGATACCGGCAGGCGCCGGCGAATCAGCAGGTTGAGCACCGCCGCGACGACGGCCGAGGAGGGCACGCGAGGCAGTTTTCGCACCAGCGTGCGGATCGGCCGCGGTAGAACCGGGCGCCGCCTCACGCCGTGCAGCGGCATGATGGGGCCGTTCATGACAGTTCAGGCTATGCCCCGCCCCGCGAAACGGTGTTGAGGCAGATCAGCAAGGCGCGGGAATCAGCTTGCGCGGCGCCAAGGTCGCGTGAAGAAGGTGACGGTGGCGATCGCCGCGGCCGTGGCGAGCGCGAAGGCGGCCGCCGCGCCCAGCGGCACCACCGCGAGGCTCACCACCAGGAAGAACGCGGCGAAGGCCGTGAGTCCCTTCACGAAGCCGCGCTGCAGCCGCGCGAGGGAATCGGCGCCGTAGAGGCGCAGCGTGAAGGGCGGCATGATGGAGCCGGTGATCGGGAGCGAGAGCAGGATCCCGCTCACCACGGGCCCGAGGGTGGCCGCACCGAAAAGGATCGCGGCGGCGAGCGCGAGGGCGGCCGCCAGGCGCAGCCACAGCTCCGCCGGCGGGATCGCGGGCAGCCCGGCGTCCGCGCCCGGCCGCGGCAGGAAGCGCCACGCGAGGACGAGGCCCGCGACCGCGATCGCGAGCGCCGAGGCGGGGCCGAGCGCGAGCGAGCCCACGCCGACGGAGACCAGGGCATAGGCCGTCCAGCCCGCCGTGAGCCCCGCGATCGCCCCGGCGGCGCGGCCCGCGGCGGAAAAGGCGAGCATGTGCGCCGCCTGCCCCGCGACCGCCGCGAGCGTCACCAGCGCCGAGCGCGCCGCGAACTCGTTGCCGTGGTCGATCGCGAGGTAGAGCGTGATGGGCCCGCCGATCATCGGGAAGCCGCCGAGGTAGCCCGAGACCGCGTGGCCCCAGCGCCGCGCCGCGAGGCTCGCGAGCCACACCGCGAAGGGGACCAGCGCCAGCTTGAGGAAGAGGAGCGGGGTCAGGGTCGGTTGCCGCCGGCGACCATGCGGTACTCGTAGAGCCGGCACTCGATGGCGCCGTTGTAGAGCACGGTGCGCTTCGTGGCGGAGAGGCGGATGAGCTTCGGCAGTTCCGGGTCGCCGGAGAAGATGTACGCGGTCCACCCGGCGAAGCGCTGCTTGAGGACGTGGCCCAGTTCCGGATAGAACCTCGCGAGCTCCTCCTTCTCCCCCAGGCGCACGCCGTAGGGCGGGTTGGTGACGAGCCGGCCGGAAGGCGCGGGTGCGGAGAGCTCCAGCAGGTTCGCCTGCTTGAGCGAGACCACGCCCTCGAGCCCCATGTCGCGCAGGTTCGCCTTCGCCGCATCCAGAGTGCGCCCGTAGAGGTCGGCGCCGTGGATCGCGCGCGGCGCCATGGGCTGCGCGCGCGCGGACGACTCCGCCTTCACTTTTTCCCAGGCCGCGGCGTCGAAGCGCGTGAGGCGCTCGAAGCCGAAGGGCCGGCCGCGCCCGGGCGCGAGGCCGAGGGCCATCTCGGCCGCCTCGATGAGGATCGTCCCGGCGCCGCACATGGGATCGAGGAGCGGCTCCTGCGGCGTCCAGCCCGAGAGCCTGAGGAGCCCCGCGGCGAGGTTCTTCTTGAGCGGCGCCTCTCCCGTCTTGTCGCGCCGCCCGCGCTTGAAGAGCGGCTCGCCGCTCGTGTCGAGGTAGAGGTTGCACCACTTCGCGTCGAGGAAGACGTGCACGCGCACGTCCGGCTCGCGCGGGGAGACGTCGGGGCGCTTGCCGAGCGCGTCGCGGAAGACGTCCGCGATCGCGTCCTTCACGGTGAGCGTGATGTAGTCGAGGCTCTTCACCGGCGCCTTCACCGCGCTCGTCTCGACCTTGAAGGTGCGCGCGACGCCGAAGTGCGCGTGCCACGGGACGCGCTTGGCGCCCTCGTGGATGTCGCGCTCGTTGCGGTAGTCGAAGCGCGCCACGCGCGCGAGGATGCGGGTGGCGAGACGCGATTCCAGGTTCGCGCGGTAGGCGAGCTCGAAGGGGCCGCTGAAGTCCACCCCCGCGTCCCCCGCCTTCACCTCCGTCGCGCCCAGCCCCGCGAGTTCCTCGGCGAGCACCCCGGAGAGCCCCCGCGGGCAGGTGGCGTAGAAATGGACGTCCCCCGGCTCCCGGCGCGTCACCTCGACGGCGGGCCCGGCCGCCGCGGCGCGCTTGCGCGTGATCGTGGCCATCGCCGCCCTAGAAGGGCTTCACGACCACGAGGATCACGATCGCCACCAGGTAGAGGAGCGGGATCTCGTTGATCCAGCGGTAGAAGACGTGGGAGCGGGCGTTCGCGTCGCGGGCGAAGACCTTGACCAGGTGGCCGAGCCAGAAGTGGTGCGCGAGGAGGAGGATCACCAGCGCGAGCTTGGCGTGGAGCCACCCCCCGCGGAAGCCCCAGCCCATCCAGAGCCAGGTGCCCAGGGCGATCGTGAGGACCATGCAGGGCATCATGATGCCGCGGTAGAGCTTTCGCTCCATCACCTTGAAGCGCTCGCGGGAGACCTCGTCGTCGGCCATGGCGTGATAGACGAAGAGGCGCGGCAAGTAGAATAGGCCCGCGTACCAGGCGACCAGGAAGACGATGTGGAAGGACTTGACCCAGAGCATGACGGGACGGCGCGGGAGGAACTTCCCCCCGGGATGCCGCTCTATGCGTTGATTTCCCCGGATTCTACCGTGATGCCCCCGACCCCCCGCCTTTTTCCCGTTTCCCCGCGCGCCCTCGCCGGGGCCTTCGCGGCCGCGCTGGCCTTCTCGTGGGCGGCGCCGGCCGGGGCCGCCCCGGTGCGCACCGAGCGGGTCGAGGCCGAGCTCCACGCCGAGCGCGTGGCCGCCGTCCCGGGCAAGCCCGCCACCGTGGGCCTGCGCCTGAGGATGGACGAGCACTGGCACACCTACTGGCGGAACCCGGGCGACTCGGGCCTGCCCACGAAGATCCAGTGGAACCTGCCGGCCGGGTGGACCGCGGGGCCCATCCAGTGGCCGCACCCGGAGGCGCAGCGCGTCGGCCCCCTCATGAACTACGGCTACTCCGACGAGGTGATGCTCCTCTCGGAACTCACGCCGCCCGCCGACGCGAAGCCCGGGCCCGTCGCGATCACGGCCGACGCCGCCTGGCTCGTGTGCAAGGACATCTGCATTCCCGAGAAGGCCGCGCTCGCCCTCGCCTTCGCCGTCGATGGCGGCGAGCCCGGCCCCGCCTCCGGCAACGCCTCGCGCTTCGCCGAGGCCCGCGCGCGCCTTCCCGTGGCCGCGGCGGGCTGGGACGCGCAGTCGATCCTCGCGGGCAACAAGCTCACCCTGCGCGTGATGCCCCCTGCGGGCGCCCCGGCGCCGGCCAAGGTGGCCTTCTTCCCGTACCGCGAGAACTTCGTGGACCACCCCGCGGCCCAGGCGATGGTGCGCGACGGCAACGGCTTCCGCCTCGAGGTGAAGCTCGTCGAGCCCGTGGCCGCGGGCATCGAGAACGCCTCGGGCGTCTTCGTGGCCGAGGGCGCCTGGCCGGGACAGCCGGGCCGCAAGGCGGTGGAGTTCGCGATGCCCCTGGTCGCCTCGCTTCCCGCGCTCGCCGCGCCCGTCGCGCCGCCGCCGGGGGAGACGGGAGGAAGCCTCGCGCTCGCGCTCGTCTTCGCGCTGGCCGGCGGGCTGCTCCTGAACCTCATGCCCTGCGTCTTCCCGGTGCTCGGCATCAAGGTGATGGGCTTCGTGCGCCACGCCCACGGGGAGGCGCGCGCGCTGTGGGTCCAGGGCGCGGTGTTCTCGGCCGGGGTGATCCTTTCCTTCCTCGCGCTCGCGGGGCTGCTCCTCGCGCTGCGCGCCGGCGGCACGCAGCTCGGCTGGGGCTTCCAGCTGCAGTCGCCCGCGTTCGTGACGCTCCTCGCCGCGCTCTTCCTGCTCATGGCGATGAACCTCTTCGGGGTCTTCGAGTGGGGGAGCTTCGCGCAGTCCATGACCTCGAACCTCTCCGCGAAGGGCCGCTACGCCGACGCCTTCCTCGCGGGCGTGCTCGCGACCGTGGTGGCAACCCCCTGCACGGCGCCCTTCATGGGGGCCGCCGTGGGCTTCACGCTCGCGCAGCCCGCGCCCGTCTCGCTCGCGGTGTTCGCCACCCTCGGGATCGGCATGGCCGCTCCCGTGCTCGCGCTCTCGTTCTACCCGAAGGCCCTGAAGCGCCTGCCGAAGCCCGGCCCGTGGATGGAGACCTTCAAGCAGGTGATGGCCTTCCCGCTCTTCGGCACCGTGATCTGGCTCGCGTGGGTGCTGGGCGAGCAGGCCGGCAACGACGCGGTGCTCGCGATGCTCGCGGGCCTGCTCCTCCTCGCCATGGGCGCGTGGGTGTACGGGCGCTGGGCGAGGTCCGGGAGCCTCGCGCGCTTCGCCTTCGCCGCGCTCTTCGCCGCCGCGGGCCTGTGGATCGCGTGGCCCGGCGCCGGGGCGAGTCCCGATCCCTCGCGCCCCGCGGCCGCGCGCGCCGGCGAGATCGACTGGCAGCCGTGGTCGCCGGAGCGCCTGGCCGAGCTTCGCGCCGCCGGCACGCCGGTGTTCGTGGACTTCACCGCCGCCTGGTGCGTGACCTGCCAGGTGAACAAGCGCGTGGCGCTCAATCGCGACGAGGTGGTGAAGGCGCTCGCCGCGCGCGGCGTGGTCTCCCTCAAGGCCGACTGGACGAACTACGACCCGCGCATCACCGCCGCGCTCGCGGAGCTGGGCCGCAACGCCCTGCCCGTGTACGCGCTCTACGCGCCCGGCGCCGCGCAGCCGACGCTGCTCCCGGAAGTGCTCACCGCATCCCTCGTCGTCGACGAGATCTCGAAGCTGCCGGCAGCCAAACCGGCGGCCACCGCCAAGCTCACGCCCCGCTAGAACCGAGGACCCGCCCATGACCCGATCCGCCCTGCTCGCTTCCGCCATCGCCTCGCTCTTCGCCGGCGCCGCCCTCGCCGCCGCCACCGTCGGCCAGCCCGCCCCGGACTTCACCGCCACCGACCTCTCGGGCAAGCCCGTGAGCCTCGCCGACTTCAAGGGAAAGACCGTCGTGCTCGAGTGGCACAACTTCGGCTGCCCCTTCGTGCAGAAGCACTACCGGAGCGGCAACATGCAAGCCCTGCAGAAGAAATACGGCGGCGACGTGGTGTGGCTCGCCGTCAACTCCACCAACTCCGGCCACCAGGACTACCAGGCGCCCGCGCAGCTCTCGAAGGCGCTGGCCGAATTCGGCGCCGCGCCCACGCGTTTCGTGATGGACGAGCCGGGCAAGGTGGGCCTCGCCTACGGCGCGAAGGTGACGCCGCACATGTACATCATCGACCCGAGCGGCAAGGTGGCCTACAACGGCGCCATCGACGACAAGCGCTCCACCGACCCCGCCGACGTGAAGACGTCGAAGAACTTCGTGGTCGCGGCCCTCGAGGAGATGAAGGCCGGCAAGCCGGTCTCGAACGCCTCCAACGCGCCCTACGGCTGCACGATCAAGTACCGCTAGTCACGGCGCGGTC
>CALEJW010000097.1 GCA_937898635.1 uncultured Pseudomonadota bacterium | reverse complement strand
CGCGTGCCGGCGGCCGGCGCGAGGCCCAGCTTCGCGTTCACGAGATGGCGCGTGGCCGCGGAGTGCTCGCGATAGCCGTCGGTGCGGAAGCGGGAGGCGGCGACGACGTAGCCGAGGGCGTCGGTCGCGCCGTTCGCCTTGAGCCCGGCGGTGCGCATCCCGTGGCTGCCCGCGCCCGCGCTCGCCTCGACGGAGGGCGGCGAGCGCCCCGGCTCGGAGAAGACGGCGACGACGCCGCCGGAGGCGTTGCCGTAGAGCGCGGAGAACGGGCCGCGCAGCACCTCGATCGCCCCGGCGGAAAGGAGGCTGAAGCTTCCGGTCTGGCCCTGCCCGTCGGGCATGGTCGCCGGGATGCCGTCCTGGTAGAGGCGCACGCCGCGAACGCCGAAGGGAGCGCGCGCGCCGAAGCCGCGGGAGCTCACCTGCAGGTCCTGCGCGTAGTTCTGGCGGTTGTTCGCGACGAGCCCCGGGATCCGCACGAGCGTCTCCGAGAGGTTCACGAGGGGCTGGCCGTCCCGGATCGTCGCCGCGTCGATCCGGTCGTGCGAGGCCGGCACCTCGGCGCCGCGCTCCAGGTTGCGCGTGGCCGTCACGACGAGGGAGTCCACGGGCACGGGCGCCGGCGCCTGCGCGGCGGCGATGCCGGCGTGGGCGGCGAGCAGGGCGGCGGGCCACCGCCTCATTGCGGCGGCTTCGCCTCGACCGCGATGGCGGCGAACCACGCGCTCAGGTCCGCGATGTCGGCGTCCGTCAGGGGCCTGGCGATGACGCTCATGATCTCGTGGGTCCGCTTGCCGCTGCGGTAGGCCCGCAGCTGCTCGGCGAGATAGACCTGCGGCTGCCCCGCGAGGTTCGGCGTGTTGGGCATGGTGCCGATGCCGAACTCGCCGTGGCAGACGGCGCAGGGCCGCGCCTTCGCGCGGCCGGGAGGCGCCGGCGGCGACGCGGCCGCCGTCCCGAGCACGAGGGCGCACGCGATCGCGACGGGAACGAACTTCACGGGCACTCCTCCCGGGGCGGGGAAGACGGGCCGGCCGGCCCGCCCTCCAGCCGCCGGAGGCCGGCGGATCGCCGGGTCACTTCTTCCCGTCGGGACTCGCGTAGGTCACGCGGTAGAGCGCGCCCGCGAAGTCGTCGCTGATGAGCATGGAGCCGTCCTTCATCATCGCCACGTCCACGGGCCGCCCGCGGTACAGGTTGGTCTCGGGATCGAGCCAGCCTTCCGCGAAGACCTCGGTCTTGTCGGCGGTGCCGTCCGCCTTGAGGCTCGTGAACATGATGCGCGCGCCGATGGGCGTCGTGCGGTTCCACGAGCCGTGCTGCGCGGAGAAGAGCCCGCCGCGGTACTTGGCCGGGAACTTCTTGCCGGTATAGAACGCGAGCCCCAGGTCCGCCGCGTGCGCGTCCATGTAGACCTGCGGGTCGGTGATGTTGGTCGGCAGCGGGTCCTTGTCGTAGCCGAACTCCGTGATCCGGGTCTTGCCCTGCTTCCACGGGTAGCCGAAGAACATGCCCGGCTTGGTCGCGCGGTTGATCTCGCCCGCCGGAATGTCGTCGCCCATGCCGTCGGTCTGGTTGTCCGTGAACCAGAGCGAGCCGTCCTTGGGGTTGAACTCCAGCCCCACGGAGTTGCGGATGCCCGTGGCGTAGACCTCGCGCTTGGAGCCATCGAAGGGGTTCAGGCGCACGATGCCGCCGATGCCCACCTTGTTGAAGAGGTCGATCTTCTCGCGCGGCTGGACGTTGAAGGGCTGGCCGAGCGTGATGTAGAGCATCCCGTCGGGCCCGACGCGGCAGGTTCGCGCGTGGTGGTTGTAGGACTCCTCCTCGGGGGGAATCAGCTTGCCTTGCGCGACCGTCTCGATCACCGCGACGTCGCCGCCCTCGTAGAAGAACTCGGCGGCGGGGAAATTGAGGACGCGGTTGTGCTCGACCACGATCAGGAACCCGTCGCGGGTCCAGCACACGCCGTTGGGCACGTGGAACTTCGCCGAGGGCGCGAAGGGCTTCACCTCGTCGGCCACCCCGTCGCTGTTGCGGTCGGTGACGGCCCAGACCGTGTTCTTGCGCGTGCCGACGAACAGCATGTTGGTCGAGGGCGCGACGGCCATGTGGCGCGCATCCGGCACCACCGCGTAGAGCTCGATGCGGAAACCCGGCGGCAGCTTGATGCGCTTGAGGTTCTCGCGCAGGGCGTCCGCGTTCTTCCCCCCCTGCGGCACGGGGGGCATGCCCGGGTCCACGCCCGAGAGCTTCATCTTCTTGAGGTTCTCGATGTTCGGCTGCTGCGCCGACGACGGCAGCGCGAGCGCGAGCAGTGATGCCAACAACCCGATTCCCAGCGACTTGCAGGCACGCATCTTCGTCTCCTTCCGGTGGGTAGGGGACCGACGGGCCGGGCCCGGGGAAGGGCTGCGGCTTGCGTGGCCCCGGCATTGTTCTCGTGGCCGAATGTCCGGGTGCGCGTTCGGAAGCGGCAGCTTACACCCGGAATCGGCCGGTCGCGGGGGGAGCGCCGGCCCGGCGGCGACGGCCTGTCGCGCGAACCTGCGCCCGGCTCCCGCCGGGAGGCATTTCGTCCGATCGGGCTCGCCACGGGACGCCCGGCCCCCGTATTCTGGCCCCATGACCGACACCGCCGCGTCCTGCCGCCGCCGCAAGCCATGACTCCGTCCGAGGGTACCCGCCAGAACCTGCGCGAGCTGCGCGACACCGCCGCCGAGCTGTGGTGGCGCTTCTTCGACTGGCTCGCGGTCGTGCCGTGGAAGACGCTCGCGATCGTCTCCATCCTGGTGATGATCCTGGGCGGCATCCTGCAGTCGCCCGAGCCCTTCATCATCCTCATCATCGCCTCCTTCATCATCAAGGCGGTGGCGGGCGGCAAGCACAGCGCGGAGCTGCGCGCGAGCCAGGCCCTGCAGAGGGCCGAGAAGGAGGGGCTCGAGCGCACCGCGGCCGAGGCGCACCTCGCCGCGCTGCAGGCGCAGATCGAGCCGCACTTCCTCTTCAACACCCTCGCGAGCATCGACCAGCTGATCCTCACCGACCCGCCGCGCGCCTCCCGCATGCAGCAAAGCCTCATCCGCTACCTGCGCTCGGCGATGCCGAGGATGCGCGACGGCGAGCGGCCCACGCTCGGCCAGCAGCTCGAGCTCTCGCGCGCCTTCCTCGAGATCATGGCGGTGCGCATGGAGGAGCGCCTGCAGGTCGCCGTGGGCGTCCCCGAGGGACTCCGGTCCGCGGCGTTCCCCTCGATGATGCTGCAGACGCTCGTGGAGAACGCGATCCGCCACGGCCTGGAGCCGAAGGCCGGGGGCGGTCGCCTCGAGATCGGCGCCGAGATCGTGGACGGCCGTCTCGCGGTGCACGTGAAGGACGACGGCGTGGGGTTCTCGCCGAAGGCCGGCGGCGGCGTGGGCCTCGCCAACATCCGCGAGCGGCTGAAGGCCATGCACCGGGGCCGCGCGGAGCTCGTCGTGAGCGTGCCCGCCGAAGGGGGCACCTGTGCGACCATCCTCGTGCCCTACGAGGTGGCCGCACCCCGGGGCTAGGCAAGCGGGAGGCAGGGCATGCACGAGGAGAGAACCCCCACGGCGGTCGTGGCCGACGACGAGCGCCTGATGCGCGAGCAGATCGTCTCGCGGTTGAAGGAGGCCTGGCCGGAGCTCGCCGTCGTGGGCGAGGCCGCGAACGGCCGCGAGGCGGTGGCGCTCGTGCGCAGCCGCGAGCCCGACATCGCCTTCCTCGACATCCGCATGCCGGAGATGGACGGCATCGAGGCGGCGCGGGCCATCGCGGGCGCGGCGCACGTGGTCTTCGTCACCGCCTACGACGAATACGCGATCCGGGCCTTCGACGAGGGAGCGGTGGACTACCTCCTCAAGCCGGCCGACCCGGAGCGGGTGGCGCTCGCGTGCCGGCGCCTGCGCGAGCGCCTCGGCGCGCAACCGCCCGCGATGGACGCGCTGCTCGCGGAGCTCTCCCGCCGGCTCGCGGGCGGCGGGACGGCGAGGCGCGAGTACCTGCGCTGGGTGCAGGCGAGCGTGGGCGCCGCGATCCGCATGATCCCCACGGCCGACATCCTCTTCTTCCGCGCCGAGGACAAGTACACGCGGGTGCGCACCGAAGGCTTCGAGGCCCTCATCCGCAAGCCCATCAAGGAGCTCGCGGAGGAGCTGGACCCGGACGAGTTCTGGCAGATCCACCGCGCGACGCTCGTGCGCGTGGACGCGGTCGAGCAGGTCGGCCGCGACGCGCGCGGGCACCAGGTCGTGACGGTGAAGGGCTCGCCGGAGAAGCTCGAGGTGAGCCGCTCCTTCAGCCACCGCTTCCGGCAGATGTAGGCGGGTCGCGGCGCGAGGCCTGCCAGGCGCGGATCGCGGGCAGGAGCGCCTCGCGGCGCGCGAGGCTCTCCGCGGGCCAGTACGCCTCGCGGTCGTAGTATTCGGGCACCGCCGGCGTGCCCGGCGCGAGGATCACCCAGGGCTGCTTCGACGCCGTGAAGATGTGGATGTCCGGCGGGAGGGCGTCGGGCCGGTCGAGCGTGCCCACGCGCACGAAGCGCACCAGCGGGCCCGCCGCGCCGTAGTGGCTCCACACGGCGATCCGGCAGTGGCGGCAGCGGGCGATGAGCTGTCCCTGCCCGCTCTCCGAAGGCGTGGGGACGAGCTCCGGCTCCTCGCCCAGCAGGGTCACCCGGTCGGCCTCGATCATCGCGTTCAACGCGAAGGACGCGCCGCTCTCGCGCTGGCACCAGCGGCAGTGGCAGCAGTGCACGAAGAGCGGCGCGCTCTCCAGGCGGTAGCGCACGCGGCGGCAGTCGCAGCC
>CALEJW010000096.1 GCA_937898635.1 uncultured Pseudomonadota bacterium | reverse complement strand
CGCCGACATCTTCTTCAACAACTGCTTCAAGAACGGCCTGCTGCCGATCGTGCTGCCCGACTTCCACCTCGACCACCTGTTCCAGGAGGTCGCGGCGAACACGGGCTACCGGCTCGCGATCGACCTGCCCGCGCAGACGGTCTCGACGCCCTCCGGCCTCGTGATGCGCTTCGACGTCGAACCCTTCCGCAAGGAATGCCTCGTGAACGGCTGGGACGACATCGGCCTCACGCTGCGCCGCCAGGACGCGATCCGCGCCTACGAGGAACGGCGCCGGCAGGCCGAGCCGTGGATCTTCCGGTGAGGCGGCCGTGAAGGTCGCGCTCCTTCCCGGCGACGGCATCGGCCCGGAGATCCTGCGCGAGGCCGTGCGCGTGCTCGACGTCCTGCGCGGCGAGGGCCTCCCGGTGGAGACCGAGGAGGCGCCCGTGGGCGGCGCGGCCTACGACGCGGCCGGCGACCCGCTGCCGGAGGCCACGCTCGCGCTCGCCCGGAGCGCCGACGCCGTCCTCTTCGGCGCCGTGGGAGGCCCGCAATATGACCGGCTGCCTCGCGACAAGCGGCCCGAGCGCGCGATACTCGGCCTGCGCCGCGAGTGCGACTTCTTCGCGAACCTGCGTCCCGCGACGGTGTTTCCGGAGCTCGCGGACGCGTCCACCCTCAAGCCCGAGGTGGTGTCCGGTCTCGACCTCATGATCGTGCGCGAGCTCACCGGGGACATCTACTTCGGGGAGCCCCGCGGGATCACGGGCGAAAAGGGCGAGCGCGTCGGCTTCAACACCATGCGCTACACCGAGGCGCAGATCCGGCGCATCCTCCACGTGGGCTTCCGCACGGCGCGCAGCCGCGGCAAGCGCCTGTGCTCCGTGGACAAGATGAACGTGCTCGAGACGACGCAGCTCTGGCGCGACATCGCCGAGGAGATCGCGCCGGAATACCCGGACGTGGAGCTCACGCACATCCTCGTGGACAATTGCGCCATGCAGCTCGTGCGCAACCCGCGCCAGTTCGACACGCTCGTGACCGGGAACATGTTCGGCGACATCCTCTCGGACGAGGCATCCATGCTCACCGGCTCGATCGGGATGCTCCCCTCGGCCTCGCTCGACGCGAACGGCAAGGGCCTCTACGAGCCGATCCACGGCTCGGCGCCGGACATCGCGGGCAAGGGCGTGGCGAACCCCCTGGCCCAGATCCTGTCCATGGCCATGATGTTCCGCTACACCTTCGGCCGGGCCGACGTGGCGGCGCGCATCGAGGCCGCGGTGCGCAAGGCGCTCGCCTCGGGGCTGCGCACGGCCGACATCGCCGCGACCGGCACGAAACCCTGTACCACCGCCGAGATGGGCGCGGCGGTGCTCAAAGGCCTCTAGCGATCGACCTGGAAGCGGGGACCGGAGGCGGCCCGTCTCCGGGACCGCAAGGCGCCTCCAGGACCGGACGGACGGAACATGACGAACAGAAAGTCGGCGGGCATCATCGGGTGGCGCGGAATGGTGGGCTCCGTGCTGATGGAGCGCATGCGGGCGGAGGGCGACTTCGAGCGGGTCGACCCCGTCTTCTTCACGACCTCGAGCGTCGGGGCCCCCGGCCCCGACATCGGCGTGGCGACGGGCCCGCTCAAGGACGCGAACGACATCGCCGCGCTCGCGAAGAACGAAATCCTCGTCACCTGCCAGGGCGGCGACTACACGAAGGCCGTCTACCCGAAGCTGCGCGCCGCGGGCTGGAAGGGCTACTGGATCGACGCGGCCTCCGCGCTGCGCATGGAAAAGGACGCGGTGATCATCCTCGACCCGGTGAACCGGCCGGTCATCGACCGCGCGCTGGCGGCGGGGGTGCGCAACTACATCGGCGGCAACTGCACCGTGAGCCTCATGCTCATGGCGATCGACGGGCTCCTCAAGGCCGACCTGGTGGAGTGGGTGACCGCCATGACCTACCAGGCGGCCTCGGGCGCGGGCGCGCAGAACATGCGCGAGCTCCTGCAGCAGATGGGCGAGGTGCACTTCGCTGCCAAGGCGCTGCTGGACGACCCGGCCTCGGCCATCCTCGACATCGACCGCGAGGTGGCGGGGATCCTGCGCGACGAGAAGTTCCCGACGACGCATTTCGGGGTTCCGCTCGCCGGCAGCCTCCTGCCCTGGATCGACGCGGATCTCGGCGACGGCCAGAGCCGGGAGGAATGGAAGGGGCACGCGGAAACCAACAAGATCCTCGGGCGCGAATCCTCGCCCGTCGCGATCGACGGCGTGTGCGTGCGCGTGGGGGCGATGCGCTGCCACAGCCAGGGCCTCACGATCAAGCTGCGCCGGGACGTCCCCCTGGCGGAGGTCGAGAGCCTCCTCGCCGGAGCCAACGACTGGGTGCGGGTGATCCCGAACCGCCGTCCCGAGACGCTCGAGCGCCTCACGCCGGCCGCGGTGACGGGCACCCTGGAAGTTCCCATCGGCCGGTTGCGGAAGTTGCGGATGGGCGGCGAATATCTATCGGCGTTCACCGTGGGCGACCAGTTGCTCTGGGGCGCCGCGGAGCCGCTGCGGCGTATGCTCCGCCTGGTATGCGGCGCCTTGGCCTAGGCCGCGGGCGGACGGGGATTCTCCCGGGGCTGGCGGGGAAAAAGTGGTTGAAAAAAGCCGGATTTACGCGATAATGTGAAAATCCGGGTGAAATTGAAACGACAAGCTGTTGATTCAATGGTATTTCATACCTAGTTCCCGGGGTGGGAGAGGGCACACAATGCTGCGCAAAATCAGAACCGGGGTAGCCATCGCGCTGCTCGCCGGGGCCTCCTTCGCGGTGCACGCCGCCGGCCTCGGAAAGCTGACCGTGAGCTCGGCGCTCGGGCAGGTTCTTGCCGCCGAGGTCGACCTTGTTTCCATCCAGCCGGGCGAGCTCGATTCGCTCACCGCGCGAGTCGCCTCGCCCGAGTCGTACCGTGACGCGAAGATCGAGTACGCCTCGGTCCTGCGGCTGCTGCGCTTTTCGGTGGAGAAGCGCGCAAACGGCCAGCCCTACCTCAAGGTGACCAGCGTCGCACCGATCAACGAGCCGTTCGTCGACGTGCTGATCGAGGTGACCTGGCCCGCCGGCCGCCTGCAGCGCGAGTACCCGATCCTGCTGGACCCGCCGGGCTTCGCCGAGGCCCGGTCCGCGGCGCCCGCCGCCGCCGCGCCCGACGCGGCGCCGAGCGCCGCTCCCGTGGCCGTCGCGGCTCCCACGCCCGAATCCCCGGCGCCCATCCCGTCGCCGGGCGGCGCGCCTTCCGCGAAGACCGAGATGGCCGCCGCGGCGCCCGCCGCCGGCAAGGCCGCCGGCCGCGACACCTACGGGCCCGTCGAGAAGGGCGAGACGCTCAGCAAGATCGCCGGCGAGGTGAAGGCAGGCTCGCTCAGCATGGAACAGATGCTCGTGGCGCTGTACCGCGAGAACCGCGCCGCGTTCATCGACAACAACATGAACCTCCTGAAGGCGGGCCAGATCCTGCGCGTTCCCTCCGAGGAGGAAGTGGGCAAGATCTCCGGGAAGGAGGCGAACGAGGAGGTCCGGACCCACGTCTCGAACTGGAAGGCCTACCGCGAAAGCCTCGCCGGAGGCATCGCGTCGATGCCCGCGCGGGCGGAATCGACCCGGGTCGCCAGCGGCCAGGTGGGCGCGGCGGCGGTTTCCCCGCCGCCTTCGGCTTCCGCGGACCCGAAGGACGTGCTGAAGCTTTCGAAGACCGAGGGCGCGAAGGGCGCCGCCGCAGCGGCGGGCAAGGGTGCGAGCACCCAGGACCGCCTGAGCGCCATGCAGGAAGAACTCACGGCCAAGGACCAGGCGCTCAAGGAAGCGCAGTCGCGGGTGTCCGACCTGGAGCGGCAGATCCGCGACATGCAACGACTCGTGGACCTCAAGGGCGCCGTCCCGGCGAAGCCGGGCGAACCGGCCAAGGTGCCGGATACGAAGATGGCGGCCGCGCCCGCTCCCAAGGCGGAACCTCCCAAGGCGGAGCCCCCCAAGGAAGAAGCGAAGCCGGCCCCGATGGACACGAAGGTCGCGGAGGCCCCCAAGGCAGCCGAGCCGCCGAAACCCGCGGAGGCGGCCAAGCCGCCGGCGCCCAAGCCCGCCCCGAAGAAGGCCGCGCCGCCGCCCCCGCCGCCCGAGCCCGATCTCATGGACCAGCTGCTCGACAACCCGGCGATCGTCGCCGGTGGCGTCGGCGGCCTGGGGCTCGTGCTGCTCGGCGGCTTCCTGTTCGTCCGCAACCGGCGGCGCAAGGCCGAGGCCGGCCCCTCGAGCGCCATGACGAGCGCCTTTCCCTCGGACCTCAAGCCCAGCACCGGAACCGGCAAGGCCGGAGGCGGGCTCGTGGACACGGGCAACAGCAGCTTCCTCACCGATTTCGACAAGACCGGGCCGGGCTCCATCGACACGGACGAGGTCGATCCGGTGGCCGAGGCCGAGGTCTACATCGCCTACGGGCGCGACGCGCAGGCCGAGGAGATCCTCAAGGAGGCGATGGCGCGCGACAAGAACCGCCACGAGATCTCCCTGAAGCTCCTCGAGATCTACCACGCCCGCAAGAGCGCGACGGCGTTCGAGACGGTGGCCAAGGAACTGCGCGGCGCCGTCGGCGAGTCGAGCGCGCTCTGGCAGAAGGCGGCGGCGATGGGAGCGCAGATCGATCCCACCAACCCGCTCTACGGCGGGGCCCCGGCAGGCGCGGCGGCGGCGGCGATGTTCGAGACGTCACCCCCCGCGGCCAAGCCGAACCTCGACTTCGACCTCGATTCCTCGTCTTCTTCGCAGC
>CALEJW010000095.1 GCA_937898635.1 uncultured Pseudomonadota bacterium | reverse complement strand
GCCGAGGAGGTGACGGCGCGAGGACGCGAGGCCGAGCAGGTGTACGGGCGGCGCGCGGTCGTCCTCGTGAACTACCGCGGCTACGGCGAGAGCGGCGGCAAGCCGGGCGAGAAGGCGCTCGTGGCCGACGCGCTCGCGCTCCACGACTGGGCCGCGAAGCGGCCGGACCTCGACCCCGGGCGCTTCTGCGCCCACGGCCGCAGCCTCGGCAGCGGCGTGGCGGTGCAGCTCGCCGCGGCGCGGGCGCTTCGCTGCCTCGTCCTCACCTCGCCCTTCGAGAGCCTCGTCGCCGTGGGCAAGTCCCACTATCCCTGGGTGCCCGTGGGGTGGCTGCTGCGCCACCGCTTCGCCTCCGTCGAGCACGCGCCCTCGCTGCGCCTGCCCGCGCTCTTCGCCTACGGCGGCGCGGACACGATCATCGCCCCCGCGCACTCGGAACGTCTCGCGGACGCCTGGGGCGGCCCGGTGGAGCGGCTGCGCCTCGAGGGCTTCGGGCACAACGACCTCGACCTCCACCCGCGCTACGCCGAGGCCATCGCGGCCTTCCTGGACCGGCGGCTTTGACCGTTGTCGAGGGGCGCGCCCGCCCGGCGTGAGAGAATCGGCCCCCATGAAAAACGACACCTTCCTGCGGGCGCTGCTGCGCGAGCCCACGGACCACACGCCCATCTGGATCATGCGCCAGGCGGGCCGCTACCTGCCGGAGTACAACGCCACGCGCAAGAAGGCGGGGAGCTTCCTCGCGCTCGCGAAGACCCCGGAGCTCGCCTGCGAGGTGACGCTGCAGCCCCTCGAGCGCTTCGCCCTGGACGCGGCGATCCTCTTCTCCGACATCCTCACCATTCCCGACGCGATGGGGCTGGGCCTGTACTTCGCCGAGGGCGAGGGCCCGAAGTTCGAGCGCACCGTGCGAACCGAGGAGGACGTGAAGCGCCTCGCCGCCGCGGACCTCGACTCGCTTCGCTATGTCTTCGACGCCGTGAGCCTCATCCGCAAGACCTTGGACGGGCACGTGCCGCTCATCGGCTTCTCCGGCAGCCCCTTCACGCTTGCCTGCTACATGGTGGAAGGCGGCGGCAGCGACGACTTCCGGCTCGTGAAGTCGATGCTTTACGCGCGACCGGACCTCCTGCACCGGATCCTGGAACTCAACGCGCAAAGCGTCGCCGCCTACCTCAACGCCCAGATCGCCGCGGGCGCGCAGGCCGTGATGGTGTTCGACACCTGGGGCGGCGCGCTCGCCGACGCGGCCTACCGCGAGTTCTCGCTCGCCTACGCGAAGAAGGTGTTCGCGGGCGTTACGCGCACCGCCGAGGGACGCACCGTTCCGCGCATCTTCTTCACCAAGGGCGGCGGGCTGTGGCTCGAGGCGATGGCCGAGGCGGGAGTGGACGCGCTGGGCCTCGACTGGACGGTGGACATCGGCGCCGCGAGAAAGCGCGTCGGCGACCGCGTGGCCCTGCAGGGCAACCTCGACCCCGCGGTCCTCTTCGCCCCGCCGGCGACCATCGAGCGGGAAGCCGCGCGGGTGCTCGACAGCTTCGGGCCGGGCCCGGGCCACGTCTTCAACCTCGGGCACGGCGTCTCCCAGTTCACGCCCCCGGAGCACGTCCACGCGCTCGTCGAGGCGGTGCGCCGCCACCGCCCCGGCAGCGCCTCCGCCGAGCCCGTGTCAAGCGGAAAATTTTCGCGGAAGTGATTGCGTATTCACACTTTGCGTGTTCTCGCGGTAGTTTTTGCAGCGCAGCGATCCCCTGTCCGGCGCACCGGAAAAGCGCTGTATTTCATGGGGTTGCGCGACTCTTTTCGCGCCACGGCTGAAATGCGCCCCCCGGGGGACCCCTGTCGCGGGGGCCGGGCAGCGAGAAATGCACAGAATTATCCACAGGGCTGGCGCCCCCTGAACGGGGGGGTCCGAGCACCATGAAAATCGCCCGCGTCGCCCTCGACGTGCCCCTCGACCAGGCCTTCGATTTCCTCGTGCCGGAGGGGCTCGACCCGGTGCGCGGGAGCCTCGTGGCGGTGCCCTTCGGGCGCGCGGCGAAGGTGGGGGTGGTCGTCGCCCGGCCGGCCCGGAGCGAAGTCCCGACGGAGCGCCTGAGGGAAGTGGCGCGGGTGTTCGAGGACGTGGCTCCCCTCGCCGAAGCCGACTTCGACCTGCTGGAATTCTGCGCGGCCTACTACCAGCGCCCCCTGGGCGAGGTGCTGCACGCGAGCCTGCCGCCGCGGCTTCGCCAGGCGAAGCGGCGCGCCATCAAGGCGCCGGGCGACCCCAAGTCCTCTCCCGGTCCCTTCCCCTCCCCCGTGGAAGCCACCCCGGCCCAGGCCGCGGCCCTCGCGCAGGTGCTCGCCGGCTTCGGCCGCTTCCACCCGGTGCTCCTCGCGGGGATCACCGGAAGCGGCAAGACCGAGGTCTACCTGCGCCTCATCGCCGAGGCCCTCGCGCGCGGGCGGCAGGCGCTCTACCTCGTCCCGGAGATCGGCCTCACGCCGCAGCTCGAGTCGCGCGTGCGCGAGCGCTTTCCCGGCGCGGCGATCGTCGCCGCCCACAGCCACCTGGGCGAGGGCGAGCGCGCCGCCGCCTGGCTCGCGGCGCAGACCGGCCGCGCGCGCATCGTGCTCGGCACGCGCCTTGCCGCCCTCGCGCCCATGCCGGAGCTGGGCCTCATCGTCGTGGACGAGGAGCACGACCCCTCCTACAAGCAGCACGAGGGACTTCGCTACTCGGCCCGCGACGTGGCCGTGCGCCGGGCGCAGCTCGCCGGCATTCCCGTCGTGCTGGGCTCCGCGACCCCGTCCCTCGAGACCTGGGCCAACGCGAAGCAGGGCCGCTACGGGTTCGCCGAGCTTCGCGAGCGCGCCCTCGAAGGGGCGCGGCTTCCCGCGGTGCGCATGGTGGACACCCGCGCCGACCGTCCCGTCGAGGGCCTGAGCGACGCGCTCCTGCGCTCGCTCAAGGCCCGCATCGCCCGGGGCGAGCAGAGCCTCGTCTTCCTGAACCGCCGCGGCTACTCGCCCGTGCTCTTCTGCCGCTCCTGCGCCTGGCACTCGACGTGCACGCGCTGCAGCGCGAACCTCGTCCTGCACCAGCGCGCGGGCGAGATGCGCTGCCACCACTGCGGGCACCGCGAGCGGGTCCCCGCGCGTTGCCCGGGCTGCGGCAGCCCCGACCTCGCGCCCGTGGGCCAGGGCACGCAAAGGATCGAGGAGGCGCTCGCCGCGGCGCTTCCCGGGGCGCGCATCGCGCGCGTCGACCGCGACTCCACCGCGCGCCCCGGCGCGCTCGCCGAGGTGCTCGGGCAGGTGCGCGACGAGCGGCTCGACATCCTCGTGGGCACGCAGATGCTCGCCAAGGGCCACGACTACCCGCGCCTCACGCTGGTGGGCGTGGTCGGCAGCGACGGCGCGCTCTACAGCGCCGACTTCCGCGCCGCCGAGCGCCTCTTCGCGCTCCTCACCCAGGTGGCGGGCCGCGCGGGACGCGCGGGCGCGCCGGGCGAGGTGCTCATCCAGACGGATTTCCCCACGCACCCGCTCTACGCGGCGGTGGCGGCGCACGACTTCGCGGCCTTCGCGGACGCCGCACTCGCGGAGAGGCGCCTGGCGCAGTTCCCGCCCTTCGCGCACCTCGCGATGCTGCGGGCGGAATCCAAGCGCGAGGGCGAGGCGCTCGCCTTCCTGAGGGCGGCGGCGAGGCTCGCGCGGGCGCTCGCGGGCAAGGTCGAAATCTTCGACCCGGTCCCCGCGCCGCTCGAGCGCAAGGCCGGCTTCGAGCGCGCCCAGCTCCTCGTGCGCGCCTCCGCCCGGCCGGCCCTGCAGGCCTTCCTGCGCGCCTGGAAGGCGGCGCTCGACGAGAAGGGCGGCCGGCGCGTGCGCTGGTCCCTGGACGTCGATCCCCAGGAGGCCTGACTTCCCCCGGGGGGGACGCGAGGGCCGGGAAGGGCCGGCCCCGTATAATGGCGGGTTCCCGCATCCGTCCCGCCGCCGTGACCGAAGCCGATCCCAAGACCCGCCTCGCCACCCTGGTCCGCCAGGCCGTGCGCGCGGCCTTCCCCGCCTCGGGCGAGGTCTCGGTGGACCTCGACCGGCCCAAGAACGCCGATCACGGCGACTTCGCCTCCAACGTGGCGCTGCAGATCGCCAGGCGCGTGGGCCTGAAGCCCCGCGAGGCCGCCGAGGCCATCGTCGCCGCGCTCGCGAACGTCCCGGAGATCGCGAAGACCGAGATCGCGGGCCCGGGCTTCATCAACTTCACGCTGTCCGCGGCCTCGCGCTTCGCGGTGGTCGCGGCGATCCGCGCGGCGGGCCGCGCCTACGGGCAAGGCAAGACGGGAGAAGGCCGCACGATCATGGTGGAGTTCGTCTCCGCGAACCCGACCGGCCCGCTGCACGTGGGCCACGGCCGCCAGGCGGCGCTCGGGGACGCGATCTCCACGCTCCTCGAGTGGCAGGGCTGGAAGGTGCTGCGCGAGTTCTACTACAACGACGCCGGCAACCAGATCGCGAACCTCGCGCTCTCCGTCCAGTACCGCCTGCGCGAGGCCGCGGGCACGGCCGGCGCCGAGATGCACGAGGACTGGTACCGCGGCGACTACATCAAGGACATCGCCCGCGACTACGCCGCCGAGCACCCGGCGGACGCGAAGGGCGACGACCTCGAGGCCATCCGCGTCTTCGCCGTGGCGTACCTGCGCGGCGAGCAGGACGCGGACCTGCGCGCCTTCGGCGTGAAGTTCGACTCCTACTTCCTCGAGAGCTCGCTCTACGCCGACGGCAAGGTCGAGGAGACGGTGAAGATGCTCCTCGACGCGGGCCACGCCTACGAGGCCGAGGGCGCGCTGTGGCTTCGCACCACGGACTTCGGCGACGACAAGGACCGCGTCATGCGCAAGTCCGACGGCACCTACACCTACTTCGTGCCGGACGTGGCCTACCACC
>CALEJW010000094.1 GCA_937898635.1 uncultured Pseudomonadota bacterium | reverse complement strand
GGTTCTTCGTGTCCACGTGCATGAAGAGCAGGAGATCGCCGTCGCCGGACCACACCGGAAGCCACTCCATGACGCCCTTGCGCGTGTATTCCGCGGGCGTGAGCGTGCGCTCCTCGCCCGTGCGAAGGTCCACCACCAGCACGCGCCAGCTCGTGCCGCCGGCGATGCGCATGAAGGCCACCTTGTCGCCGTCGGGCGAGAGCTTCGGGTCGAAGTCTCCGTAGAGGCCGGGCGAGAAGAGCCCGCGCTTCTCCGGGGGGTCGGTGATCTTGCGCGCCCGGCTGCCGTCGGCGTTCATCACCCAGAGCGCGTCCACGTCCTTGCCCTTCGCCGGGAACACGATCTGGTTGCCGAGCCAGTGCGGGTCCGTCGTCTTGAGCCCCGCCGGCGTGGGCACGCGCGTCACCCGCCGCGTGTCCAGGTCGATCCTGCGGATCTCGGGATCGCGCTGCGGGTTGTCCGTGGTCAGGTAGATGAGCGACTTCCCGTCCGGCGTCCAGCACCCGTTGGCGTTGATGACGCCGGGCTTGCCCGGCACGATCGTCTCGAGGCCCGTGCCGTCGAGGTTGACGACCATGATCTCGGTGTCCTCGTAGCCCTTCTCCTCGGTCGCCTTGCCGTCCTTGCCCTTGCGGTTGTAGCGCGTGAGGACGACCCGCCTGCCGTCGGGGGAAACGCGGGGGTGCGTCATCTCCTGGTCGTCGCTCGTCATGACGGGCGTCATCCCGCTCCCGTCGAGCCGCGCGGTGTAGATGCCGAAGTGCGCGGGCTCCTGGCTCGCCTTCGCGAGCCGCGACCGCGGCGCCCCGCCGGCCGCGGGCGCGCTGGCCGCCACCGCGGCCGGTTTCGCCGAGCCCAGCTCGCGGAAGGCCGCGAAGGCGGGCTTGGGCTTCCCGTCGGCTTCCAGCAGGCCCGAGCGCAGCGTGAAGATGAGGACCTTCACGTCGTGGAGGAATCCCCACACCACGGCGGTGGGCCTCACCCCGCCCAGGAGTTGCGGCAGCTCGCGCACGAAGGCGAGCTGGTCGGCTTCCCCCGACCCGCCGTCGGTGGGCCAGGTGACTTCCAGAAGGAGCTCCTCGCGCGAGGCGCGGTAGGCCGACATGCGGGAGTAGTAGTCGTCGGGGATGGACGACGGTCCGCGGCGGTCGTGGAGCTTGCGGGGATCGGAAGTGAAGGCGAGGAGGTCCATGTGCGAGCGCACGGCCTCGACGAGCGAGCGGCCCGACCTGGCATTGCGGTCCTGCATCGCCTCCCACTGGAAGGTGACGAAGACCTTCGTGCCCGGCGAGACGCGCTTCACCCGCTCGTAGAGCCTGCGGTAGAGCGCGGCGAAGGCCGCGTACTCGCCCGGCTCCGACAGGGCGAGGAGGTTCACGTCCGTGGCGAGCGCGAGGTAGGGCGGCTTGAGCTCGGCGAGCTCGAGCACCGCCCGCGAGTACGGCTCGGCGACGTCGCGGTTGGAGAAGGACATCCTCGGCACCGAGGCCTCGGGCGGCGGGTCGATCTTCGCGCCCGCGATGCCGTCGGCCTTGAGGGGGTTCAACTCCACGACCGCCTTCAGGTTGCGCTGCGCGGCGAGGCTCATGAGCGCGCGCACCGCCTCCAGCCGGTTGGGATCCTTCCAGTCGATGCGGATCACCGCGAGCGTGCCGAGCTCGGCGCCGACGCGGAACATGTCGCCCAGCTCGGCGGGACCGTGGTCGGGGAAGTTGCGCGGCGTCATCACGGCGCCGGTGAGCCACGACGCGCTCGCGGCCGGGGCCGGGGTCGCGGTGGCGAGCAGGGACAGGCAGGCGACGAGGCCCGCGACGGACTGGAAAACTCGGTTCATGAAGCCTCCGGGGGGACGGCCGTCCGGGGACGGTCCTCCGCGTTCGTGGTCGAGCCGGTGAGACACCGGCGCCTGCCCCAATGTTCTCACGCGCGCGCGCCTCGCGTCCCGCGGGGCGCGAGCCGCGGGCCGGGTCGCCTCAGCCTCCCTCCGCGGCCCGGGAACGGGCGAGCGCGCGGTCCTCGCGGCGCGCGTCGTGGTAGCCGCGCAGGAACTGGTGCACGATCAGGCCGCGGTACATGTTCTCGTGCACGAGGCGCGCGAGGAGCGGCGATCGCTCCGCCGCGTCCAGGAAGGGCAGCCAGGCGAAGCGCACCGTCGCCCGGTTGAAGAGGGCGATGCGCAGGAAGTAGCGCAGCACCAGGCGGACCATGCTGCGGTCCGGCTCGAAGAGGTAGGGCCTGCGCGGGCCCGCGAGCTCGTGCCGCAGCGCGACGAGCGTGCCCAGGTCGTAGGCGCGGTACGTGATGTCCATCTCCGCGTGCGGGATGCGCCGGCGCAGGTCCACGAAGTTGACGCCGCGGCCGTAGCTGCGCTTCAGCTCGCGCTCCAGCGTGTCCACGTGGTAGTGGTGGCCCAGGGCACGGCGGCAGAAGACGACCCGCATGCCGTGCTGGTGCATCCGGTAGCCCAGCTCCACGTCCTCGTGGGCGGCGTAGCTGCCCCGGCCCTTCTCCTCGTTGAACATCCCGTGCTCGAGCATGAACTCGCGCACCACCGACATGTGGCAGGCCCAGAACATGTGGTAGGGCAGCTCCACGCCGTCGGGCAGGTTCCCGATGTGCCAGGGGTCCCACTTGGCGAGGAAGACCGACTGCTTGAGCTTCGGCGACTGCAGCACGCGCCCCAGCACCGCCAGCCCGGGAGAGGGATCGCGCGCGTGGGCCTCGAGGTGCGCCTCCAGCGCCTCGCGGTCGAGGAAGATGTCGTCGGGAATGAGCAGGACGAGCGGCGCGCGGGCGACGCGCACGCCCTCGTTCTGCGTGTAGCCCGGGCCGCGGTTGGCGTGGTGGAGGTAGCGCAGCGCGAAGCGGCACCGCCCCTGGGCCTCCTCCACCACCGATCGCGTGTGGTCGGGGGAGCCGTCGTCGACGACGATCACCTCGTAGCGCTCGGGCGCGATGCTCTGCGCCGCGAGGTGCGCGAGCGTCTCGCGAAGCGTCTCCGCGCGGCAGTAGGTCGCGACGACGACGCTGATCTCGGGGGTGGCGCTCACGGGCGGATGCTCCCGCACGGGCCGGCGTCGCGAACCGGATGGGGGAACGCGCCTGCGGTCAGGGCCTGCCGCATCTCAGGGCCGCGGGGGAAGCTCGAGCGTCAGGGCTTCGGCCCATCCCGGCTTCGGGGTGCCGAAGCCGTCGCGCAGTCCCATGGCGTTGAAGTGGCCGAAGAGGGCGTCGATGTCCACGCCCAGGCCCTCGAGGAACTGGGTCGACTCCTCGTTGAGGAGGCTGCGGTCGAAGAATTCCATGTCGTGCAGGACCGCCCAGGTGAGGAGTTCCGGGTTCGAGGTGGAGAAGAGCCGCGGGATGTTCCTCACGAAGTCCGCCTGCTCCTGGGGCGTCCCGTGGTGCTTGCTCGCCCAGCCGATCTCGGTGAAGGCGATCTTCGCGTTCGGGTAGGCGATGCGCACCGCGCCGTGGAACTCCGGCGGGATCGCCGCGACGTTCGGGAAATGCCCCTCGCGCACGAGCCACTCCGGATAGGTGGTGAAGCCCATGAAGTCCATCGGCCAGAGCATCGCGGGCACGTCGATGTCGTCCAGGAAGTAGTTGGCGAACCACACGGAGTAGAGGAAGGAGACCCCGACCTTGGTCTGCGGCGAGATGGACCGGACCGTCATGGCCGCGAGCGTGTAGAGCGTGCGGAAGTTCTCGAACTCGGCCGGGTTGAAGCGGTAGAGCAGGTTGATCTCGGTGGCGAGGATCATGTAGTTCGGCTTCGTCCGCGCGACCGCCGCCACGTCGTTCAGGTACTGGGTGCGCACGCCCGGGTCGCCGAAGCTCTTCGGGTATCCGGCCGGCGGCTCGGGCGCATTCAGGAAGATCGCGCCGATCTGCACCAGGCTCTTCAGGCCGTGGTCGTGCATCGAGGAGACGAGCGAGGGGATCTGCGTGAAGGCC
>CALEJW010000093.1 GCA_937898635.1 uncultured Pseudomonadota bacterium | reverse complement strand
CCTGGATCCTCCCGCTCATGACCTTGCCGCCTGGATGGCGATGGACTTCCGGGGCTTCGCGCCGGCCTTCGCGGCGCCGGGCGCGAAGCGGCTGCGCACGTAGTCCTCGACGATCGCCTGGAACTCCTCCGCGATCCGCTCGCCCTTGAGCGTGACGGTCTTCTCGCCGTCGACGAACACCGGGGCCACGGGCTTCTCCCCCGAGCCGGGAAGCGAGATGCCGATGTCGGCGAGCTTCGACTCGCCCGGCCCGTTCACCACGCAGCCCATGACGGCCACGTGCAGCTCCTCGACGCCGGGATACTGCGTCCGCCAAACGGGCATCTGCCGTCGCAGGTAGGACTGGATCTTTTCCGCGAGTTCCTGGAAGAAGGTGCTCGTGGTGCGCCCGCAGCCGGGGCAGGCCGAGACCTGCGGCGTGAAGGAACGCAGCCCCATCGTCTGCAGGATCTCCTGCGCCACGATCACCTCGCGCGTGCGGTCCCCGCCGGGCTCGGGCGTGAGGGAGACGCGGATGGTGTCGCCGATGCCCTCCTGGAGCAGCACGCCCATGGCGGCGGTCGAGGCGACGATGCCCTTCGAGCCCATCCCCGCCTCCGTGAGGCCGAGGTGCAGCGGGTAGTCGCAGCGCGCGGCGAGCGCGCGGTAGACCGCGATCAGGTCCTGCACGGCGGAGACCTTGCACGACAGGATGATGCGGTCCCCGGGGAGCCCGAGTTCCTCGGCCTTCGCCGCGCTCTCCAGCGCCGAGACGATGAGCGCCTCGCGCATCACCGCGTCGGCATCCCGCGGGCTCGCGAGCTTCGCGTTGGCGTCCATCAGCCGGGTCAGGAGCTCCGGGTCGAGCGAGCCCCAGTTCACGCCGATGCGCACGGGCTTGCCGAACTCGACGGCCTTCCCGATCATCGTCGCGAACTGGTCGTCGCGCTTCGAGCCGTGCCCCACGTTGCCCGGGTTGATGCGGTACTTGTCGAGCGCCTCGGCGCACTCGGGCACCTGCGCGAGGAGCTTGTGGCCGTTGAAGTGGAAGTCGCCGATGAGCGGCACGTCCACGCCCGCCGCCACGAGCCGGCTGCGGATGGCGGGAACCTGGCGCGCGGCTTCCAGCGTGTTGACGGTGATGCGCACGGCCTCGCTGCCGGCGCGCGCGAGCGAGGCCACCTGGTCCGCGGTCGCCTTCGCGTCCTCGGTGTCGGTGTTGGTCATCGACTGCACGAGGATGGGCGCGCCGCCGCCGACGGGCCTGCCGGCGAGGAGGACCTGGCGCGAAGGACGGCGCGGGACGGGACTCATGTCGCGGGCTTCGCTAGGGAAGCGTGAGGCGCGCGACGGCCACGCGCGTGTGCGGCGCGAGGTCGACGTCGCGGCCGTTGTAGGTGACGCTCACCTCGGGGGCGTTTCCGATCACCAGCCCGAAGGGCGGCTTGCCGATGACCTCCGTGTTCGAGCCGCCCGGATGGGTGCGCGACAGGAGCACCTTGCCGCGGGCGTCCGTGATCTCCACCCAGGCCGCGCCGCGGAACGCGAGGCGGATGGTCCCCTCCCCGGGTCCGGCGACGCGCGGCGCTTCCGCGGCCGGCGCGGCGGGAGCCTGGGACGGCTCGGCCGCCGGGGACGCGGCCGGTCCCGCGGGGGAATTCGCGGGCGGCGCGCCCGCCGCCGGAGATTGCGCGGGCGCCGCTGCCGCGGGTGGCGACGCCGCGGGCGCCTCCGGCGGCGCCGGGGCGGGCGCGCTCACCTCGACGGCCGGCTTCTTCACCGCGGTCGCCTGGGCCAGCCCCTGCGGGCGGATGAAGAGCCACCAGTACATCGCCGCGAAGCCGAGGGCGACCAGGACGAAGGCGATGCCCGCGGCCTTCACGTACGGGTTGGCGAGGCGCTGGCCGAGGGGATCGAAGCGGATGTTCTGGCTGGGCACCACGATGTCCGGCGAGCTCTCGCGCGGCGCGTCCTGGGCGAGGAGCCCCATCACCGCGTCGGCGTCCAGGCCCAGGGCCCTCGCGTAGTTGCGCGTGAACCCCTTGAGGAAGGTGCCGCGCGGGAGCCGCTCGTAGTCCGAGGCCTCGAGCGCCTCCACCTGGGAGACGCTCATGTGCAGGCGCTGCGCGATGTCGGCGCGCGCGAGCCCCTGGCGCTCCCGCTCGGCGGCGAGGATCGCGCCCGGCGACTGCGGCGCCTCGCGGCGCTCGGTGGTGTCGCTTCCCGAATCCATCACTTCCCGGCTTCGCCCTTCAGGAGGTCACGGGTCTGCGGCGCGTCGGGGAAGCGCCGGCGCAGCTGCTGCAGCATGCTGTCCTCGGCCATCCGCTCCCCCTGGGCGCGCGCGAGCTTCACGCCCAGCACCAGGGCCGAGAGCGTGGGCTCGCCCAGGCGCATGTAGCGCACGAGGTAGTTCTCCGCCTCCTTGTAGGCGCCCTTCTCGAAGAGGATCTCGGCGAGGCTGTAGAGCGCGCCGGCGAGGTCGGGCTTGAAGGTGACCGCGCGGCGCAGGAACTCCTCGGACTCGGCGTTGCGCCCGGCGATGCGCGCGCACAGGCCCGCGTTGAGGAGGGCCTTCTCGGGCGTCGTGTACAGCGAGTCGGACTGCACGCGCGCGAAGAACTCCATCGCCCGGGGCCGCTCGCCGCGCAGGCAGAGGAACCAGCCGAAGTTGTTCATCACGTCCGGGTCGCTGGGCGCGAGCGCGAGCGCCTGCTCGAAGGCCTGGCGCGCCTGCTCGTCCTCGCGAAGCTCCATGAAGACGAGCGCGCGCACGTTGAGGGCCTGGAAGTAGCGCGGGTCGTCCTTGAGCGCGAGGCGCGTCTCCTCCAGCGCCACCACGAAGTTGCCGCGCTGGTAGTACTGCGAGGCGAGCGAGGTGTGGATCTCGGCGCGGCGGCGCGCGTCCGCGGTCTGGGCGTCCTGCACGAGGCGCGTCTCGACCGTGGTCTGCGACACGCAGGCCGAGAGCAGTCCCGCGGCGGCGAGGGCGAGGAGCTTCATCACGCGGCCTCCTGGTGGATGCGCACCGTGCGCTTCCTCATGCGGTTCACGACCTGCCCGGCGAGCTGCCCGCAGGCCGCGTCGATGTCGTCGCCGCGGGTCTTGCGCACGGTCGCGACGTAGCCCGCCTCGACCAGGATGTCGCGGAAGCGCGCGACGGCCTCCGGCCGCGAGCGCCCGAATCCGGACCCCGGGAACGGGTTGAACGGGATCAGGTTCACCTTGCAGGGAACCTCCCGCAGGAGCTTCGCCAGCGCGCGCGCCTGCGCCGGCGCGTCGTTCACGCCGTCCAGGAGGACGTACTCGAAGGTGATGAAGTCGCGCGGGGCCGCGTCGAGGTACTCGCGGCACGCCGCCAGCAGCTCCGCGATCGGGTAGCTGCGGTTGATCGGCATGAGGCGCGAGCGCAGCTCGTCGTCGGGGGCGTGCAGGCTCACGGCGAGCGCGACCGGGAGCCGCGCGGCGAGCTTGCGCAGCTGGTGCACCACGCCCGAGGTGGAGAGCGTCACGCGCCGGCGCGAGAGCCCGTAGGCGTTGTCGTCCAGCATGACCGACATCGCCGCCACCACGTTCTCGAAGTTGTTGAGCGGCTCGCCCATGCCCATCATCACGACGTTGGTGACGGGTTTCGGCGTGGCGCCCTCGGTCGAGGCCTCGAGGCGGTAGGGCAGGCCCTCGCGCGCCATTTCCTCCAGCCGGCGGTTGGCCACCCAGAGCTGCCCGAGGATCTCCGCGACCGACAGGTCGCGGTTGAAGCCCGCGCGCCCGGTGGAGCAGAAGCCGCAGTCGAGCGCGCAGCCCACCTGCGAGGACACGCACAGGGTGCCGCGGTCGTCCTCGGGGATGAACACGGTCTCGACGCCGTTGCCCACGCCCACGTCGAAGAGCCACTTCACCGTCCCGTCGGCCGAGCGGTGCTCGGAGAGCACCGCGGGCGGGCGCACCTCGGCGAGCTCGGAGAGCTTCGCGCGAAGGCCCTTGGCGAGGTCGGTCATCGCCTCGAAATCCGCCACGCCCCGCTGGTGGACCCAGCGGAACACCTGCTTCGCGCGAAACGGCTTCTCCCCCAGCGACGCGAACCAGTCGGTGAGGGCGGGAAGCGTGAAGTCGAGCAGGTTGGTGCGCATGGGCGTCTCGCCGGCGGCCGGTCGGGTCAGCGCGAGTAGACCTGGCTCGCGGGGAAGAAGTAGGCGATCTCCGTCGCGGCCGTCTCGGGCGCGTCGGAGCCGTGAACGGCGTTGGCGTCGATCGAGGCGGCGAAGTCGGCGCGGATCGTGCCCTTCTCGGCCTTCTTCGGGTCCGTGGCCCCCATGAGGTCGCGGTTCTTCTGGATGGCGTCCTCGCCCTCGAGCGCCTGGATCATCACCGGGCCGGAGATCATGAACTCGACGAGGTCCTCGAAGAACGGCCGGCCCCGGTGCACCGCGTAGAAGCCCTCGGCCTCCTGCCGGGAGAGGTGGACCATCTTCGCCGCGACGACCTTGAGCCCGTTGGTCTCGAACCGGGAGTAGATCTTGCCGATGATGTTCTTCGCCACGGCATCGGGCTTGATGATCGACAGGGTGCGCTGAACCGCCATGAAAATCTCCGCTAACTGAATGAAAAATTTAGCTTTTCATTCTATCACAGGGCTTCCGCGCCGGGCTAGGGCCGGCGGCCATTTTCAGCGTCCGGCGGGGCGCCAGTCGGGCAGCAGCCCGGCGCCGTCCCCGCGGGCGCGGTAGGCGGCGGACACGCCGACGCCGGGGACCCAGACGAGCTCCCCGCCTTCGAAAAGGAGCGGCAGGCTCGCGCGGCGCCACGCGGGCACGCCGTGCTCCTGGAGCAGGTTCTTGAGGGTGCGCGTCGGGCCGCCCTCGCGCAGCCGGATCCGCTCGCCCCCGGCGCGGGGGGCGAAGTGCCAGCGCCCGCCGGGCACGCGCTCCGCGGCGATGCCCTCCCCCGTCGCCGGCGCGAAGCGGACCTCGCCGCGTCCCTCGCCGAGCGGGAGCACCGCTTCGCCATGCCACGCGACCTGCCAGGCGGTCGCGACGCCGGGAACGTCGTCCACCCGGACCCGGCCCCCGTGCCGCACGAGGCAGCGCCCGTCGTGGCGAAGGAGCACCCGCGCGCCGGCCCGCGCGCCGGCGAGCTGGCGCGCCATCTCCTCGAGCCGCGCCTCGCCCGGCATCGCGAGTCCGTGCCCGGCGAGGTAGTGCCGCAGCGCGTTGGCGCGGCGCGCGGGATCGAGGGCGGCGAGGCCGGCGACGGCGAGCCCGTCCCCGTCCCCGATGCGGGCGAGGTCCTCGCGGGCGAGCTCCGCGAGGAGCGCATCGGCCGCGGCCGCGTGGCGCGCGAGGCGGGCGAGGGACTCGCGGAACTGCGGAAAACGCGTCGCGATCCCGGGCAGGACGTGATGGCGCAGGAAGTTGCGGTCGAAGTCCGCCGCCGCGTTCGACTCGTCCTCGACCCAGGCGAGGCCCGCCCCGCGCGCGTGCGCGAGGAGCGCCTCCCGCGGCTCGTCGAGGAGCGGGCGCAGCCACACCGTCCCGCCCGCGGCGCGCGCCTCCCCCATCGCCGCGAGGCCCTTCACGCCCGCGCCGCGCAGCGCCTGCAGGAGAACCGTCTCGGCCTGGTCGTCGCGGTGATGGGCGAGCGCGACGAAATCCGTCCCGGCGCCGGCGAGGGCCGCGAGCCGCGCGGCCCTCGCCGCGGCCTCGAGCCCTGCGGGGTGGCCGCGGTCCACCTCGACCCGCACCACCTCGAGCGCCACGCCGCGCGAGCGGGCGAACGCCTCGCAGGCCTGCGCCCAGCGCCCGGCCTCCGGCGAGAGCCCGTGGTGCACGTGCCTCGCCACGAGCGCGAAGCCCCCCTCGTCACGAAGTCCCGCGAGGAGGTCGAGCAGCACGGTGGAGTCGAGGCCGCCCGAGTAGGCGACGCACACGGATTGGCCGCGGCGCACGCGCGCGAGGACGCGGCGGGCGACGCGGCCGACGAGTCCTTCGGGCGGGGGCGACCGGCGCGCGAGCATCGGCAGGGGCCCCCGAGCGTTACTCCGCCAGCTCCTTGAACTTGCCGTAGCCCACGAGCCGGTCCTGGCGTCGCTCGAGGAGCTGGGTCATCGGCAGGTCCTGGAGCTGTCGAAGGTGGTCCGCGATCGCCTTCTTGAGCGCCTTGGCGGCGTCGGCCGGGTCGCGGTGCGCGCCGCCGAGGGGTTCCGAGACGACCTTGTCCACGAGGCCGAACGACTTCAGGCGCCCCGCCGTGATGCCGAGGCACTCGGCCGCCTCGGCTGCGTTCTCGGGACTCTTCCACAGGATGGCGGCGCACCCCTCCGGCGAGATCACCGAGTAGGTCGAGTACTGCATCATGAGCGTCGCATCGCCCACGGCGATGGCGAGCGCGCCGCCGGAGCCGCCCTCGCCGATGATCGACACGACGACGGGCACGCGCAGCCCCGCCATCTCGTAGAGGTTGCGCCCGATGGCCTCCGACTGCCCCCGCTCCTCGGCGCCGATCCCCGGATAGGCGCCGGGGGTGTCGATGAAGGTGAGCAGCGGGATCGCGAACTTCTCCGCGAGCTTCATGAGGCGCAGCGCCTTGCGGTAGCCCTCGGGGCGCGGCATGCCGAAGTTGCGCAGGATCTTCTCGTTCGTGTCGCGGCCCTTCTGGTGGCCGAGCACCATCACGCTCTGGCCGTTGAAGCGCGCGAGGCCGCCGACGATCGCCGGGTCGTCCGCGAAGGAGCGGTCGCCGTGCATCTCCTCGAAGTCCGTGCACATGGCCGCGACGTAGTCGAGCGTGTAGGGGCGCTGGGGGTGGCGCGCGACCTTGGAGACCTGCGCGGCGGTGAGCTTCGCGTAGATGTCCTTCGTGAGGTCGCGGCTCTTCCTCGACAGGCGCTCGATCTCCTGCGAGATGTCGACCGCGCTGTCGTCCTGCACGAAGCGCAGCTCCTCGATCTTCTGCTCGAGCTCCGCGATGGGCTGCTCGAAGTCCAGGAAGGTGGTCTTCAACGGTTTCGCGTTCGAGGCCAAGAGGCGGAAATGATAACAGGGAGGGGTACCGGGGGCGGGCGGCGCGGGACCCTGTCCCCCCTTGGCGCGACCGCGGCCCCACGTACAATCGCCGCCATGTCCACGCCCGCCGACGCCGCCGACCGCCTCGCGAGCCTGCTCGCGGCCTCGGCCGGCGGCGACCGCAAGGCCTTCGCCGAGCTCTACCGCGCCACCAGCGCGAAACTGTTTGCCGTGTCCCTGCGTATCGTGAGGGAACGGCAGCTCGCGGAGGAAGTCTTGCAGGACAGTTTCGTCTCCATCTGGCACCACGCGTCGGACTACGCCCGGGCGAGGAGCGCGCCGGTCACGTGGATGGCCGCGATCGTGAGGAACCGCAGCCTCGACGTCCTGCGCCGCGGCGCCCGCGAGGTGGAGGACGTCGACGAGGCGCTCGCGGCGAGGCTCGTGGACGAGTCCGCGGACCCCGCGCGCGACGCCGCCCGCGCCGCCGGCGCGCACGCGATCGACGAATGCCTCGCGGAGCTCGAGGCCGACCAGCGCCAGTCGATCGCGCTCGCCTTCTTCCACGGGCTCTCCCACTCGGAGCTCGCCGGGCACCTGCGCCGGCCCCTGGGCACCGTGAAGACGCACATCCGGCGCGGCCTCGCGCGGCTCAAGGACTGCCTCGTGCGCGCCGGGATGGCGTCATGAGAACGCGATGATCCGCCTCACGCCCGGGCTCCGGCACGCGCTCGCCGCGGACTTCGTCCTCGGCACGATGCGGGGCCGCGCGCGCCGGCGATTCGAGGCGCTCGCGGGCGCGGACCGGGAGCTCGCCGCGATCCGCGCGCAGTGGGAGGACTTCCTCACGCCCCTCGCCGGGCGCCTCGCGCCGGTCGCGCCGCCTTCGCGGGTGTGGACGGCCATCGAGGCGCGCCTCGCGCGCCCGCGCGCCGCGGCGCCGCCGGGTCTCTGGGAGAACCTCGCCTTCTGGCGCTGGCTCGGCGCGGGCTTCGCCGCGGCGAGCGTGGCGCTCCTCGCCCTCGCCTTCGCGCTTCGCGCGCCGGTCGCGCCCGAGCCGATGCTGGTGGCGGTGCTCGCCACCCCCGAGCAGGTGCCGCGCATCGTGGTGGAACAGCCCCGCGAGGGGCTCATCCGGCTTCGCATGGTGAAGCCCTGGGCGAACATGGCGGCCCGCGACCTCGAGCTCTGGGTGATCCCGAAGGAAGGCTCGCCGCGCTCGCTGGGCGTGGTGCCCGCGGACCGCGACGCGGAGATCCGCGCCGCCGGCCTCGACGCGCTGCTGCGCGACGGGGTCGCGTTCGCGGTGTCGAGCGAGCCGCCCGGCGGCTCGCCGACGGGCCAGCCCACGGGCAAGGTGCTGTGCTCGGGGGCGATCGCGCGAGGTCGCCTGAAACCGGGCTAGCCGGGACCGCGCAGGCGCTCGAGCGCGGCGCAGAGCGCCTCGATCCCCTCGACCACCCGCGGCGAGGGCCGCCCCAGGGCGCGGGAGGCGAGGTAGGCGAGGCGGCCGCGGCGCACGGCCTCGAGACCGGCCCGTTCCGCCCAGTCGCGGCGGAACGCGGCTTCGCCCCCCTCGGGCCCGGTGCCGAGGATCGCGTCGGGAGCGCGCGCGTAGAGCTCCTCCCAGGACACCTGCGGCGCGACGTCCGGAAGGTCCGCGAAGACGTTCGCCGCGCCGCAGGCCTCCAGCGCCTCGCCCATGAAGTGGCCGCCGGCGACCGTCATGAGGGGGCGGTGGGAGATCTCGAGGAAGAGCCTGAGGCGCGGGCGGTGCGCGTGGCGCGAGCGCACGGTGGCGAGCCGCGACTCGTAGGCGCGCACGGCCGGCCCCGCGTCCCCTCCCGAGAGCGCCGCGGTCACCTCGAGGAGCCGCGCGATCTCGGAGAGCGTGCGCGTCTGCACCACGAAGACCGCCGCGCCCAGCGCCTCCAGGCGCGGGATGTCGGCGGCCCGGAAGGAGTCCTTCCACGCGATGACGAGGTCCGGCGAGAGCCGCGCGAGCGCCTCCAGGTCGATCGCGAAGGCCGTCGAGACCACGGGCAGTCCCGCGGCGGCCGGCGGATGGTCGCTCCAGGCGCTCACGCCCACGACGCGGCCTCCGGCGCCCACGGCGAAGGCCGCCTCGGTGATCGAGGGCGCCAGGGTCGCGATGCGGCGCGCGGGCTGGGCGAGCACGACGCGCCTGCCGAGGTCGTCCACGAGGGAGACCGGCGCGGGCGCGGCCGGGAGGCAGAGCGCCAGCGCGGCGAGGGCCAGCGCCGCCCGCGCGAGGCGGCGCGCCGGGAGGCTCACGCGCCGGGGCGGCGCGCGGCGAGCGCGCGGCGGGCGAGCCAGGCCTCGCGGGCGATCGCCATGTCCTCGAGGAACCAGGGCAGCTCCTCGAGCGTGATCGCCTGCGCCGCGTCCACGAGCGCGCGGCGCGGTTCCGGGTGCATGTCCACGAGGACCATGTTCGCGCCGGCGACGACGCCCTGGGCGGCCACGTGGAAGATGTCGGGAATGCCTTCCGGCGACGACCCGCGGATGCCGACCGAATGGGAGGGGTCCACGCATACCGGCATGCGCGTGAGCCGCTTCACCGTCGGCACGTGGCCGAAGTCCACGAGGTTGCGGTGGGGGTCGCCGAAGTTCGTCTTCATGCCGCGCAGGCAGAAGACGATGTCGCGGTTGCCGCCGCTCGCGACGTACTCGGCGGCGAGCAGCGACTCGTGCAGCGTGATCCCGAAGCCGCGCTTCAGGAGGATCGGGAAGTCGCGCTGGCTGCCCACCGTCTTCAGCAGCTCGAAGTTCTGGGTGTTGCGCGTGCCGATCTGGAGCATCACGCCCGTGGGCTCGCCCGTGGCGCGCAGCGCCTCGCGGATCTCGTCCACGTGCTCGTCGCGCGTCACCTCCATGGAAATGAGCCGGATGCCGTACTTGCCGGCGAGCTCGAAGACGTAGGGCAGGCACTGCCGGCCGTAGCCCTGGAAGGAATAGGGGCTGGTGCGGGGCTTGTAGGCGCCCATCCGCGCGCATGCCTGGCCCGCGTCGCGCAGCGCGGCGAAGGTGCGCTCGACGTATTCGCGCGTGTCCACGGCGTTGAGCCCGGCCACCACGTGGAACGAGTCCTGGTCGATCGCGACGCCCTTGTACTCGAAGCGGATGGATTCCTCGTTGCCGGGGCGGCGGCCGAGGACGCGGAACTCGTCGGACTTGCTCATCGACGGCCGCTATTCCGCGCGGACGAGGCGGCGCGCACGCACGCCCTCGGCGAGCGTGTCGAGCAGGCGCACCGTGTCGTCCCAGCCCAGGCAGGGGTCGGTGATCGAGACGCCGCGCGCGAGCGGCTGGCCGGGAACGAGGTCCTGGCGGCCCTCGACGAGGTTGCTCTCCACCATCACGCCCAGGATGCGGTCCTCGCCCGCCGCGAGCTGGGCGGCCACGTCGGCGCCCACCGCGATCTGCCGCCGGTACTGCTTCGAGGCGTTCGCGTGGGAGAAGTCCACCATCAGGCGCGGGGCCTGGCCCGCCGCGGCGAGCTCCCGGGAGGCGGCCTCGATGCTCGCGGCGTCGTAGTTGGGCGACTTGCCGCCGCGCAGGATCACGTGGCAGTCCTCGTTGCCGGCGGTCTCGAAGATCGCGGCCTGGCCGGTCTTGGTCATGCCCATGAAGGCGTGCGGCGCGGCCGCCGCGCGCAGCGCGTCCACCGCCACCTTCACGGAGCCGTCGGTGCCGTTCTTGAAGCCCACCGGGCAGGAAAGCCCCGAGGCGAGCTGGCGGTGCGACTGCGACTCCGTCGTCCTCGCCCCGATGGCGCCCCAGGCGATGAGGTCGGAGATGTACTGCGGCGAGAGGAGGTCCAGGAACTCCGTGCCGCAGGGAAGCCCCAGCCGGTTGATGTCGAGCAGGAGCTTCCGCGCGAGCCGCAGCCCCTCGTTCATCGCGAAGCTGCCGTCGAGGTGCGGGTCGTTGATGAAGCCCTTCCAGCCGACCGTGGTGCGCGGCTTCTCGAAGTAGACCCGCATGACGGTGAGGAGCTCGGCCTCGCGTTCCCGCGCCTGCGCCGCGAGCCCCGTCGCGTACTCGAGCGCCGCGTCGTAGTCGTGGATGGAGCACGGCCCGGCGACGACGAGCAGGCGGTCGTCCGCGCCGTGGAGCACGCGGTGGATCGCCTGCCGCGCCCCGCCCACCACGGCGAGCGCGGCCGCGTCGACCGGCAGCTGCTCGACGAGGAGCTGCGGCGCGATGAGCGCGCGGACCGCGGTGATGCGCAGGTCGTCGGTGCGGCCCATGACGGCCACTTGCGCCTTCATTGCTCCGGCTCCTCCTGCGCGACGCGGCGCCGGCGCACGGCCCCGGCGAGCGTCTCCAGCACCGCCACCGTGTCGTCGAATCCCAGGCAGGCGTCGGTGATCGACACCCCGTACTCGAGTCCCTTGCCGCGCACCAGGTCCTGGCGGCCCGGGTTCAGGTGGCTCTCGACCATCGCGCCCACGATGCGCGTCTCGCCCGCGCCCACCTGGCGGGCCACGTCGGCGGCCACCTCCACCTGCTTCTGGTACTGCTTGGAGGAATTGGCGTGGGAGAAGTCGATCATGAGGTGCTGGGCGAGGCCCGCGGCGGCGAGCTCCCGGCCGGCCGCCTCAACGCTCGCCGCGTCGTAGTTGGGCGACTTGCCGCCGCGCAGGATCACGTGGCAGTCCTCGTTGCCCGCCGTCTTGAACACCGCCACGTGCCCGCTCTTCGTGACCGAGATGAAGTGGTGGCGCGTGTTGGCGGCCTTGATCGCGTCCACGGCGATGCGCACGTTGCCGTCGGTGCCGTTCTTGAAGCCCACCGGGCAGGAAAGCCCCGAGGCGAGCTGCCGGTGCGACTGCGATTCGGTGGTGCGCGCGCCGATCGCCCCCCAGGAGATGAGGTCCGCGATGTACTGCGGCGAGATGAGGTCGAGGAACTCCGTGCCGCAGGGCACGCCGAGGTTGTTGATGTCGAGCAGCAGGCTCCTCGCGAGCCGCAGGCCCTCGTTCATGTCGAAGGTGTCGTCCAGGTGCGGGTCGTTGATGAGCCCCTTCCAGCCGACGGTGGTGCGCGGCTTCTCGAAGTACACGCGCATCACCAGCAGCAGGTCGTCGGCGAGGCGCTCGCGCTGGGCCTTGAGGCGCACGGCGTACTCGCGCGCGGCCTTCAGGTCGTGGATCGAGCACGGCCCGACCACCACGAGCAGGCGGTCGTCGGCCCCCCGCAGGATGTCGTGGATGCCCTGCCGGGCCTCGAAGGTGACGCGCTCGGTCTCGTCCGTGGCGGGCAGCTCGCGCATCACCTGCATGGGCGCGAGGAGCTCGTCGCCCTGCTCGATGCGTACGTCGTCGGTTCGGTAGTGGGTCATGGGTGTGTTTCCGGGGCGCTCCCAACAAAAAACCGCCAGTTTGCGGCTGGCGGTCTTTTCGGGCTTCGTCGCGTCTGTTTCGTCCGCGCTAGCTTCTCCCGGCCGCCGTGAGCGTGGGAAACCAGAAGTAAAGGAAGAAAGCGGCGAAGCGGTTCATGGCGAGCCATGCTAGCAGAGGCGCATGTTGCAGCGCAAGAAAAGAGCCGGCGCCCGCGCCCGGTCGCCCTGCGGCGGGCCCCGCCGAAGTACCATGGAGGCCCTCCCCCCGGAACCCCCGAAGCCCATGCGCCGACCCGCCCTCGCCCTCGTCTTCCTCCTGCCTTCCCTCGCCCTTCCCGGCGGCGCCGGCTCGGCCCCGCAGGATGACAGCGGCAAGGCACGGGCCTTCTCGCACGAGCTGAAGGCGGGCGCGGTCGCCGAGGAGTGCCTGCGCCTCGACGCCGGCCGCAGCCGCCGCTTCGCCTGGTCGGCCGACGCTCCCGTGGACTTCAACATCCACTTCCACCACGGCGACAAGGTGAGCTACCCGGTGAAGGTGAACGGCCGGAAGACGGGCGGTGGCCGGTTCACGGCCGCCACCGCCGAGGACTACTGCTGGATGTGGACGGCGAAGCAGCCGGCCCGGGTGACCGGGACCCTCGAGGCGCAGGAGTAGCGCCGCGCGGGCCTCAGGCGGGGATGAACCTGAGCGCGATGCCGTTGTTGCAGTAGCGCTTGCCGGTGGGCGGCGGGCCGTCGTCGAAGACGTGGCCCTGGTGGCCGCCGCAGCGGATGCAATGGTATTCGGTGCGCGGCAGGATCAGCTTGAAGTCGGTCTTGGTGCCGAGCCGGCCGGGGATGAAGGTGAAGAAGCTCGGCCAGCCCGTGCCGCTGTCGTACTTCATGTGCGACTCGAAGAGCGGCAGGTCGCAGCCGGCGCAGGCGTAGGTGCCCTTGCGCTTCTCCCGGTCCAGCGGGCTCGTCCCCGCCCTTTCCGTGCCCTCCTGGCGCAGCACCGCGAACTGCTCGGGCGTGAGGCGCTTCATCCACTCCTCGGGCTTCAGGACGAGCTTCTCGATCTTCTGCGTCGCGGGCGTGGCCGCGACGGCCGTGCGGTGCAGCGCGAAGAGGCCGGCGAGCGCGGCGGTGAACTGGCGGCGGTTCATGGCGGTTCCTGTCGGGTGTTGGCGGCGTCCCGCGCCGGGACCTATCCCGGCGCCTTGAGTCCCGCGGCCATGAACGCATGGACAAGGGCGGCGGGCAGGAGTTTCGCCAGTTCCTCGGCGCAGCGCGCCTGCTCCACGCCGCAGGCGCCGCACCGGTACACGGGAATCGAGATCTCCGCGCCGAACTCGGGCGAGTCCTTCCACGCGAGGCGGGCGGAAAAGCTCCGCGTCCCCGCGCCCGAGGCGGGCAGGACCGCCCCGCAGCCGCCGCAGGCGTACTTGCGGAAGACGAGGCCCTGGCGGCGGCCGGCCGGGATCTTCGCGAGCTCAGCGTCCGACAGGGCATTCAGGAGCCAGATCGGGAAGCCGTGGCCGACGAAGTAGCGGTGCGGCGCCTCGCAGGCGAGGACGGGCAGTTCGCGCAGCGCGACGCGCAGCGGCGACTCGTCCCCGGTCACCTCGTCCAGGCGCTTCGCGGCGAGGGGGGATTGGCACAGGGGGCAGGGCTTCCCGGCTTCGATCATGGCGGCGTTCCTCCGGGTAGGGGTCGGGCGGCGGCGCTCGCCCGAGGTTGGCGGTTGCGGTCCGGGCGTCTCAGCCCGTCCCGCCGACGGTGAGTCCCTCGATGCGGATGGTGGGCTGGCCCACGCCCACGGGCACGCTCTGGCCCTCCTTGCCGCAGGTGCCGATGCCCGGGTCGAGGGCCATGTCGTTGCCGATCATCGAGATGCGCGTGAGGGCGTCGGGCCCGTTGCCGATGAGGGTCGCGCCCTTGACCGGGTAGGCGAGCCGGCCGTTCTCGATCCACCAGGCCTCGGCCGCCGAGAAGACGAACTTGCCGCTCGTGATGTCGACCTCGCCGCCGCCGAAGTTCACGGCGTAGAGCCCGCGCTCGACGCTCGCGAGGATCTCGCCGGGATCGCGGTCGCCGCCGGTCATGTAGGTGTTGGTCATGCGCGGCATCGGCAGGTGCGCGTAGCTCTCCCGGCGGCCGTTGCCCGTGGCGCCCACGCCCATCAGGCGCGCGTTGAGGCGGTCCTGGAGGTAGCCGCGCAGGACCCCGTCCTCGATCAGGACGTTGCGCGCGGTGGGCTCGCCCTCGTCGTCGATCGTGAGCGAGCCGCGCCGTTCGGCGAGGGTGCCGTCGTCGACGACGGTGACGCCCTTCGCGCCCACCTGCTCGCCGATGCGGTTGGAGAACGCCGAGGTGCCCTTGCGGTTGAAGTCGCCCTCGAGCCCGTGGCCGATGGCCTCGTGCAGCAGGATGCCCGGCCAGCCGGGACCGAGCACGACGGTCATGGGGCCCGCCGGCGCGGGCCGGGCCTCGAGGTTCACGAGCGCCTGCTTCACCGCGGCCTGCGCCATGTCCGCGAGGCGATCGTCGGTGAAGTGGCCGTAGCCGAAGCGCCCGCCGCCGCCGCAGTAGCCCTGCTCGCGACGGCCGTCCTGCTCGACGATCACGGTGAGGGAAAGGTTCACGAGCGGGCGCACGTCGGCCGCGCGCACCCCGTCGGCGCGGGCGACGAGGATCACCTCGTACTCCCCCGAGAGCCGCCCGATCACCTGGCGCACGCGCGGGTCGGCGGCGCGGGCGAGCGCCTCGAGGCGCTCGAGCAGGCGCACCTTCTGCGCGTCGTCGAGCGCGGAGACGGGATCGACGGGGGCGTAGAGGGCGGGCGCGACCCGCACGCTCGGGACCGCGGCGGCCTGCGTCCCGCCGCTCGCCGCGATGGCGCGCGTCACCTTCGCGGCGGCCTCGAGGGCGTCCGGGGTGATGTCGTCGGCGTAGGCGAAGGCGGTCTTCTCGCCGGAGACCACGCGCACGCCCACGCCCTGGTCGATCGCGAAGCTGCCGCTCTTCACCTCGCCCTCCTCGAGCATCCAGCTCTCGGCGCGGGAGGACTGGAAGTAGAGGTCGGCGTCGTCGGCGCGGTGCGCGCGCACGAGGGCGAAGACGCGCTCGAGCTCCGCCTCCCCGATGCCCCCGGGGGCGAGGAGCGTGGCGGCGGCGAGGTCGAGCGCGGTGGGTTCGTTCTTCGTCATGGGATGGCCTCTTGGCTGCGGCCCGGTTCGGGACTTCAGCTCCTGATCGTGCGGTGGCGCAGCGCCGGCAGGCTGCGCCGGATCTTCGCCTGGTAGGTGGGATTCACGCCGGCCACGACGACCCCCGAGCCGCGCGGCAGGCGGTCGAGCACCATGCCCCAGGGATCGACGATCATGGTGTGGCCGTGGGTCTCGCGCCCGTTCACATGGTAGCCGCCCTGCGCGGGCGCGACCACGTAGCACTGGTTCTCGATCGCGCGGGCGCGGACCAGCACGTCCCAGTGCGCCTTGCCCGTGGTCTCCGTGAAGGCCGAGGGGACGAAGATGAAGTCCACCTCGCCCATCGCGCGGTAGAGCTCGGGGAAGCGCAGGTCGTAGCACACGGAGATGCCGATGCGGCCGTAGGGCGAGTCCACCGTCACCACGGCCGCGCCGGGCTCGATGGTGCGCTCCTCGGTGTACTTCTCCTGCCCCATCTCGAAGCCGAAGAGGTGGATCTTGTCGTAGCGGGCCACGCGCCTGCCGTCGCCGTCGAAGACGAGGCAGGCGTTCCTCACCTTCTCCGGGACGCTCGCCTCGAGGGGCACGGACCCGCCCACGATCCACACCTTGTGGCGGCTCGCCTCGGCGGCGAGGAAGTCCTGGATGGGCCCCGAGCCGTCCTTCTCGCGCAGCGCGACCTTGTCCGTGTCCTTCATGCCCATCACGCAGAAGTACTCCGGCAGCCCGATGATGCGCGCGCCCGTCGCGGCGGCGAGCTCGATCAGGCGCGAGGCCTCCTGCAGGTTCGCCTGCACGTGCGGGCCGGAGGCCATCTGCACGGCCGCCACGCGGAACATGCTCTGCGTGGTGACGAGCGTCTCGCGCAGCGCCTCGGGCGTGGTCGAGTTCCTGGTGATGATCATGTGTGCGGCTGCGGGCGCTTCAGGGTGAGGGCCCGGAACGCGCCCCGCGGGCGCGACCCCGGCCGGGGCATCAGGGACGGGCGGGTGGCGGCGCGGGCGCCTGCTTCGGCGGGGGCGCCGCCCCGATCCGCGTGACCGACGGATTATCCCACGACCCCGTCACGAGGTACTCGTACGACACCACCTTTCCCAGCGGGTTCTGGAGCAGCTTCTGCAGCAGGAGCGTGGTGAGGCCCATCACCGGGGTGCCCAGGACCGTCGCCGCGATGGCCACGCTCTCGCCCACCTCGGGGACCACCTTGAGGGTGAGGTTCTGGGTCTCCGTGGGCAGCGACACCTCCCCCGCCATGCTCACGAAGGCCGAGGGGCCGGCCACCTCGAAGTCCTTCGTGAGGAGGACGCCGCGGGCGAGGTTCGCCTCGCCCGCGATGCGGTCGAACGCGAAGCCCTCGCTGAAGATGTCGCGGAAGTCGAAGCTCACGCGGCGCGGGATGGACTGCAGCGAGATGAGGCCGAGGAGCTTGCCGGCGCCCGGCTCGATCCGGGCGAACTGGCCCTTGGAGGCCTGCACGGAGAACCTGCCCGAGAGCGCGCGCGGGGTGAACTCGTAGGGGTAGCCCGGCCAGACGAGCCGGCCCTCGAGCTTCGCCTCGCCCCGGTTCACGAACTCCCCGTAGCCGAACTGCGCGAGGAGAGCCTGCAGGTTCCTCGTCTCGAGCTTGAGGGCGAGCTGCGTGAGCGTGCCCGTGGCCGTGCGCCGCCAGGAGCCCGTGGAGGCGAAGCGCGCGTGGTCGTTCGCGATGTCGAGGCGCTCGATGCGCCAGTCGCGTCCGTCGGGAACGGCCACGAGTTCCAGGCGGCCGAGCCAGCGGTCGTGGAAGTCGAAGCGCGCGGCGACGATGTCGAGCGCCGGCAGGTCGCCCTGCTCGGCCGCCGGCGCCGGCTCGGGCCCGGCCTCCCCCTCGGTGACGGTCGCGAGGGAAAAGCGCGCGAGGCGCGCCGCCACGCGCCCCTTGCCGCGGGAGTCGTAGGTGATCTCGCCCGCCACCGCCGGGCCGTCCAGGGTGCCGCGCCATTCCCCGCCCTCGCGGGAAAGGCGCGCGGAAAGCTGCGTGAAGTCGCGCCCGGCATAGTGGAGCGCGCCGAAGCGCAGGTCGAGCCCGCGCAGCTCCAGCGCGGACTCGCCTTCCGCCGGGGCCGCGCCCGCGGGCGCCGACACGGCCTCGCGCCAGGCGTCGAGGTCGAAGCGCGCGACGTTGCCGTAGAGCCACAGGCCCTCGCGAACGGGCTCGCCGCCGACCGGCGCCCCGAACTTGAGCGCCGCGTGCCAGCGCTCGCCTCCGCGGGCACGGTCGCGGCCGATGCGCGCGTGGATGCCGCCCTCGAGCGTGGCCACGATCTCCTCGTCGTCCTCGCCCAGGCGGCGCAGGGTCACCTCGAGCGCGCGGGCCTCGTCGGCGCGCTTGGCGAAGGGCTCGGGAAGCCCGATGGCGAGCCCCTTGAGCGCCGACTCCACGCGCAGCGCCGTGCCCCCCGTGCCCGAGACCACGCGGGCGTTCCACGCGGTCGATCCCGCCATGCGCCGCGCGAAGCCCTCGGGCAGGAAGGCGCGCAGCGCCGTGGCGCCGAGCTGCCCGTCGAGCTGGGTGAGGACGGAGCCGTCGGCCTGCGTCGCGAGGCGCAGCGTGGAGGGCTGGCCGAACATCGTCCCGGTGAGCTGCGGGGCGCGCACGTCGCGCTCGGTGAAGACGAGCGGGCCGTGGATGCCGGCGAGGACGAGGTTGCGGCCCACGCTCGCGGTCGCGCCGGCGAACGCGTACTCGCCGTGCAGGCGGAAGGGCTCCGTGCCCGCGAGCGGCCACCCGAGCTTGAGCTTGAGCCGCGCCGGCCCCTCGATCGCCACCACGCGGGTGAAGGCGCCGGGCCCCGAGACGAGCGGCGTCTCGCGCAGGAACCGGATGCTGTCCACGCCGGTCGTGTCGATGTCGCCCTCGATCTCCAGCTGCGGCACGCCCGCGCCCAGGTCCGCCACGACCGCGCTGGCGCTCCTCGCCTTGCTCGCGTAGATGTACGCCTCGCGGGCGCGGATCTCCATGCGCGCGTTCTCGAAGCGGATCGAGCCCTTCACCCGGTCCACCGAGGGCCAGGCGGGGTGGTACTGGAGCCGTCCGCCGTCGATGGCCGCCTCGACGAAGAAGCGCCCGCTGCCCGGCTCGCGGAAGGGGAAGTGCCAGAGGTCGCCCTTCAGCTCGAAGCGCCCGTCGCGCGCCTCACCCGCCAGCACGGCGCGCTCGAGCCACGCGCGCGTCTGCGCGATGCCGTTGGGCAGGTAGCCCGCCACCGCCGCGGCGCGCGCGTGCTCCACCCGCCCGGTGAGATCGACGCGCCCCGGCGAGCCTTCCGGCGAATCCGGCAGCGAGCGGTAGGTGCCCGCCACGCTCAACGCGACGTCCGCGTTGGCCACCCGCGCCTCCTCGACGCGCACCTCCACCGCCTTGCCGTCGCGCTTCCAGCTCGCGAGGGCGTCGAGCGTGTCGAAGGCGAGCGGCGCGCGGAAGACCGCGCCCGCCTCGAAGCTCGCCCCGCGCGAGGCGAGGCGAAGGGTGCCGCCGCGCTCGTCGCCCTCCAGCGTGCCGCTCAGGCCCGTGGCGCCGGGATAGGCGTCGACCGCGTTGAGCCCGAGGTCCTCGAAGCGGGCCTTGAGGCGGAAGCTCTCGGCCTTCTCGAGCGACGCCCCGCTCCAGAGGAGGGAGGAATCGAGGAGCCGCCCGCGCGGGGCGAAGCGGTTCGCCTGCGCCTTGGCCTCGCGCGGGACGGGCAGGTAGTCGAGCAGCGCCGCGGCGATCTTGAGGTCCACGCCGTTCGCGCGGATCTCACCGCGCGGAGAGCGTCCCGCGGGGTGATCCGTGGACACGGAGAAGTTCGCCGCCCGGACCGCGAGCCCCTCGCGCGTGCGGAAGGCGAGGTCGCTCGCGCCGGCGGCGTAGCCGCCTTCCTGCAGGCGGTAGAAGGCGCGGCCCGAGAGCGTCTCGAGGTCCAGGGGGATCGCGTCGGCGGCGAGCTGGGCGCGCACGCCGCGCAGGTCCATGTCGACCGTCACCTCGCGGATGCTCCCCGGCTCGAAGTCCACCCACGCGCGCATGCCGCCCGTCGCCGTGCGCAGCGCCTCGGGGACGGGAAGGTGCGCCCTCAGCCGCGCGACGTCGGCCCGGCCCGTCTGCGCGTAGAGCGTCCCCGCGGCCCGCCAGGCCCCCTCGGCGCGGAAGAAGCGCAGGTCCGCGCGCAGGTCGAGCGCGTCGGCGATCGCCGCGGGCGGGGTGGCGTTGAGGGCGGCGCGGTGGCGCTCGCCGACCTTGCGCATCGCGATCTCCACGTTGCGCAGCTCGACGGCCGGCGCGCCGCCGAACTCGTCCTCCCACACGAGGCTCGCCTCGTGGATCGCGAGGCGCGGCTGGCCGAGGAGCCAGGCGGCGAGGGTCGGGTCCTCCCCGCCCGCCGGCGCATTGAGCGCCTTGTCGGCGAGGTAGATGAGGCCGTCGGCCCCGCGGCGCAGGTTGAGGTGCGGGCGATAGACGTCCACGTCGTGGAAGCGCAGCTCGCCCGCGAGCAGCGTCCACCAGGAGAGCGTGACCCGCGCGCGCGCGACCTCGAAGACGGTCTTGCCGCGCCGGTCGGCCACCAGGAGGCCCGCCACGTCGAGCACGGGGCGCAGGCCCTGCCAGCCGGCCTCGATCCTGCCGAGCCCCACCGTCATGCCCGAGGCCCCCGACACCGAGGCCGCGATGTTCCCCCGCCAGCGGTCGGCCTGCGGGAAGACCACGTAGCGAAGCGCGAGCACGAGCAGCAGGAAGGCCACGACCGTGCCGGCCGCCAGGGTGGCGGCGGCGCGGGCGGCAGATCGGGAGATGGCCTTGATGCGATCCTCGGCGCGAAGGGGCCCGCCGGGCGGCGCCATGGCGGGCGGGGTTTCGCGGTATTGTAGCGGCTGGGGCGAGCGCCCTTCCGTGATGACCGAACGCAATTCCCCCGAATCGCCGGCGGCCGCCTTCGAGCGGACCTTGCGCCTGTCGCCCTTCGCGACGCGCCTGGCCGCCGCGCGTCCGCACCTCGCCCGCGCGCTCGTCGACTCGGGCGCCGCCCCGGTCACGCGCGCGGAGATGGACGCGGCCGTGGCGGCGGTGCCCCCGGGAGACCCGGACGCCCTCGCGCCCGCCCTGCGCGAGCTTCGCGCCCGCGTCATGCTCACCCTCATCCACCGCGACCTCGCGGGGCTCGCGAGCCTGGACGAGGTGGTCGCGACCGCCACCGCGCTCGCCGAGGCCGCCATCGGTCCCGCCGTCGCCGCCGCCCACGCCGAGCAGGCCGCGCGCTACGGCGAGCCCGCCCGCGGCGAGCGCCTGCTGGTCGTCGGGATGGGAAAGCTCGGCGGCGCGGAGCTCAACGTCTCCTCCGACATCGACCTGGTCTTCCTCCACGCGGCCGAGGGCGAGACCGGCGGCGAAAGGCCGCTCACGCACCACGAGTTCTTCACGCGCGTGGGCAAGCGCGCCATCGGGACCCTCGCCGACGTGACCGAGGACGGCTTCGTGTTCCGCGTGGACATGCGCCTGCGCCCCTTCGGGGACTCCGGCCCGCTGGTGAGCTCCTTCGCCGCCCTCGAGAACTACCTCATCGGGCAGGCCCGGCCCTGGGAGCGCTACGCCTGGCTCAAGGCCCGCGTGCTGAACGGGCCCGACGCGGAAGTCGAGGCGATCCGCCGTCCCTTCGTCTACCGGCGCTACCTCGACTACGGCCTGCTGGAGTCGCTGCGCGACCTGCACGGGCGGATCCAGGCGGAGGCCAACCGGCGCGGGCGCCTCGACGACATCAAGGTGGGCGCCGGGGGCATCCGCGAGTGCGAGTTCGCGGTGCAGCTCTTCCAGCTCGTGCGCGGCGGACGCGACGCGGGCCTGCAGCTCACCTCGACCCGCGCGGCGCTCGCCGCCATCGGCGAGCGCGGCCTCGTGCCCCCGGAGCGCGTGGCGGCGCTGCGCCTTGCCTACCGCTTCCTGCGCCGCCTCGAGCACCGCCTGCAGTACTACGACGACCAGCAGACGCAGGCACTGCCCGTCGAGCCCGCGCACCGGGCGGCCATCGCGGAGGCCGCGGGCTTCCGCGACTGGGATGCGCTGCGCGCGGAGCTCGACCGCCACCGCGCCGCGGTCCAGGAGGCGTTCAACGCGCTCTTCGAGCGCCGCACGCCGGGCGGCGCGAGCGCGCTGCTCGCGCGCCTCACCGACCCGCAGTCCACGCCCGACGAGGAGGGCCTCGAGGAGGACCTGCGCCGCACCGGCCTCGCCGAGCCGCGGCCGGTGGCCGCCCGCCTCGCCGCCTTCGTGCGCTCGCGGCGCTACCGCAGCCTCTCCGGCGCGAGCCGCCTGCGCGTGGACCGGCTGCTGCCCGCGGCGATGGAGGCCGCGGTCCGCGAGGACACGGGGCCGGAGACGGCGATCCGGCTCCTCGACCTGATCGAGGCGATCGACCGGCGCGAGTCCTACTTCGCGCTGCTCGACGAGTACCCGCTGGTGCTCGCGCGCGCGGCGCACCTCGCCTTCCGCAGCCGGTGGGCCGCGCGGCTCCTCGCGCGCCACCCCATCCTCCTCGACGAGCTCACGCGCACCGCGGCGAGCTTCACCGCCACCGACTGGGCGGAGGAACGCCGGCTCCTCGTCGCGGAATGCGCCGCGCTCGGCGAGGACACCGAGCGCCTCATGGACCAGCTGCGCCACTTCAAGCAGCGCCACGTGCTGCGCCTGGCGATCGCCGACCTCGAGGGCGAGCTGCCCGTGATGGCGCTCTCCGACGAGCTCTCGGCGCTCGCCGACCTGCTCCTCGGCGTGGTCCTGGGCTTCGCGGGCCGCGCCGTGTTCGGCGGCGACGGGCTCGCGCCGCCGCCGGGCTTCGCCGTGGTGGGCTACGGCAAGCTCGGGGGCAAGGAGCTCGGCTACGGCTCCGACCTGGACATCGTCTTCCTCTACGACGAGGCGCGGCGCGAGGACGCGGAGAAGCTCGCCCGCGTGGCGCAGCGCGTGACCACCTGGCTCACCAGCCACACTTCCGCCGGCGTGCTCTACGAGACCGACCTGCGCCTGCGTCCCGACGGCGCCTCCGGGCTGATGGTGAGCTCGTTCCCGGCCTTCCGCGACTACCAGGCCACGCGGGCCTGGACCTGGGAGCACCAGGCCCTCACGCGGGCGCGCTACTGCGCCGGCGACGCGGCCCTGGGCGAGCGTTTCGAGGCGCTGCGCCGGGAGGTGCTCTCGGCGCCGCGCGACGCGGCGAAGCTGCGCGAGGAGATCCTCGCCATGCGCGAGAAGATGCGCGCCGAGGCGAAGGCCGATCCCCGGGACCTCAAGCACGTCCCCGGCGGCGTCGTGGACCTCGAGTTCGCGGTGCAGGCGCTGGTGCTCGCCGAGTCCGGCCGCCACCCGGCGCTCCTCGACAACAAGGGCAACCACACGCTCCTGAAGCGCGCCGGGGAGCTCGGGATCGTGACGATGCCGGTGGCGGTCGCCGCGGCCGACGCCTACCTCGCGCTGCGCGCGCGGGTGCACGCGGCCTCGCTCAACGACGAGGAGACGGCTCTCGTGGACGGAAGCGAGCTCGCGGCGGAGCGCGAGGCGGTGCAGGCGCTGGGCCGGGAGGTCTTCGGGCGCTAGCCCGCGGCGGGAGCCGCGTCGGCGCGGCGCTCGAGCAGGTGGTAGACCTGCATGCGCCCCTTGCCCTTGATCTCCACGTCGTGGGGGGCGTCGAAGCGGAAGCGCGTGTGCAGGCGCCGGTAGGTCGTGAGGTCCACCTGGATCGAGCCGGTGAAGGCGTCGCCCGCCATGCGCGAGGCCACGTTCACCGTGTCGCCCCACATGTCGTAGATGAACTTCTTCTTGCCGATGACGCCCGCCACGACGGGCCCGGTGCCGATGCCGATGCGCAGCTCGATCTTCTCGCCCGTGCGCTCGCGGTAGCCGTGCACCCGGGCGAGCATCTCGAGCGCCATGCCGGCCACGGCGTCCGCGTAGTGCACCTGCGCGCCCGTCTCCACGCCGGCGGCGGCCATGTAGGCGTCCCCGATGGTCTTGATCTTCTCCACGCCGTAATCGTCGGCGATCTCGTCGAACATCGAGAAGACGTCGTTCAGGATCTTCACCGTCTCGACCGGGGAGAGCTCCTCGGTCATCTTGGTGAAGCCCACGATGTCGGCGAACATCACCGTCACGTCCGCGTGGCCCTGGGCGATGTTCGACTCCCCGCGCTTCAGGCGATCGGCGATCGCGGGCGGGAGCACGTTGAGGAGCAGGCGCTCGCTGCGGTCCTTCTCCACGCGCAGCTCCTCGTGCTGCACGTCCACCTGCGCGCGCAGCTTCTGCTTCTCGCTCGCGAAGTACCAGAGCAGCGCGTAGATCATGAGGGAGATGGCGGCGAAGTTGAGGACGAAGAAGACGGCGACCGTCTGCATGTCCACCTTCACCGCGGTCTCCGAGAGCAGGAAGTCGAAGACGCCGGCCATCACCGTCATGAAGAGCCAGGCGAAGAACCACGGCAGCGACTGGCGCGTGCCCAGCACCGTCACCGCGCCCACCGGGGCGATGAGGCCCCAGAGGCTCACGCCCGAGGCGGTGACGAAGTTGCCGATGGACCACTGCATCGCGAAGGGCGTGAAGAGGATCAGGCCCAGCTGGATCATCGCGAAGAGCTCGAGCTTCCTCGTGCGCAGGTAGAAGGCGATGGTGCCCGCCGAGAGCGCCTGGAAGGCGAGCGAGATCGAGACCGAGAACTGCTGCCCCATGCTCCAGTACACCGAGAGCCACAGGACGGAGGCGAGCACCATGAGCCCCGTCGTGAGGACGAGCATGTCGCCGGAGAGCTTCTCCTCGGGGCTGAGCGCCTTCGGGGACATGAACGAATCCCTGACGTCGGGCCCGCCTGGCGGCGGAACAGGGGCCCTGGAGGGTTCCGTCGAGGGTTCGAACGGCATGCGCACGGATCGGCGGAGTGGAATGGGCGTGTACGGGCGATTATGGCATACCGACCCGGTTTGTTAGAATTCCGCCTTCGACCACCCACCGAACGCAGGAATCCCCATGTCGATGTCCGACCGCGACGGCTTCATCTGGTACGACGGCAAGCTCGTGCCCTGGCGGGAAGCCACGACCCACGTCCTCACGCACTCGCTGCACTACGGCCTCGCGGTCTTCGAGGGCGTGCGCGCCTACAAGTCCGAGATCGGCACCGCGATCTTCCGGCTGAAGGAGCACACCGACCGCTTCTTCAACTCCGCCAAGATCTACATGATGGAGCTGCCCTACACGCGCGAGACGCTCATGCAGGCGCAGCGCGAGGTGGTGCGCGCCAACCGGCTCGAGAGCTGCTACCTGCGCCCGCTCGCCTTCTACGGCTCGGAGAAGATGGGCGTCTCCCCCGTGGGCGCGAGCGTGCACGTGGCGATCGCCGCGTGGCCCTGGGGCGCCTACCTCGGCGAGGAGGGCCTCGCCAAGGGCATCCGCGTGAAGACCTCGTCCTTCGCCCGCCACCACGTGAACGTGACGATGCCGCGCGCCAAGGTCGCCACGACCTACGCCAACTCCATCCTCGCGAACCTCGAGGCCACGCAGGACGGCTACGACGAGGGCCTGCTCCTCGACACCGACGGCTTCGTCGCCGAGGGCTGCGGCGAGAACATCTTCATCGTCCGCGACGGCCGGCTCTACACCCCGCAGCTCACGAGCGCGCTCGACGGCATCACCTGGCGCAGCGTGCAGCAGGTCTGCGGCGACCTGGGCCTCGAGGTCGAGCGCACCCGCCTCACCCGGGACGACATCTACATCGCCGACGAGGCCTTCTTCACGGGCACGGCGGCGGAGGTGACGCCCATCCGCGAGCTCGACCGGCGCACGATCGGCGCCGGCACGCGCGGCCCGGTGACCGAGCGCATCCAGTCCGCCTTCTTCGACATCGTGAACGGGCGCAACAAGAAGTACCACCACTGGCTCACCAAGGTCGACTAGCCATGGCGCCGTCCCCCGGGACCGACCCGATGACGGTCGAGGTCCGCGCGGCCGACCTGCCGCTGCACTGCCCGCTCGCCTCGCAGAAGCTGTGGAACACGCACCCGCGCGTGTACCTTCCCGTGGAAGCCACGGGCGAGGCGCGGTGCCCTTACTGCGGCACGCTCTACCGCCTCGCCGGGGGGGCGCGCGCCGGGGGGCACTGAGGAGCCCGCCCCTCCCGGCTCCCGGCCCCGCCCGGGCACGATGCCATGAGCGAGACCCTGGTCGTTTCCCCCTCGTGGATCGGCGACGCCGTCCTCGCGCAGCCGCTCCTCGCCCGCCTGAAGTCGCGCGATCCCTCGGGCGCGATCGACGTCCTCGCCCCGGCCTGGGCCGGGGCGGTCTACGGGCGCATGCCGGAAGTGCGCCGCACGATCGCCTTCCCCTTCGGCCACGGGGAGCTGCGCCTCGCGGCGCGGCGCCGCTTCGCCAAGGGCCTGCCCCGCTACGACCGCGCCGTGGTGCTGCCCGGAAGCCTCAAGTCGGCGCTCGTCCCCTGGTTCGCGGGGATCGCGCTGCGCACCGGCTGGCGCGGCGAGATGCGCTACGGGCTCCTGAACGACCTGCGCGTGCTCGACCCCGAGCGGCTGCCGCTCATGGTGGAGCGCTTCGCCGCGCTCGCCCAGCCCGCGGGCGAGGAGATCGAGCGCCCCGTGCCCGAGCCGCGGCTCCTCGCCGACCCCGCGCGCAGCGCGGCGACGGCGGCGAGGCTCGGCCTCGCGGGCGAGGCGCCCGTGCTCGCGCTGGCGCCCGGGGCCGAGTACGGTCCCGCCAAGCGCTGGCCGGCGCGGCATTTCGCGGCGCTCGCCCGCGAGCAGGCGGGGCTCGGCTACCGCATCTGGCTCCTCGGCAGCGCGAAGGACGCCGCGGCGAGCGCGGAAGTCGCCGCACTTGCCGGCGTCCCCGTCGCCGACCTCGCGGGCCGCACGAGCCTCGACGAGGCGATCGACCTCCTCTCGCTCGCCTCGCGCGTGGTCACCAACGATTCCGGCCTCATGCACGTGGCCGCCGCGCTCGGGCGGCCCCTGGCGGCCGTGTTCGGCTCCTCGAGCCCGGCGCACACGCCGCCGCTTTCGGCGAAGGCGCGCGTGGTCTGGCTGCACCTCGACTGCAGCCCCTGTTTCGCCCGGGAATGTCCCCTGGGCCACACCGATTGCCTGGAAAAGCTCGACCCCGCGCAGGTGCGGGCCGCCCTCGACTAGAATGGGCGCCTCGCCTTCCCCGAGCCGGACCCGCCCCATGTCGAGACTCGCCGCGACCCTCCTCCTGCCCCTGGCCCTCCTCGCCGCCTGCGCGACGACCGCGCCCGCCGACCCGGCCTGGGAGACGGCGCTCGCCGAGTGGCGGGGCCGCGCCGAGAAGGGCCTCAGGGCCGACAACGGCTGGCTCACGCTCGCCGGGCGCTTCGTGATGAAGCCCGGCGTGAACACCTTCGGCACCGGGGAGGCGAACGACATCGTCTTCCCGAAGGGCCTCGGTCCCGCGCGCATGGGCGAGATCACCATCGCCGGCGGCAAGGTGCGCATGAAGCTCGCCCCCGGCGTCACGGTGCGCAAGGAGGGCATGGACCTCGACGAGGTCGTGCTCGGCACCGACGTGGAGCGGCGCGACTGGGTGACGATGGGGCGCCTCGCCATGCACGTGATCGAGCGCGAGGGCCGCTACGTGCTGCGCCTGGCCGACAACGAGAGCGAGGTCCGCAAGGGCTTCGGCAACCGCGTGTGGTACGAGCCGGACGCCGCCTACCGCGTGCAGGCGACCTTCGTGCCCTACCCGCCGGGCCGCAAGATCACCATCATCAACGTGCTCGACGAGGCTTCCGACGAGGCCTCCCCCGGCTACGTCGAGTTCGAGCTCGCCGGCGAGCGCCATCGCCTCGACGCGGTCGGCGAGGACAAGGGGCTCTTCTTCGTGCTGCGCGACGCGACGGCGGGCGAGACGACCTACCGGCCGGGGCGCTTCCTCTACGTGCCGGCGAAGCCCGAGCCGGGCAAGCCCTTCGAGCTCGATCTCAACCGCGTCTACAACCCGCCCTGCGCGTTCAGCGAGTTCACGACCTGCCCCCTGCCGCCGAAGCAGAACATCCTCAAGGTGCGCCTGGAGGCGGGCGAGAAGTACCCGCCGCGACGGGCCGGCTGAGCGCGCCGGGGCCCGTGAAGGCGCGCCTCGCGATCGCCCTCCTCGCCGCCGGCTGCGGCCTCGCCGCGGCGCAGGGCTGGCCCCCGTCCCCGCAGGCGCAGGCGCGCATCGACGCGCTGAAGCGAACCCTCGGCGATCCCGCCGCCACGGCCGCCGAGCGCCGCGCGGCCCGCGACGAGCTCGCGCGCCTGCTCATGCACCCGGACGCGAAATCCGCCCCCGCGCCGATGGCGCCGCGCGCCGCCGTCGATCCCGCCGCGCCCCTCGCGCCGCCGGCGGCGGCGAAGCTTGCCGCGCCGGGCCTCACGCCGGTGGCCCCGCCCGAGCGCGCGCCCTTGCCGCGGCCCGACGGCCGCGGCGGCACGGTGGTGCCGGCGGGAAAGAACGCGATCGACCCGAAGACCGGGGCCCTGCTGATCGACGCCGGCAACGGCTGGATCGACCCGGCGACGGGACGCTTCGTGCCGAAGCCCCGGGACTAGCCCGCGGCGAGATCGCCCGGCGTGTCGATGTCGAGGTGGATGCCGGGGTCGTCCACGCGCACGACCTCGAGCCAGGCGCGGTGGCGCTCGATCACGCCGCGCGCGCCGGTGTCGCCGTCGAGGGCGGCGAGGTCGGCGAAGAAATCCGACGCGAATCCCACGGGGTGCCCGCGCCGTCCTTCCGGGTCCACGGCCACGGCGAGCTTCGCGCCGCGCGCGAGCGCCCCGGCCACCGCGCGATGGGTCGCGGGAAGGATGCGCGGCATGTCCGCGAGCGCGACGATCCAGCCCGAGGCATCCGCGCTCGCCTTCACGCCCGCCGCGAGGCTCGCCCCGAGCCCGCGCGCGCAATCGGCGGACTCGAGCACCTCGCAGCCGGCCTCGCGCAGCGCCTGCGCGAGGGCCGCGTCCCCGGCGCGCACGACGGCGAGCGCGTTGCCCGCGCCGGCGACGAGCGAGCGCGCGGCGCGAACGCCGATGGGCACGGGATCGAGCGGGGTGGCGGCGAGGAGCTTCGCCCCGCCGAAGCGCGTCCCCTCGCCGCCGCCGAGGAGCAGCCCGCGGATCACGCGCGCAGGCGCGAGGCGGACCCGGCCGCCTTCTCGAGCATCACGCCGTTGCGGGTCGCGATGAGGTCGGCGAGGATCGCCACGGCGATCTCCGGCGGCGTGCGCGAGCCGATGGAGAGCCCCACGGGCCCGCGCAGGCGGGCGATCTCGCGCGCCGTGAGGTCGAACCCGGCGAGGCGCTTGCGCCGCTCGGCGCTCGTCTGCGCCGAGCCCACGGCGCCCACGTAGAACGCCTCCGAGCGCAGCGCCTCCAGCAGCGCCATGTCGTCGAGCTTGGGATCGTGGGAGACGGTGAGGATGACGGTGTGCCCGTCGGGACGGAAGGCGAGCACCGCGTCGTCGGGCATCCCCTCGACGAGCGTCGCGCCGGGCACGCGCCAGGCGAGGCGGTACTCCTCGCGCGGGTCGCAGACGAAGACGCGGTAGTCCACCGTCGTCGCCATCTCGGCGAGGTAGTGCGCGATCTCGGAGGCGCCGATGATGAGCATGCGCCAGCGCGGCCCGTGGATGGCGGTGAAGCGCTCCGGCCCGCGCTCGCACTCGTCGGTGGGGCTCGCGGGGGTGAAGCTCCACGCGCCGGTCGCGAGGTCCACGTGGCGGCCGACGACGCGCCCGGCGGCGATGTGGCCGAGGAGCGCCTCCATGTCCGCGACCGGCACCTCGGGCTCGACGATCACCTCGAGCTTGCCGCCGCAGGGAAGCCCGAAGCGGCGCGCCTCCTCGCTCGTCACGCCGTAGGCGACGAGCCGCGGCGCCCGCCCGGCGAACTCCGCGCGCCGCGCGACGAGATCGTCCTCGATGCAGCCGCCGGAGACGGAGCCCACGAGGATGCCGTCGTCGCGCATCGCGAGCAGCGACCCGGGCGGCCGCGGGCTCGCGCCGAAGGTCTGCGTGACGGTGACGAGCCACACGCTGCGCCCCGCCCGCTTCCACGCGAGGGCGTTGTCGAGGACGTCGAGATCGAGGCTCTGCATGGCGGCGAATATACCACCGCGGGCGAGCCTAGCCGGGGGCCGCGGCCTCGAGGGAACGCGGGCCGTGCCGGAACAATTCCCGGAGCACGGCGCGGTACTGCTCGTTGGCCACCGCCGAGAGGTTGTGGTGGCTGCCGCCCTCCACGCGCAGGAAGCGCTTGGGGCCGGCGGCGGCGGCGAAGAGGCGCTCGCCCATCTCGTAGGGCACGATCGCGTCGCGCGTGCCGTGGACCACGAGCAGCGGCAGGCGCAGCTTCGCGACCTTGGAGAGCGTGTCGAACTCCTGCGTGAGGATGAGCCCCACCGGCAGGATCCGCCACGCGGTGTGCTCGACCATGTCGCGGATGGAGGTGAAGGTGGCCTCGAGCACGAGCCCCGAGGCGTCCGGGCGCCGCACGGCGAGCTCGGCCGCGATCGCCCCGCCCAGCGAGTGCCCCACGATGTAGCGCGCCCGCCCGGGCATGGCGGCCGCGAGGTAGTCCCAGGAAGCCTCGGCGTCCTCGTAGGAGAGCTGCTCCGAGGGCACCGTGTCGGTGCTCTTGCCGAAGCCGCGGTAGTCGATCGCGAGCACGTGGAAGCCCAGGCGCCGCCAGCGCTCGATGCGCGTGACGCTCCCGGTGAGGTTCCAGCGCGCCCCGTGCAGGTAGAGGAGCGCCGGCGCCGCCGGGTCGTCGGCCGGCGCCCAGAACGCGTGCAGGCGCTCGCCGTTGGCGCCGACGGGGATCCAGCGCTCGTCGTAGCGAAGGCCCGCGTTCTGGTATCCCCACCAGGTGTCCTTGGTGGGCCGGAAGATGAGCTCGCCCTGCTTCTCCGTGAGGTAGGCGCAGCCGCCGATCGCGGCCGCGAGCAGGAGCGCCGCGGCGAGGCGGGCGAAGGGCGAGCGCGTCCTCATGGTCCCGGGAGCCTCACTTCGGGCTGAAGACCACGGGGGCCTCCGGGCTCGCGATGAGCCGCGACTCGATGACGACGAGCGTCACGAACGCGACGAGGACCAGGGCGACGATCGCCAGGATCTCGGTCACGGGGTTCGTGAGGAACCTGCGCAGGTGCCGCTGCCATTCGTCGTGTCGAAGCCGAAGTCCCATTGCCGTCTCCCGATGCCCCGGGTGCCCGCGTGTGCCGAAGCCCGTGTGACCGCGTCCGGACGCGCAGGTTCGCGGTCCGGTTCATTCTTGGTCCATCGGCCCCGGGGATCAAGGGGCTCGCGCCCCGGCCGGCGGGCGCCCCGGGGCAACCGCGCGGCGGGCGCCTCAGCCCCACTTCGTCGCGGCGAGCGGCAGCACCCGGGCCCGCTTGCCGGTGAGGGCGAAGAGGGCGTTGGCGACGGCCGGCGCGACCGGCGGCGTGGCGGGTTCGCCCACCCCCGTGGGCTTGCCGAGGCCCGAGGCCACGAGGTGGACCTCCACCTTCGGCATCTCCGACAGGCGAAGGACCGGGTAGTCGTGGAAGTTCGACTGCCGCACCTTGCCGTCCCGGAAGGTGATCGCGCCGTGCAGCGCGGCCGAGAGGCCGAAGGCGATCGCGCCCTGGACCTGGGCTTCCACCGTGAGGGGATTGACCACCAGCCCGCAGTCGAAGGCGGCGACCACGCGGTGCACCCGCACCTTGCCGTCCTCGACCGAGACCTCGGCCACCTGGGCGCAGACGCTCCCGAAGGACTCGTGGACGGCGATGCCCCGGCCGCGGCCCTTCCCCACCGGCGTGCCCCAGCCCGCCTTCGCCGCGGCGAGCTCCAGCGCCGCGAGGACCCGGGGGTGCTTCGCGAGGAGCGGGCGGCGGAACTCGACGGGATCCTTCCCGGCGGCGGCCGCCAGCTCGTCGATCATCGTCTCCATCACGAAGGCGGTGTGGGAGTTGCCCACCGAGCGCCACCAGAGCGAGGTGATGGGCGACTTCGTCGTGTGCAGCGTGACCCCGAGGTTCGCGATGTCGTAGGGCGTGTCGCTCACGCCCTCGACGGAGGTCTCGTCGATGCCGTCCTTCACCATGAACGGCTCGAAGCTGGTGCCGGCGATGATCGACTGGCCGACGATCGCGTGGTTCCAGCCCGCGATGGCGCCGTTCGCGTCGAGTCCCGCCTCGACGCGGTGCACGTACATCGGGCGGTAGTACCCGCCGCGGATGTCGTCCTCGCGGGTCCAGATCACCTTCACCGGCACCTTCGCGTCCCTGGCGATCTCGCAGGCCTCGGTCACGAAGTCGGCCGCGGGGTTCGCGCGCCGGCCGAAGCCGCCGCCGGCGGGCAGCGTGTTGAGCCGCACCTTCTCCGGCGCGAGGCCCAGCGTCTTCGCCGCCGCCGCCTGGTCCACGGTCTGGAACTGCGAGCCGCACCAGATCTCCGCGCCGTCGGCGCGCACCTCGACCGTGCAGTTGAGGGGCTCCATGGGCGCGTGGGCGAGGAAGGGCACCTCGTACTCCGCGACGATCCGCTTCGCCGCGGCCTTCAGGGCCTCGGGGTCGGCGGGCTTTCGCGCCATGGGGCCGGGCTTCGTCGCGAGCTCGGCGTACTGCGTGCGCAGCGCTTCCGTGGAAATGGCCGCGCCCTCCCCCTCGTTCCAGCGGACCTCCAGCGCGTCCCGGCCCTTCTTCGCCGACCAGAAGCTCTTCGCCACCACCGCGACGCCGCGCGAGGTCTGGATGACGTGGGTGACGCCGGGCACCTCCCGCACCTTCGCCACCTCGAACGAGGCCACCTTCGCACCGAAGACGGGCGGGCGCGCGACGAGCGCGGTGTGCAGGTTGGGGCGCTTGAGGTCCATGCCGAAGACGGTGGTGGCGTTCGCGCGTTCGGCCGCGTCGAGGCGGCGCACGGGCTTGCCGATGAGCCGGAAGTCCTTCGGGTCCTTGAGCGCGACCGTCGCCGGCGCGGGAAGCCTCGCCGCGGCCGCGGCGAGCGTCCCGAACCCGGCCTTGCGCCCGCCGGGGCCGAGGACGAAGCCCTTCTCGGCCCGGCACGCGGCCGGGTCCACTTTCCACTTCGCGGCGGCGGCCGCGATGAGCATCGCGCGGGCCTGGGCGCCCACGGTGCGAAGCTGCGTCCAGGAGTCCGCGACGCTCGTCGAGCCCCCCGTCGCCTGGATGCCGAAGCCCGTGTGGAAATATTCCGGCGCGGCGTGCGCGAGCTGCGCGCGCACCTGCTTCCAGTCGCACTCGAGCTCCTCGGCCACCAGCATGGGCAGCGCGGTGGTCACGCCCTGGCCGAACTCGAGGTGCTTCACCATCACGGTGACGGAACCGTCCGGCGCGATGCGCAGGAACGCGTTGGGATCCGCGGGGGGCTTCGGCGCGCCCTGGGCCAGGACCCGGCCCTGCCGGCCCGGCAGCCAGAAGCCGATGACGAGGCCGCCGGCGAGCGCGGCGGTCGATTTCAGGAAGGCGCGGCGCGAGGCGTTGCGCGGGGCCTTCATTTGCGCCTCCCCGGCGGCCGCTTCGGCGCGAGCGTCGCGGCGGCCGCCTTCACGGCCTCGCGGATGCGCGGGTAGGTGCCGCAGCGGCACAGGTTCCCGTCCATCGCGGCGTCGATGTCCGCGTCCGTGGGCGCGCGGTTGCGCTGCAGGAGGGCCACGGCCGCCATGACCTGCCCCGGCTGGCAGTAGCCGCACTGCACCACGTCGCGCTCGATCCACGCGGCCTTCACCGCCTTCACCACGGGATTGCCCGGAGCGAGGCCCTCGATCGTGGTGACGCGCTTGCCCTTCACCTCGCCCAGCCCGACGGAGCAGGAAAGCCGCGGCTCCCCGTCCACGTGCACGGTGCACGCGCCGCACTGCGCGAGCCCGCAGCCGAACTTGGTGCCGGTGAGCCCGAGGTGGTCGCGAAGCGCCCACAGGAGCGGGAAGTCGGGCGCCGCGTTGAAATCCACGGGGTCGCCGTTGACGAAAAACGAGATCATGGGTCCTCCGGTGCCGTTCGAAGGGAAAGGTCGCAATTATGGGGGAGCCGGCGGGGCGCCGGACAAGGGGCCTAAGGTATCATTCGGCCGCCGACCCGGAACGCACATGCCTCCCCGCACCCGCAAGCTCTTTCCCACCCCCGACGACGCCGAGAGCGCCTTCTACGACGCCTTCGAGCGCGCCGACCTCGCCGCCATGATGGTGGTGTGGGCCGAGGGCGACGACGTGGTGTGCGTGCACCCGGCCGGCCCGCGCCTCACGGGATTCGAGGCCGTGCGCGACAGCTGGATGCAGATCTTCACGAGCGGCATGAAGCTCTCCGTGCGCGTGACCCAGTCGCGGCGCCTCGACGGCCCCTCCGTCGCGGTGCGCTCCGTGGTGGAGTCGATCACCGCCCCCGGCAACGAGGCCACGCCGCAGCTCGTGAACGCGACGAACGTCTACGTCCTCACGGACGCCGGCTGGCGCATCGCCGTGCACCACGCCTCGCCGCCGGAGCAGGTCGAGGCCCCCGCCGAGGACGAGGCGGCGCAGCCGCACACGCTGCACTGAGCCCCGGCCCGCCCGTGGCGCGCCTCGCCGCAGCCCTTCTCGTCCTGTTCCTCGCGCCGGCCGCCTTCGGCCAGCCCGACCCGCGCAAGGTCATCCGCACCGCCTATCCCAGCGCCGAGTCCAAGCTCGATCCCGCGGCGGAATCCGACGAGGCCTCGGGCAGCATCTCGCATGCGATCTTCGACCCGCTGCTCGGCTACGACTTCCTCGCGCGGCCGGCGAAGCTCGTGGGCAACACCGCCGCGCTGCCGGAAATCACGGACGACGGGGCGACCTTCACCCTGAGGATCCGCCCCGGGATCTACTTCACGCCCGATCCCGCCTTCGAGGGAAAGCCGCGCGAGCTCACCGCCCACGACTACGTCTATTCGATCAAGCGCCTCTTCGACCCGAAGCTGAGGAGCCAGTGGCTCTTCCTCGTCGAGGGCAAGATCCTGGGCGCGGACGCGGCGATGGCCGAGGCCCGGGCGAGCGGGCGCTTCGATTTCGACCGGCCCATCGAGGGCCTCGCGGCCCTCGACCGCTACACGGTGCGCATCCGCCTCGCGAACCCCGACTGGTCCTTTCCCTACGTGCTCGCCATGCCCGCCACCGCGGCGCTCGCCCGCGAGGTCGTGGAGCGCTACGGCCAGGACATCGCCTTCCACCCCGTGGGCACCGGCCCCTACCGCATCGCCGAGTGGGTGCGCGGCTCGCGCGTGGTGCTCGAGGCGAACCCGGGCTACCGGGAGGAGATCTTCGCGGGCGAGCCCGGGCCGGACGCCGCGAGCCGCGCCATCCACGCGCGGCTCCAGGGCCGGCGCCTGCCCATCGTGGGGCGGATCGAGATCCACATCGTCGACGAGGCGCAGCCGCGCTGGCTCGCCTTCCTCAACGGCGAGCACGACTACATCCGGCCCGTGCCCGAGGACTTCGCCAACCTCGCGCTGCCCGGCGGCTCCCTGGCCCCGAACCTCGCGAAGGCGGGCATCTACGCGACGCCCGACGAGGTGGCCTACACCACCTACACCACCTTCAACACCGCCGAGACCATCGACGGCAAGCCCAACGCGATCGGCGGCTTCTCGCCCGAGCGCGTGGCCCTGCGGCGCGCGATCGCCATGGGCTATCGCCTGCCCGACATGATGACGATCCTCGACAAGGGCCAGTCGGTGCGCGCCTACACGCCGCTGCCGCCCGCGGTCTCGGGCCACGACCCGGACTTCCGCACGCCGCTGCTCGACCACGACCCGGCGCGCGCGAAGGCGCTCCTCGACATGTTCGGCTACGTGGACCGCGACGGCGACGGCTACCGCGAGGCGCCGGACGGCTCGCCGCTATCCTTCCAGCACGCCTCCGTGCCCAACCTGCGCGAGCGGCAGCGAAACGAGCTGTGGAAGAAGTCCATGGACGCGATCGGCATCCGCGTCACCTTCGACAAGGTGGAGAAGCTCCCGGAGCTGCGCAAGCAGGCGCAGCTCGGGCGCGTGCAGTCCTTCAGCTACGGCTGGATCGCGGATTTCCCCGACGGGGAGAACTTCCTGCAGCTGCTCTACAAGGGCTCCATCGGCCAGGTGAACTACGCGATGTTCGACCACCCCGAGTACAACGCGCTCTACGAGCGCGTGAAGCGCCTGCCCGACTCCCCGGCCCGCGACGCGCTCGTCTCGCGCATGGTGAAGCTGATCGCGGTGTACGCCCCGTGGCTCGTGGAGACCTACAAGGCGCAATCGGTGCTGGTGCAGCCCTGGGTGCTCGGCTACAAGAAGCACCCCTTCGCCCACGAGCCGTGGAAGTACCTGGATGTCGACGAGGCGCGCCGACCGCGACGCTAAAGGCCCTATCATTGCCGCCATGGCCGCCCTGCCCGCCGCGACCCCGCCCGCCCCGAGCCGCTTCGGCACGCTCGTCACCGTCGCGCTCGTCCTCGTGCTCGCCTGGCTCGCCGCGAAGTGGACCTGGGTGTTCCTCGCCCCCTCGCCCGTGGCGCAAGCGGCACCGGCCGCCGGCAGCGTGGACCTTTCCGCCGTCGCGCGGCTCTTCGGCGGCGCGGCGCCCGCCGGCGCCCCGGGGCCCGCCGCGAGCGGGTCCGGGCTGCGGCTGAAGGGCGTTATCGCGCCCACGCCGGCCCGCATCGGCTCGGCCGTCTTCAACGCCGGGGGCAAGGACATCGCCGTGCTCCTCGGGGGCGAGGTGAGCCCCGGCGTGAAGCTCGAGGCCGTCGAGCCCGACCACGCGGTGATCCTGCGCGGGGGCGTGCGCGAGCGGATCGACCTCGAGACGCGCATGGGGGCCGTGCCGCGTCCCGTGGCGGGCCGCGCCTCGGGATTCCGCCTCGCGGTCTCGCGCAGCGGCGCCAACGGCTTCAGCTTCTCCCGCAAGGACCTCGAGAACGCCCTGAAGGACCCGGGCCAGCTGAGCTACCTCGGCCGCATCGGCATGCCGCCCGGGGGCGGGGTGCGCCTGGACGAGGCCCCCCCGGGAAGCCTCGCCTCGCGCCTGGGCCTGCAGCCGGGCGACATCATCAAGCGCGTGAACGGCCAGCCCGTCGCCTCGGCCGGGGACCTCGCCCGTTTCCACCAGCAGTTCGCCACCACGAACAGCATCCGGGCGGAAATCCAGCGCGGCTCCGCCATGGTCCAGCTCAATTACACGGTCAATCCCTGAAACGCCTTCCCGCCCTTTCGCGCGCCGGTCACGAACCCCTGCCAGGCTGGCGGGCTCGCCCCCCTGTGAAAAAATCGGGTTTGGGCGCAAAATGCCCGACAAATCAACGAGGAAGAAAATTTTCGTGATACGGTTTCTAGCATCCGTCGCCGTCGCGATCGCCTTCGTCGCGCCGCCCGCCCGGGCCGCCGAGGAGGAGAAGGTCACGCTCAATTTCGTGAACGCGGACATCGTTTCCGTGATCAAGGCCGTGGGCAGCCACACGGGGCGCAACTTCATCCTCGACCCGCGCGTGACCGGCACCGTGAACGTGGTCTCCGACAAGCCCGTGCCGCGCGAGCTCCTCTACCCGATGCTGCTCTCGGTGCTGCGCACCCAGGGCTACGCGGCGGTGGAGTCCGGCGCCTTCGTGAAGATCGTCCCCGAGGCCGAGGGCAAGACCGGCGCGAGCCCCGTCGTGGGAGACGCCCCCGCGAAAGTGCCCGGCGACCGCATCGTCACGCGCGTCTTCCTCCTGCAGAACGAGTCCGCGCTGCAGCTCGTGGCGGTGCTGCGCCCGCTCGTCACCGCCAACAACTTCGTCGCCGCCTACGCGAGCAACAACGCCATCGTCATCACCGACTACGCCGAGAACGTGAAGCGCATCGAGTCGATCATCCGCGCGATCGACCAGCCCTCGGGCGGCGACGTGCAGGTGGTGCGCCTCGAGCACGCCTCGGCGGTGGATGTGGCCCAGACCATCAAGGGCGTGATCCCGGAGACGGCCCCCTCGCCCTCCTCGCCCGGCGCGCCCGCCAAGGCCGCGATCGCGATCGACCCGCGCACCAACAGCCTGCTCGTGCGCGGCGACAACCCCGCGCTCCTCACGCGCATCAAGGCGCTCGCCGCGAGCCTGGACACCCCCGGCGCCGGCGCGGGCAACATCCACGTGGTCTACCTTCGCAACGCCGAGGCCACCAAGATCGCCGAGACCCTGCGCGGGCTCCTCTCGGGCGCCGAGGCGGGCCGCTCAGCCGCCGCCACGGCCACCGCGTCGCCCGCCACGCCGCAGGGCGCGACGACGGGCCTGCCGCCCACGGCCCTCGCGGCGACGGCGCCGTCTTCCATCGTCCAGGCCTACGCCCCCACCAACTCCCTCATCATCACCGCGCCCGAGCCCATCTACCGGTCCTTGCGCGCCGTGGTGGACAAGCTCGACGTGCGCCGCGCCCAGGTGCTCGTCGAGGCGCTCATCGTCGAGGTGCAGGCCGGGCGCGCCTCCGAGGTCGGCGTGCAGTTCCAGGGGCTCTCGGGCATCGGCCGCGACGGGCGGCAGGTGATCGGCGGCACCAACTTCTCCACGAGCCCGTCGTCGGCCACGAGCTTCGGCACCAACATCGTCGGGCTCGCGCAGAACCTCGCCTCCCTCGGCACCGGCCTCAACGTGGGCGTGGTGAACGGGCGCATCTCCATCCCCGGCCCCGACGGGACGAACATCGAGGTGCTCAACCTCGGCGTGCTCGCCCGCGCGCTCGAGGGCGACACGGGCGTGAACGTGCTCTCCAAGCCCAACGTGCTCACGCTCGACAACGAGGAGGCGCGGCTCCTCGTGGGCCAGAACGTGCCCTTCATCACCGGCAGCTACACGCCCTCGGCCACCAGCTCGACCAACCCCTTCCAGACGATCGAGCGGAAGGACATCGGCCTCACGCTCAGGGTCCGCCCGCAGATCACGGAGGCGGGCACGGTGAAGCTCGCGATCTTCCAGGAGGTCTCCTCCATCTCCCGCGACGCGACGGTGAAGGGCGCCGACCTCATCACCAACAAGCGCTCGCTGGAATCGACCGTGCTCGTGGACGACGGCCAGATCATCGTGCTCGGCGGCCTCATCCAGGACGACCAGCAGGCCTCCATCGACAAGGTGCCGCTCCTGGGCGACATCCCCTTCCTCGGCAGCCTCTTCAAGTACGAGTCGAGGAGCCACCGCAAGACCAACCTCATGGTGTTCCTGCGCCCCTACGTGCTGCGCGAGGACGGCTCGGCGCGCGCGCTCACCGCGGACCGCTACGAGTACATCCGCAACCTCCAGGGCACCATGGGCTCGGAGCGCAACCTCCTCCTGCCGCCGGCCGCGCCCGCGCAGCTCCCGCCGCTCGCGCCGGCGCCCGCGAAATGACCGCGCCCCTCGAGAGAACCGTGAACCCGCAGGACCTCGATCCCGCCACCGTGCGCCTGCTGCCCTACGCCTTCGCCAAGGCGAAGGGCGTCGTCGCCGCGCGCGTGGCCGGCGGCGCGCTGGAGGTCTGGATCCGCCCCGTGCCCCAGGCGGCCACGCTCGCCGAGGTGCGCCGCATGGCCGGCCGGCCGCTGCGCGAGATCCTGCTTTCCGCCGAGGAGTTCGAGCACTGCCTCGCCCTCGCCTACACGCGCGAGCCCAACGCCGCGGAGACGATCGTCGAGGACATGGGCGAGAGCCTCGACCTCGCGCGGCTCACGGAGTCGCTCCCGGAGGTCGCCGATCTCCTGGAAGCCGAGAACGACGCGCCCATCATCCGCCTCATCAACGCCCTCCTCACCCAGGCGGTGCGCGAGGGCGCTTCCGACGTGCACCTGGAGATCTTCGAGAGCCGCGCGCTGGTGCGCTACCGCGTGGACGGGGCGCTGCGCGACGTGGTCGAGCCGCGCCGCGGGCTGCACCCGGCCATGGTCTCGCGCCTGAAGGTGATGGCGGCCCTCGACATCGCGGAAAAGCGCCTGCCGCAGGACGGGCGGATCGCGCTTCGCGTGGCCGGCCGGCCGATCGACGTGCGGGTCTCGACCATCCCGACCGCCAACGGCGAGCGCGTGGTGCTGCGCCTGCTCGACAAGCAGGCCGGGCGCCTCACGCTCGACGCCCTCGGCATGGGCGCAGCCGCGCGCGACGCCGTGGACTCCCTCATCCAGCAGCCCCACGGCATCTTCCTCGTGACCGGCCCCACGGGCTCGGGCAAGACCACGACGCTCTACGCCGCCCTCACGCGCCTGGACCGCAAGACCCGCAACATCCTCACGGTCGAGGACCCGGTGGAGTACGAGCTCGACGGCATCGGCCAGACGCCGGTGAACCCGAGGATCGACATGACCTTCGCGCGGGCCCTGCGCGCGATCCTGCGCCAGGACCCGGACGTGGTGATGATCGGCGAGATCCGCGACCTGGAGACGGCGCAGATCGCCGTGCAGGCCTCCCTCACCGGCCACCTCGTGCTCGCGACGCTGCACACCAACGACGCGCCGGGGGCGGTGACGCGCCTGGCGGACATGGGGATCGAGCCCTACCTCCTCGCCTCGACGCTCTCGGGCGTCCTCGCCCAGCGCCTGGTGCGCAAGCTCTGCCCGGCCTGCAAGGCGCCGCACGAGCCCGACGAGGCCGAACGCGCCGCTTTCCGCGGCGCCGCGCCGGAGCGCATCTTCCGCGCCACGGGCTGCGCCGCCTGCAACTTCACCGGCTACAAGGGACGCACCGGCATCTACGAGCTGCTCGTGGTCGACGACGAGCTGCGCCAGCTCGTGCACGGCACCGCCGCCGAGCGCGCGGTGCGCGACAAGGCCCTCGCCACCGGCATGGTCCGGCTGCGCGAGGACGGGCTGCGCTGGGTGCGCGACGGGACGACCTCGCTCGACGAGGTGCTGAGGGTGACGAGGACCTAGACGCCTCACCCCCGGCCCCTCTCCTGAAGGAGAGGGGAGACTTTGCTCCCCTGCCGGGGCAGGCGAAACGGCTCCCCGCGGGCGGGGAAACAAGGGCTCCCCTCGCCCGCTTCGCGGGAGAGGGGCCGGGGGTGAGGGAAAAGAACGTTCATGCCAGGCTTCCGCTACCACGCCTACAACCTCGAGGGCCGCCTGCACAAGGGCGTGCTCGAGGCCGACAGCGCGCGCCAGGCGCGCTCGCTCCTGCGCGAGCGCGGCCTCACGCCGTGGCGCGTCGAGGTCATCGCCGCCAACGACCCGGCCGGGGGCTCGCGCTTCCGCCGCATCTCGCTTTCCTCCGCGGAGCTCGCGCGCCTCACCCGCAGCCTCGCCTCCCTCATCGAGGCCGGGCTCACCGTGGAGCAGTCCTTCAACGCGCTGATCGAGCAGGCCGAGAACGAGCGCGAGCGCCAGGTGCTCGCGGCGCTGCGCGGCGAGGTGATGGCGGGCTCGACCATCGCGCGCGCCCTCGGCGCCTTCCCCGGCGTCTTCCCCGAGCTCTACCGCACGCTCGTCGCCGCGGGCGAGACCTCCGGGCAGCTCACGCGCGTGCTCGCGCGCCTCGCGGACTACCTCGAGGAGCGCCAGGCGCTGCGCAGCCGCCTCGCGCTCGCCCTCGTGTACCCGGCCATCGTGACCGGCGTGTCCCTCCTGGTGATGGGCGCGCTCCTCGTCTACGTCGTGCCGCAGGTGGTGCAGGTGTACAGCCACGCGAAGGAGGCGCTGCCCTTCCTCACCCGGGCGCTCATCGCGCTCTCCGCATTTCTCGCCGCGACCTGGCCCGCGTGGATCGCGCTCGCCGTCGCGGCGGTCGTGGGGCTGCGCCTGGCGCTCGCGCGCCCCGGCCCGCGGCGGCGCATCCACGGCTTCCTCTTCCGCGCGCCGCTTGCTGGCAAGGTGCTTCGCCACCTCGACAGCGCCCGCCTCGCCGCCACGCTCGCGATCCTCGTCGGCAGCCGCGTGCCGATCCTCGCCGCGCTCGAGGCTGGCGGCGGCGTGATGACGCTCCTGCCGATGCGAGAGGCGCTCGAGGCCGCCGCCCGCGGCGTGCGCGAGGGCATGCCGCTCTCCCGGGCGCTCGCCGGCTCGGGCGCCTTTCCGCCGGTGATGGTCCACCTCATCGCGGGCGGCGAGGCCACGGGCAAGCTCGACGAGGCGCTCGAACGCGCCGCGCGCTCGCAGCAGGCGAACCTCTCGACGCGGCTCGCCGCGGCGGTGGCGGTTTTCGAGCCCGCCCTCATCGTGGTGATGGGCGCGCTCGTGCTCGCGATCGTCCTCGCGATCCTCCTGCCCATCTTCAACCTGAACCAGCTCGTGGGCCGCTAGGCCCTTCGCCGGAGCAACGCGCAACCATGAAACGCCAGTCCGCCTTCACCCTCATCGAGGTCCTCGTGGTCGTCGCGATCCTCGGCATCCTCGCGGCGATCGTCGTGCCGCGCATCATGGACCGCCCCGACGAGGCGAAACGCGTGGCGGCCAAGGCCGACATCGCGGCGATCGTGCAGTCGCTCAAGCTCTACCGCCTCGACAACGGCTTCTACCCGGCCACCGACCAGGGCCTCGCCGCGCTGGTGCAGAAGCCCGCCTCGCAGCCCGTGCCGGGCAACTGGAAGCAGGGCGGCTACCTCGAGCGGCTTCCCAAGGACCCCTGGGGCAGCGACTACCAGTACCTGCAACCGGGCCTGCGAGGCGAGATCGACGTCTTCAGCCTCGGGGCCGACCGGGCGCGCGGGGGCGAAGGCAGTGGCGCGGACATCGGCAACTGGGACTAGGCGCTCGCGCCACGCGCCCGCCGAGCACGCCGGGGGCTTCACCCTCGTCGAGATCCTCGTGGTGGTCGCGATCGCCGGCATCGTCCTCGCGGTGGCGGCGGTGAACCTCTTCCCGAGCGACGTGGAAGTGGCGCGGCGCGAGACCGCCCTCCTCGCCCTGGACCTCGAAGCCGCCCGCGACGACGCGTGGTTCGGCGGGCGCCCCACCGCCGTGTCGCTCGCCGAGGGGCGCCTTCGCGTGCTGCGCCTCGCCTCCGACCGGACCTGGGCGCCGGTCGCCGGGCGCGAGCGGCGCCTGCCCGACGCGCTGCGGATCGAGTCCCTCGCGATCGACGGGCGTCCCGCGGACCCGCGCGAGGTCCTCGTCTTCCTCCCCGACGGGCTCGGCGTGCCCTTCCGCGTGGCGCTCACCGTGCGCGGCCTCGCCGCCGCCGTCGAGGGCGACGCCGCGGGCACCGTGCGGGCGGTGTCGCGATGAGGCGCCCGCGCGGCTTCACGCTGGTGGAGATCCTGGTCGCCATGGCGATCCTCGCCATCGCGCTCGCCGCCACCACGCGCGCCGCGAGCCTCGCCACCGACGGCGCCTCGGAGACCCGGGCGCGGATCGTCGCCACCTGGGCCGCCGCCAACCGCGTGGCGGAGATGCGCGCGCGCGGGCTCTTTCCCGCCGCGGCCGTCACCACGTCCTCCGTCGAGCAGGGCGGGCTCTCCCTCGTGCTCACGGAGACCGTGGCCGACACGCCCAACCCGACCATCCGCCGCGTCGATCTCGCGGTCTCGGAAGCGCGCTCTCCCGGGCGCGTGCTCCTCGTGCACACCGCCTTCCTGGTGCGGCCGTGATGCGCGGCCAGCGCGCCTTCACCCTGGTCGAGCTCCTCATCGCGCTCGCGATCTTCGCGCTCCTCTCGGCCTTCGCCTACCGCGGCCTCGCCGTGCTGCTCGACAGCCGCGAGGCGCTGGAGCGCGACTCGCGCAAGTGGCGCGACCTCGCGCTCTTCGTGGGCCGCTTCGAGCGCGACGTGCAGGCCGCGCTGGACCGGCCCGCGGTGGGCGCCTCCGGCACGCCCCTCGGCGCGGTCTCGTCGTTGCTCGAGCCCGGCGGCGCGGGCGCGACCGGCCTCGCCCTCACCCGCGCGGGCGCCGCGCTCTACGCGAACGAGCTCGCCGCGCCCCAGCGCGTGGGCTACCGCTTCGCCGCGGGCCGCGTCGAGCGCCTCGCCTGGCCCGCCGTGGACGCCGATCCCCGCGCCGCCGTCGCCGCGACCCCCGTGCTCGAGGGCGTGCGCGCGCTCTCCTTCCGCTTCCTCGACCGCAACCTCGAGTGGCGCCGCGACTGGGCGCTGCCCGCCGCGCCGGGCCGCCCGCTCGCGGTGGAACTCACGCTCGAGCTGGAAAGCGGCGAGCGCATCGTGCGCCTGGTGGACATCCCGCGATGAGGCGCGCGGCCCAGCGCGGCGTGGCCGTGGTGACCGCGATCCTCGTGGTGGCGGTGGCCGCCTCGACCGCGGCGTACATGCTGGCGCAGCAGTCGGCCACCCTCAACCAGACCGCGCTCGTGGCCGCGCGCGCGCAGGCCGACGCCTTCGCCCAGGCCGGCCTCGACTGGGCGCGCGGCATCCTCGCCGAGGACGCGCGCGCGAACGCGATCGACACGCTGGAGGAGGACTGGGCCCGCCCCCTCGCCGGTCTTCCCGTCGAGCGCGCGATCGTGAGCGGCGCCATCTCCGACCAGGAGTCGCGCTTCAACCTGAACAACGTCGCGAAGGACGGGCGGCGAAGCGACGCGGACGTGCGCATCCTCACGCGCCTGCTCGAGTCCCTGGGCCTCGACCCGGCGCTCGCCCTCGCCGTGCTCGACTGGGTGGACGCCGACTTCGACCTCGCGGGCCCGGGCGGCGCCGAGGACGCCTACTATCTCTCGACCCCGCGCCCGCGCCGCGCCGCGAACCGGCCCCTGGTGCAGGTGGACGAGCTCTACGCCATCCGCGGGTTCGACGCGGCGGCGGTCGCGAAGCTCAAGCCCTTCGTGACCGCGCTGCCCGTGCGCACCACGGTCAACGCCAACACCGCCCCGCCGGAAGTGCTCGCCGCGATCCTGCCCGCGCTTTCCCGCGACGAGATCCGCGACCTCGTCGCCGCGCGCCGCGCGAAGCCCTTCCGCGACAAGGCCGACCTCAGGACCCGCGCGCCGACGGCGCCCCCGGGGTCGATCGACACCGACCTCGACGTGAGGAGCGCCCACTTCCTGGTGCAGGTCGGGGTCTCGCAGGACGACGTGCAGGTCGCGGGCGAGGCGCTCGTCGCGCGCGCCGCGCCGGGCGCGGTCCCCGCGACGGCTATAATCTGGCGCCGTCCGCTGTACTAGCGGCGACCGCGGAGCCGATCCGGCCCCGCCCGGCGCACCCCTGCCCCCCATGATCCTTCGCCTCCTCCTTCCCGCCGTCGACCGCCTCGACGCGGCCACGCCGGTCGCGTGGTCGCTCTCCGACGGGCGCGGGCGCGTGCTGCGCGAGGCCACGACACCCCTCGCGGAGGCGCCGCGCGCCGAGCGCGTGGAAGCGGTGCTGCCCGCCTCGCGCGTGCTCTCGGCGCGCCTGAAGCTGCCGAAGGTGAATGCGGCCACCATCCGGGAGCTGCTGCCCTTCGCGGTGGAGGACCGGCTCCTCGCCGACCCCGCGCAGATCCACGCCGTGCCGGGCCCGGCCAACGCGCTCGGCGAGACGCCGGTGGCGGTGGTGGACCGCGCCTGGTTCGGCGAGGCGCTCGCGGCCCTCGCCGGCGCGGGCCTCGCGCCCACGCGGGCGATCTGCGAGAGCGCGCTCCTGCCCGCGCGCCCCGGCGCCTGGCACGCGGTGCTCGGCGCCGCGCGCAGCTTCCTCGTCGAGGACGACGGCCACGCCGTCGCCTTCGACCGTCCCGCGGGCGCCGAGCCGCCGCTCGCGCTTCGCATCGCCGCCGACGAGGCCTCGCAGCGCGGGCTTCGCCCGGCACGGCTGGAAGTCCTGGTGGAGCCCGGCCTCGCGATGCCCGACGCCGCGCTCTGGGGCGAGGTGACCGGCGTGGAAGTCGCCGTCGCCGAGGCCCGCCCGCCGCTCGCGGCGCCCGCGGCCGCGACGGCGATCGATCTCCTCGCCGGCGACTTCGCGCCGCGCTCGGCGCGCGCGGCCGCCCTGCGCCTGCCGCGCCTCGCCTGGGCCCTCGCCGCCGCGATCGTGGTCCTGCAGTTCGGTCTCACGCTCGCCGACTGGTGGCGCCTGGAGCGCGAGCGCCGCGGCCTCGAGGCCGAGCGCGAGGCGATCTTCCGCGCCGCCTTCCCGGAGGCGAAGACCGTGGTGGACCCGGCGCTGCAGCTTCGCCGCAACCTCGCCGACCTGCAGCGCACGCGCGGGCGCGCCGCGGCCAACGATTTCCTCAGCCTCGCCACCGATGCGGCGAGAAGTGACGCCACGCCCGCCCGGCGCATGACCTACGCGGCGGGCCGGCTGGAGATCACGCGCGCGGAGGCCGCGAAGTGAGGGCGCCCGCGTTCTGGCGCGCGAGGAGCGAGCGCGAGCGGACCATCCTCGGGTGGGCGGGCGCCGGCGTCGCGTTCCTGCTCGTCGTGGCTTTCGCGTGGCTGCCGCTCGAGCGCGAGCGCACGCGCATCGCCGCGGCGCTTCCCGCGCTTCGCGCCTCGGTGGCGACGATGCGCGCCGAGGCGGCGGAAGTGAAATCGCTCAGGGAAATGCCGGCGCGAGGCGCGGGCACCGCCGCGCCCGTCGCGACGCTGGTCGCCTCCGGCGCGCTCGCGCAGGGCCTGCCCGGCGCGAGGTTCACCGCGCTCGACGCGCGCCGGATCCGCGTGGCCGCCGACGACGCCTCCTGGACCCGCCTCGTCGAGTGGATCGCGGCGGCGGGGCCGGCCCACGGACTCTCGGTCGAGGAAGCGACGGTCGAGGCCTTGCCGGCCGCGGGCCGCGTGCGCGCCGACCTCGTGCTCGCGGCGCCGTGAGGCCCCTGCGCGCCCTCCTCCTCGGCGCCGTCGCCTACGGGATCTTTCTCCTGGCGACGCTTCCCGCGAGCGTCGTCGCTTCCCTCGCAGCCTCCGCCACGGAAGGCCGCATCCGCCTCCTGGAGGCGCGCGGCACCGCCTGGCACGGCTCGGCGCGCGTCGAGGCGAGCCTGCCTGGCGCCACCATTGCCCTCGACGAGCTGCGCTGGCGCTGGCTCGCCTCGCGGCTCGCCACGGGCCGCGTGGCCTTCGCGATCGAGGCGCGCCTCGGAACGCTCCACGCCGAGGCCGAGGCCGCGCGCAGCCCCACGGCCTGGCACCTCGCGGACCTGCGCGCGAAAGGCGACGGCTCGGCGATCGCGGCCCTGCACCCGCTCGCGGCGGCGTGGCAGCCCGCCGGCGCCGTGGCGATCGAGGCGAAGGCGCTTTCCTGGGACGGCCGCAACGCCGAGGGCGGCGCGACGCTCGAATGGCGCGACGCGGCCCTCGCGCTCTCGCCCGCGCGTCCCCTGGGAAGCTGGCGCGCGCAGGCCGTGGCCGAGGGCCCGGCCTTCCGGATCGCGGTGACGACCCTCGCGGGACCATTGCGGATCACGGGCCAGGGCACGCTCCCGATCCGGGGCCGCCTCGCCTTCACCGGGGAGGCGAGCGCGGAACCGTCCCGGGCGCGCGAGCTGCAGGGCCTGCTCGACCTCCTCGGCCCGCGCCGCGCCGACGGCGCGCACGCGCTCTCGATCCGCTGATGGCCGCGCCCGCCTACGACGCGCCCTGGTGGCTCGCGAACGCGCACCTGCACACGATCTACGCCTCCCTCCTCGCGCCGCGGCCCGCGGTCGCCTACCGCCGCGAGCGCTGGGAGACGCCCGACGGCGACTTCGTGGACACCGACCACGTGGACGCGGCGCCCGGCCGCCCCTGGGTCGTGCTCTTCCACGGGCTCGAGGGCTCCTCGGATTCGCCCTACGCGCGAAGCCTCATGCACCGCGTGGCCGAGCGGGGCTGGCGCGGCACGGTGGTGAACTTCCGCGGCTGCGGCGGCGAGCCCAACCGCCTGCCGCGCGCCTACCATTCCGGCGACTCGGCGGAAGTGGACTGGATCGTGCGGCGCCTGGAGCCGCTCGCGCACGGCGCGCCCCTCTTCGTGGCCGGCGTCTCGCTGGGCGGCAACGCGCTCCTCAAGTGGCTGGGCGAGCGCGGCGACGAAGCCCGCGACCTCGTCGCGGCCGCCGCCGCGGTCTCCGCCCCCCTGGACCTCATGGCCGCCGGCGAGGCCCTGGGCCGCGGCATTTCCCTCCTCTACGCGAAGCACTTCCTCGCCACGATGAAGGCGCGCGCGGCGGCCAAGCACGCGCGCTTCCCCGGCAGCTTCGACCTCGAGCGCATGCGCCGCTCGCGCACGCTGCGCGAGTTCGACGACGTGGTGACCGCGCCCCTGCACGGCTACCGCGACACCGACGACTACTGGACGCGCGCGAGCTCGAAGCCGCTCCTCGGCCGGATCGCCGTGCCCACCCTCGTCCTCAACGCCCGCGACGATCCCTTCCTGCCGGGCGAGGCGCTGCCCGGTCCCGGCGAGGTCTCGGCGGCGGTCACGGTAGAATTCCCTTTCCGCGGCGGCCACGTCGGCTTCGTCTCCGGTCCCTTCCCCGGCCGCATCGACTGGCTGCCCGCGCGCCTCCTGCACTTCTTCGATCACCAGGAATAGCCCCATGGCCTCCCCCATCGCCCCCGAGATCTTCAAGGCCTACGACATCCGCGGCATCGTGGACAAGACCCTCACGGAGGACGCCGTCGAGGCGATCGGCCGCGGCCTCGGCACCCTGGGCGCGAAGAAGGGCGTGAAGCGCTTCGTGGTCGGGCGCGACGGGCGCCTCTCGGGCCCGCGCCTCGTGGCGGCGCTCACGCGCGGGCTCACCGCCACGGGCATGGACGTCACGGACGTGGGCGTCGTCGCCACGCCCGTCGTGTACTACGCCACCCACGAGCTCGGCACGGGCAGCGGCGTCATGGTGACCGGCAGCCACAATCCCCCCGAGTACAACGGCCTGAAGATGATGGTGGCGGGCGACACCCTCGCCGCCGAGGCGATCCAGTCCCTGCGGAAGCTCGTCGAGGCCGGCAAGTTCGCCGCCGGGCAGGGAGTGGCGGAAGAAAAGGACATGACCGCGGCCTACGTCGCGCGCATCGTCGGCGACGTGAAGCTCGGCCGACTCGTGCGCGTGGCGATCGACTGCGGCAACGGCTCGCCCGGGGCCATCGCCCCCGCCCTCTACCGCAAGCTCGGCTGCGAGGTGCAGGAGCTCTACTGCGAGGTGGACGGCACCTTCCCCAACCACCACCCCGATCCCTCCAAGCCCGAGAACCTCGCCGACCTGATCCGCGCCGTGAAGGAAGGACACGCGGAACTGGGCCTCGCCTTCGACGGCGACGGCGACCGGCTGGGCGTGGTGACCAAGAGCGGCAAGATCGTCTACGCCGACCGCCAGCTCATGCTCTTCGCCGCCGACGTCCTGCAGCGCAATCCCGGCGCGAAGGTGATCTTCGACGTGAAGTGCACGCGAAACCTCTTCTCCTGGATCCGCGACCACGGCGGCGAGCCGGTGCTGTGGAAGACCGGGCACTCGCTCATCAAGGCGAAGCTCAAGGAGACCGGCGCGCCGCTGGCCGGCGAGATGAGCGGGCACATCTTCTTCAAGGAGCGCTGGTACGGCTTCGACGACGGGCTCTACGCGGGCGCGCGGCTGCTGGAGATCCTCTCGCGGGCGCCGAACCTCACCCAGGCCCTCGAGGGCCTGCCGGACTCGATCGCCACGCCCGAGCTCAACGTCGCGCTCGCGAAGGAAGGCGAGAACCACGCCCTCATCGCGAGGCTGCAGAAGAGCGCCCGCTTCACCGGTGCCGACAGCGTCATCACCCTCGACGGCCTGCGCGTGGAATATCCCGACGGCTTCGGGCTCATGCGCGCCTCCAACACCACGCCCGTCGTCGTCCTGCGCTTCGAGGCCGACACCGACGAGGCCCTCGCCCGCATCCAGGCCGACTTCCGTCGCGTCCTCGCCGAGGCCCTGCCGGATGCGACGCTGCCCTTCTGAGCGCGGGAGCGAAAGGACTCGCTCTTCTTCCCGGGGACGGGCCACGGTGCCTGCGCGTCTCTCGCCATCGGTCGTCGGGAA
>CALEJW010000092.1 GCA_937898635.1 uncultured Pseudomonadota bacterium | reverse complement strand
TTCGCGCCCGGCATCGACCCGGAGCGCATCGGGGGCTTCGGCGCGAGCATGGGCGGGCAGGCGATGGCGAACCTCCTGGGCGCGCGCCTCACGACGAGCCTCGGCCTCGCCTGCCGCGACACCGTCACCGACCCGCGGGTGAAGGCGGCCGTCGGGCTCGTTCCCTACGCGGGCCAGTCCTTCCTGCCGTCGTTCTGCGACGACCAGGGCGGCGCCGAGGGCGTGGACCGACCCTACCTCGCGATCTCGGGCACCGCCGACCTCACCGCGCCCATCAAGCTCGCGGAGCAGGCGGTGAACCGCTTCCGCGGCTCCCGCTACCTCGTGGCGCTCGAGGGCGTCGAGCACGAGTACGCGCCCGCCTCCCGCGGCGACGTGATGACCTGGGCGGTGACCTTCCTGAACGCCTACCTGCGCGTCGACGCGGACCCCGGCGCGACCGCCCGGATGATCCGGCTCGGCGGCGTATCCGGCGGGCCGCAGGACGCGCTCCGGGTGGACGCGCACGTGCCCTTCGCGGCCTCCGGCGACGAGTCGCTCGTGCGGGAGTTCCACAACGAGATCCTCGACCACTACTTCATCGCGAGCGGCGCCGACGAGATCGCGATCATCCTCGCCGGGGGCGCCGGTCCCGGCTGGCGCCCCACGGGACAGTCCTTCAAGGCCTGGGAGCGAATGCCCGCGGACGCGTTCACGACGGCCTCCCCGGTCTGCCGCTTCTACGGCGCGCCGGCGGGCGGTCCCAACTCCCACTTCTTCACCGCCAGCGCCTCGGAATGCAGCCTCGTGAAGAGCGCGGGGGGCTGGTACTACGAGGGCACCGGCTTCTACATCGCGCAGGTGGACGCCGGCGGGCGCTGCCCGGCGGGCACCCTCGAGGTGCTTCGCGCCTACAACCAGGGCTTCCCGCGCAACGACTCCAACCACCGCTTCACGACGAGCGATTCCACCTGGCGGGAGATGGAGCGCCACGGCTGGGTGCTCGAGGGCGCGGTCATGTGTTCGCGGCCTTGAGCGGCGCGCCGTCCCCGGCGCCCGCGGGCGCCTCCCGCGACGGCGCCTCGTCGCGTCCATCCCACCAGGCTCGCGCGTCCGCCTCCCGCCACGGGCGCTCCCGCGCCACTTCCCGGAGCACCGCGGCGACTTCGGAGATGGATCCCGGCCGCGCGTCGCGGTCCTTGGCGAGGCACTTCGCCACGAGAGCTTCCAGCGCCGCGGGCGCGTCGGCGGCGCCCGAGAGCGCGATGGAGGGCGCGGCGACGTTGAGCACCTGGTAGACGAGGTCGTGGTCGCTCTGCGACTCGAACAGGCGCCGCCCGGTCAGCAGGAAGAACGCCACCGCGCCCAGCGCGTAGATGTCGGCGCGGGCATCGGCGTCGGCGGGATTGCGAAGCCGCTCCGGCGCCATGTAGAGCGGCGTGCCCAGCACGCGGGCGAACTGCGTGATGTCGCGCGTGTGCGGGTTCTCCAGCTCCTTCACGAGGCCGAAGTCGAGCACTTTCACGACGTCGAGCTCGCCGCCGTGCCGGCAGAGCATGAGGTTGTGGGGCTTCACGTCGCGGTGCACCAGTCCCCGCTCGTGCGCCTCCTTGAGCGAGCCGCAGACCTGCCGCAGGACGTGCACGGCGCGGGCGACGGGCAGCCGCCCTTCCCGGCCGACGAGATCCTCGAGGGACAGCCCGTCGAGGTACTCCATCGCGTAGTAGAAGGTGCCGTCGCGCGTGCGGCCGTAGTCGTAGATCTCGATCGTGTTGGGGTGCGAGAGCCGGCTGCAGAGCTGCACCTCGCGCTCGAAGCGCGTGACCATCTCGTCGCTGGCGAGCGCCGCCTTGAGCACCTTCACCGCCACGGGCCGCTTCAGGTGCGAGTGGCGCGCGAGGTAGACGTGGCTGATCCCGCCCTCCCCGATCTCGCGCTCGAGGCTGTAGGGTCCCACGCGCCGCGCCTCGCGCAGCTTGAGCCGCACGGCCCACAGCGAGGAACTGATCGCCGCGAGGAGCGCCACCGCGAAGAAGCCGAGCAGCGTGCCGAAGGCGATCTCCAGGTACTTGAGGGGCGCGTAGGCCTCCGCGGCCTCGATCTCCACCGCGATCACCACCTCCTTCTCGCGCAGCCACCGCCAGGCCCCGATGACCTCCGCGCCGCGGTAGCTCCGGTACGGCTCGAGGATCGCGCCCTCGAACGGCCCGCCCGCCGCGGGCGCCGCGAGTGCGGCTGCCGCGAGCTTCGTGGGCGGCCATTCGGAGGCGGGCCGCGCGGGCCGCTCGCCGGCCACGACGTCGACGCCCGGGTCGCGGACCGGGATGCGCAGGATTCCCGTCTCGTCCGGCGCCACGAGGCCCGCCTTGCGCAGGTCCCCGAGGTAGCGGCTCTGCGTGAGCATCATCCCGTGGCTGTCGAACGCGTAGGCCTCGCGGGAGGACTGCGCCGAGGTCAGAACGAGGAGCGAGCCGAAGCGCGAGTCCGCGAGGCGGCCGAAGCCCAATGCCGCGATCACGTGCCCCGCCTCGTCGCGGACCGGGGTCTCGACCCAGACCAGCGGGCGGTCGAACGGGACCCGCGCCGCCGGCCCCAGTCGCTCCGCCTCGTCGAAGGGCCGGACGAAGACCGTGCGGCCCTCGAAGACGGGCATGATCCGCGTGGCGAACTCCGAATTCGCGACCGAAAGCCCGCAGTAGGCGTCGTTCAGCGCGGCGATGATCGCGCCATCGCGGCCGATGAGGTTGACGGCCACCGCCTCCTCGAGGGCCACGAAGGGGGCGATCTTCGCGAGCAGCTTGCGGCGCACCGGGGAGCGGCACACGGTCGCCGGGTCCATCCCGCCCTCGGCCATCCGCACGAGCGTCGCGGCGTCGCGCTGGATGGGCTCGTCGGCGGCCCAGCGCTCGGCCGCGCGCTTCTTCTCGCCGATCCAGATCGCGAGCGCCTCGGACTCGGACTCGAGGAGCGCCGCGAGGCCCGCGGCCCGCAGGTCGCGAAGGGAGCCCCGCACCTGGCCGTAGGACCACCAGCCCATCCCGGCGAGCGCGACCGCCACCACGGCCACGATCCCCACCAGGTTCCAGAAGCGCTCGCGCGCCTCCTCCCCGGGCATCGCGCCGGGCGGGCGCAGGAGCGCCGGCATGTCGTCCGGGATCTTGCGAAGGGCCGGGACGGGTTCGTGGGTCGCCATGGGCCCATCATACGAGAGCCCGGCGCCGCCAAGAAAAAGGCCGCGCCCTTCGGGCGCGGCCTGCGAGGTGCTTCAGGTTCCCGCTAGAAGTTCCAGGTCACCATGCCGTAGAAGATGTTGGCCTTGTACTGCGGGTTGGCGAGGTAGCCCATGAAGTAGCTGTCCGCGCCGTTGTTGCCCGGGATCACGTACTGGAAGCCTTCGGTCTGCACGTCCTTGAAGTCGTACTTCTCGTACGCGTAGCCCGCCGTGACCGTGATCGCCTTGCTCCACTTGTAGACGCCCTTCAGGTTGAAGGAGGTGCGCTTGGCGTCGTCGTAGCTGGACATGGGAGCCGGCGGCGCGCCGACGCGGTTGCTCTCGAAGTCGACCGAGCCGTCCGACTTGTAGTACACGATGGAGGCCTTGACCATCAGCTTCTCGGTCGCCGGCAGGTCGAGGGCCACGCCAAAGGCCCAGTTGTCGTCCTTCACCGCGCCTTCCCAGTTGTACTTGGACGACGAGGGCGCCGCGAAGGGATCGTAGGTGCCGATCGCCGTCGAGCCGAAGGGCACGACCATGTGGCGGGAGTCGTACTTCACCTTCTCGAGGTCGCCGAACACGGTCCAGCGCGCGGTCTCGGGGTTGCCGTAGGAGACGCTCGCGTACACTTCCTGGCGCTTGTCCTGGAGCCGCCCGATGACGGTTTCCTTGTACTTCGTCTCCTTCCAGGTGCCCTCGACGGAGACGTCGAGGTACTCGGCCGGGGTGAAGTCCACCGTCGCCTTCCAGGACTTCTGGTCGGCGTCCGTCGCGTCGTAGGCCCGCAGGAAGCGGTTCCAGTACAGCACGTCGCCGGAGTCCACGCCGTCGTTCGCGTGAAGGAAGTTCGCCGTGCGCTTGAGGTCCGTGTACTTCACGCGGGCGTTGACGCCTTCGATCATGCTCGTCTTCCACTCGGCGAACCACTTCTTGTCTTCCGTCTTGTCGAAGTCCGCGCGGTGGCGCTCGAGGTCGAGGGCGTCGTAGCCCACGCCCACGCGGTTCTTCCGGTTGATCCGGTAGAACGCGTCGAAGCCCCAGTTCTTCTTGTCGATCGACATCGGCTCGTTCTCGTACGGCGTTCCCGAGGACGCGGTGCCCGTGAAGACGAGGTGCGTCGACTTGTCGTCGCGCTTCCAGCGGTTCACGTACAGGCGCGTGTCGAGGTTCCGCATCGGCGCCGAGGCGAGCGCGAGCGTGTAGGTCTTGTGCTCGACCTTGCCGTTGTAGCTCGGCACGTTCGGCAGCGTCGTGAGCGTCGCGCCGCTGGCGCCCAGGACCGTCGTCCCCAGCGTCTGGTCGCTCTTCATCTCGTCGTTGGTGAAGCGCAGCGCGAGCGTCGAGTTGAGGGGCAGCTTGCGGATCGTCGCGTTGCCCGACAGGCGCTGGTACTTGTTGTCCGCCGG
>CALEJW010000091.1 GCA_937898635.1 uncultured Pseudomonadota bacterium | reverse complement strand
GGCCTGTCGCCGGCGTCGCTCTCCAGCGCGTGGCTCGACTGGGCGATGCATCTCGCCATGTCGCCGAGCAAGCAGGCGGAGATCGCGGAGATGGGCGTGCGCCAGGTCGAGCGCCTCGGGCACTACCTCATGCACGCCCAGGGCGGCACCTGCGAGCGCTGCATCGAGCCCCTGCCGCAGGACCCGCGCTTCCGCGACCCGGCCTGGCAGGAGTGGCCCTACAACGTGATTCACCAAGGCTTCCTCCTCGGCCAGCAGTGGCTTTCCATCTCCATGCGCGGCGTGCGCGGCGTAACGCGCCACCACGAGCAGGTGATGGACTACACCACGCGGCAGTGGATGGACATCTTCTCGCCGTCGAACTACATCGGCACCAACCCGGAGGTGATGCGGGCGATCAAGGACAGCGGCGGGGAGAACCTCGCCAAGGGCCTTCGCAACTGGCAGGAGGACATGGAGCGCTTCCTCGCCGGCGCGCCGCCCGCGGGGTCCGAGAACTACGTGGTCGGGAAGAACCTCGCGCTCACGCCCGGCAAGGTGGTGCTGCGAAACGACCTCATCGAGCTGATCCAGTACGCCCCCACCACGAAGCGCGTGCACGCCGAGCCGATCCTGATGGTCCCCGCGTGGATCATGAAGTACTACATCCTCGACCTCTCGCCGGCCAATTCGCTGGTGAAGTTCCTCGTGGACCGCGGGCACACGGTGTTCATGATCTCGTGGAAGAACCCGGGGCCCGAGGACCGCGACCTCTCCATGGACGACTACCTGCGCCACGGCGTGATGGCCGCGCTGGATGCGGTCGGCAAGATCGTGCCCAAGCGCAAGGTGCACGCCATGGGCTACTGCCTGGGCGGCACGCTCCTCGCGATCGCCGCGGCGGCGCTCGCCCGCGACGGCGACGAGCGACTCGCCTCGATGACGCTCCTTGCCGCGCAGACGGACTTCACGGAGCCGGGCGAGCTCGCGCTCTACATCGACGACAGCCAGCTCACCTACCTCGAGGACCAGATGTGGGAGAAGGGCTTCCTCGACTCCACGCAGATGTCGGGCGCCTTCCAGCTCCTGAGGAGCGTGGACCTCGTGTGGTCCAGCCTCGTGAAGCAGTACCTGAAGGGCGACCGCACGCCGGTGAACGACCTCATGTCCTGGAACGCCGACGGCACGCGCATGCCCTACCGCATGCACTCGGAATACCTGAAGAGCCTCTTCCTGAAGAACGACCTCGCCACGGGCCGCTTCAAGGTGTGGAGCCGCCCCGTCGCGCTGCCGGACATCGACGTGCCGATCTTCTGCGTGGGCACGGTCACGGACCACGTGGCGCCGTGGCGCTCGGTGTACAAGCTGCACCTCCTCACCCACGCGGAGCTCACCTTCGCGCTCACCACGGGCGGGCACAACGTGGGCGTGGTGAATCCGCCGTCGAAGGAGTCCAAGCGCAGCTACCGCCTGCGCACGCGGCCCCGTGGCGGCGACTACCTCGACCCGGAGGCCTTCGAGCAGACCGCGAAGCAGTACCCGGGCTCGTGGTGGACGGCGTGGGAGGCCTGGCTCGCGGAGCGCTCCTCGGGCATGGTCGCGCCGCCCAAAACCGGCGCGCCCGGCTACTCGCCTATCGGTGAAGCGCCCGGCACCTACGTCTTCCAGCGCTAGCCTCCGAATCCGTCGCAGGCGCTGATACCGGCGAAGGTGGTGCGCCCGCCGCACCGCGAATGTGCGTAGCG
>CALEJW010000090.1 GCA_937898635.1 uncultured Pseudomonadota bacterium | reverse complement strand
AGCTGCAGCGCGCCGGGCAGGAACATCACGCGGTGCGGGCTCGAGGTCCAGACGGACCAACGGGATGGCCGCCGGGGGGAGGCGCTGCCGGCGGGTGCAATGGGGATCATGGCTGGGGAAGGATCGCACCGGGGGCGCCCGGGCGCCTTGAACCAATTCAAGAATTCCCGGGGAGGGACTCCGGGGCTATCGCCAGTAGACGACCTTTTCCGCCCTGGTCATGGCGTCGAGAACCGCGTCATAGGGCTCCGCGCAGGCGAGCACCACGACCTCGGCTCCCCGTGCGCGCATCGCCGCGGCCAGCCCCTCGACGTCGGAAGGCGCGGCGCAGTCGTCGTGAAGCAGGAGGATCTTCCCGGCCATCGTCAGATCACGTACACCGCATCCGCGGCGAGCATCGCGGGCGCGAGCCTTTCGTGCAGTCCGGCGCCGTCGGGGCACTCCTCGCAGGGCACCTCGGCGAAGTCCAGGAGCTCGCGCTGCTCCTCGATGGCGGGCGAGCTCGCGAGCCTTCCCACCACGACGACGCTCACGGGATCGCTGAGAAGCGTGAGCCCGGCGGCCACGCGAAGCGCTTCGGCCTGGTTGTGCCTCGCGACGACGAGGATGCGCTTCATGCGCCCCCCGGCAGCACCACGACGCGGTCGCACTCGCGCACGAGCTGCGCGTTCTGGAACTGGCTTCCGGCATTGGCGCCGGCGGGAATGGGCCCGGCGTCGAACTGCTGCCAGCTGTGCTCGCACACGTCCACGCGAAGCGCGCCCGACTTCGCCAGATCGAGCAGCAGCCCGCTCGAGGCGAGCTTCACCGCCGAATCGGTGAGGAAGCAGCGGCACGGCCAGCCGCGCGCGGCCGCGGCCGCCGCGAGCCCCTCGAGCTGCGGTCCCGAGGATTCGTGCGAGGCGACAATGCCGACGAGCATGGGACGGGGCCTCGGCTCAGTGCTTGCGGATGGTCCAGCGCATCGTGTTGCCGGAATCGCGCGCCTGCTCGACGATCGCGTCGCCCTGCGTCTGGCACATGGCGCTGATCGACTCCCCCGAGGAGGGGTTGTCGAAGACGAGCCTCAGGGTCTCGCCCGGCTTCAACTTCTCGAGGGCCTTCTTGGCGTAGATCTGCGGGTGCGGACAGACATAGCCCTGCACGTCCAGCTGGTAGTCGCCCTCGCCCAGCTTCTCGAATTTCGCCGCCATGCTTCGCCACCCCCCTTCGTCGCAATGCCGCGGAACGCGCCGCTCAGAGATCGAGCGACATCTCCCTTTCCATCTTCCGTTCGATCCACCAGCTGAAGAACTTGACGCCGATGAAGCCCCCCGCCGTCATGCCCAGGCCGAACAGCCACCCCGACGGGTCGCCGTTGGTGACCGTCGCGAAGAAGGCGCCGATGTTGCAGCCGAGGCCGATGCGCGCCCCGACGCCCATCAGGACGCCGCCGCCAATGGCCCACAGCGCGATTTCCCGCGACGGGAATTTCAGCTTGAATTCGTTGTTGAGCAGCGCCATGGCCGCGGCCCCGCCGACCAGGGACACGGACATCCAGAGCACCGGGTTCAGGAGCGGATTGGGCACGCCGTTGTCGAGCCCGAAGAAGATGCTGTCGCGCACGTTGACGCCCAGCTTCTCGAACACCCACCCGGCGCCCTGCGCTTCCTGCGTCGTGATGTAGAAATAGCCGGGATCGAAGACGGTGTCCTGGATGCTGAGGCCCTCCACGTGGCCCATGGCCTGGAGCAGTTCGCCCGCGTTGTAGATCCCCAGGGCCTGCTGGAGCGCCTGCATCACCCACATGTGCAATCCGGCCGTGACGCCGAGGATGAGGCCGGCGATCGCGGTGCGGCGCGATGCCGTGACCATCGCCCACAGCCCCTCCAGTTCGGTCGCGGCCCCGCGGTACGGCGTCGAGAGCGTCTTGAGGTAGCCCTTCCGGAACCAACCCGCGTAGATGGCGACGAGGATCGCGAGCGCCGGAAGAATCGAGTTCACGAGGGAGTTGCCGATGAAGGCGGCCGCCACCGGGCTGGCGAATCCCAGGGCCTGGCCGACGGTCGTGGCCTTCAGGTCCCAGACGTAGCCGGCGAGGAACTGGTCGTACCACCCGTCGGTCGCCGTGAGTTCCGCCGGCAGCCCCTTGGCCGCGGCCGATGCCGTCCAGGAATCGGGAACGAGCACGTTCGACCAGCTGCCCGTGTCGACGACGAGCACCTGCGTGAAGCTGAGCGAGAGGACCACGAGGAGCGCGGCCACGCTGCCCTCGCCGGTCTTGTAGAGCGAGCCCGAGGCGCAGCCGCCCGTGAACACCATGCCGATGCCGAAGACCAGCCCTCCCACGATCGAGTAGAGGCCGATGGGGGAGGCGTGGAAGGTGTTGCGCCCGAAGACCGTGACGCCCGCCGACACCAGGCTGAAGAGGACCACCGCGATCATGATGCCGACGGCCATGCGCGGGACGCCGACCGCGAACAGGTCGCGGATCGCCGAGGCCATGCAGAAACGGCCGTACTGCAGGCACATCCCGTAGGCGAAGCCGAACCACAGGTAGGCCGAGAAGTAGATGAAGCGGAAGTCGGCGGCGAGCGTCGCGGACGATATGGCGACGAACACGCCAAGGACGAGCAGTGCCGCGACCACGTTCCGGGACTGGCCGGAACCGCCGCCCCGCGCCGCGGGCACTTCGCAATCTACCTGCTGCATCGTGGGCCTTCCTCTTTTCTCGCGTAGACGATCCATCCCGTTTCGCTCCGCACCGTCGCGATGTGCACGCACCCGTGGCTGGGAAGCATGAAGGGGATGGTCTCCACCGAGGCCAGGTTGTCCGTCGCGATCTCGATCACCGCCGAGGGCGCGCAGTTGTCCAGCATCATCTTTGTCACGAGGTTCGTGCGCAGGCAGGTGTCGCCGGTGAAGTCGCCGGTCACGTCGATCGTGAGGATCCCGTGCGGATGCAGGTCGACCGTCCTTGGCCCGAGCGCCCTGCCGCGGTTCCAGAGGCGCGCGATCACGCTCCAGGCGCGATCGAGGGGTCTAAACCGTCCGGTGAGTTCGGCGTTCACTCGTGATCCTCCAGCGTTGACGCCTAGCAACATGCCTGCCGCGGGGGATTGTTCTTTCATTTCAGCGACATCTTCCCGAGCCGCTCGGGGTGGCATTGCCATTCTGCAATCGCGCTTGCGAATTCGCGGGAGTGACGGGCGCCGACGTCGCCCGATGCGGCGCTCAGCGTTGACGCTCGCGGAGCCCGGAAGGATACTCGCCGCGGACTTCTGCCGGGCCGTTGCACAGGGTCGGTCGCCCCGCCAAGGGGCGTCCCGGCGCGCTCGGGACAGCCGGGGACGAAAATGGGGAACTCCTGGATCCGCGCAGCCGGCGTGCTGTCGATGCTGGCCGCGGCGGGCTTCGGTACGTACTTCGCCTGGCATGCGCTCGCCCCGCGTGCCGCACGACAGGTCGCGCCACCCGAAACCGTCCCCGAATTCATTGCGCGGCACTGGCCCGAGGCACTGGCACCCCAGGGCGATCCCCCGGCGGGCCTGTCGCCCGTGGAGGCCTCACTCGGTCCGGACGCCTGCGGCCAGTGCCACGCGCGCCAGTTCGGGGACTGGAAGACGAGCCTGCATGCGAGGTCCATGGGGCCGGGAATCCAGTGGCAGTTCCACGCGATGAGCCAGCAGGGCGCCAATCGCTGCCTGCGCTGCCACGCGCCGCTCGCCGAGCAGAAGGCGCTGCTCGCGCTGGAGCGCGGCTGGGCCAATGCGCCTTCGACGCCCGCCCCGCCCCATGTGCCCGCCGACCTTCACCGGCGCGGCCTCGTGTGCGCGGCCTGCCACGTGCGGCGGCACGAGCGCTTCGGCCCCCCGCCGCGGCCCGACGCGGTTGTCGCGGCCGCGGATGCCCCGCACGGGGGATTCTCGGTGCAAGCCGCGTTCCAGGACAGCCTGTTCTGCGCCGTCTGCCACCAGTTTCCCGCCGACGGGGCCCGCCTGAACGGCAAGCTCATCGAGGACACCTACGAGGAATGGCGGGCGAGTCCCGCCGCGAGGGCGGGGCAGTCCTGCCAGTCCTGCCACATGCCGGACCGCCGCCACCTGTGGCGCGGCATCCACGACGCCGACATGGTCCGGCAGGCCCTGCGGGTGAGGCTTTCCCTGCACCCCGAGGCGCGGGGCGAGTACCGGGCGGAGGCGGAGCTGGCCAACACGGGAGCCGGGCATCACTTCCCCACGTACCTCATCCCCGAGGTCGTCGCCACGCTTGCGCTCATGGACCCGGAGGGCCGCGTACGCGCGGTCCTCGCCCGGCACGTGATCGGCCGCAAGGCCGACCTGGGACTCACGCGGGAGATATCCGACACGCGGATCGCGTCGGGCGAGCGCGTGCTCGTCGGCGGCCGCTTCGCTTCGCCCCCGACGCAGGGCTGGAGCGTCGAGCTGCGTGTCGTCGTCCATCCGGACAAGCACTACGAGTTGCTCTTCCGGAACGTCCTCGAGCGCGGCGAACGCCGCGCTCCCGAGGCCGAACGGATGCTTCGCGAGGCCTTGGCGCAAGCCGAGTCCAGCACCTTCGAGCTTTTTCGCCTTCGCGAAGCGGTGCCCGCGCGATAGCCGGCAAGGCTTGCAGTTTGCAATCCCGCGCGAACGGGAGTGCATTCGTGCAACGACGATCGCGTGCGTCGAGGCGCTCCTTCGCAGTGCGAGCCCCGGCATCGGCGGCGGCACGCAACATGCTTGATGGGCATTCGGGACAATCCGGGAGGACATCCACTGTCCTCGCCATCGAAGCGCCAACCGTAGCGGACTCCACCGGGGACCGGCACATGCGTAGACCTCGACTCCACATCACTCTCGGCCTGTGCCTTGGGCTTTCGGCGGCGCAAGCCATCGCCGGGCCCCTTGGCACCGCGCAGGACCCGGCCGCGACCGCCCCGGTGGTGGTCGAAACGCTCCTCGTGGCCGATGCCAAGGCGGCCTCTTCCGGCGACAAGGCGGCGCAGGGCGCCGAAAGCCGCAAGGTCGCGGATGGATCCGGCAAGCAGCCACCGAAGAGTTCGCGGCTGCGCTTCCGGTCCGCGGACGGCACCTGCGCGTGCACCTGTGCCTCCGGAGGAACATCGGAGGACGAGATCCGCAAGGCGCAGGAGGCGCGCGAGCGCGCAGAGCGCTGAGTCGGTCGTTTCACCGGGGCGGCGGGTTCGCCACGGGGCAAGCCGGCAACGCGTTGCCGGCGACCCGAAGTCCAGAAAAATAACCAGACAGGAGGAGCATATGGACCGGAAGAAGGGGATTCGCTCGTTCGCCAGCAGTTCGGTGCGCAGGTTGCTGACGGGTACCGTGACCCTGTCGGCTGCCTGGCTCATCGTGGTCGCCGCGACCTCGATCTCGCAACTGGCTTCACCGCCCGGTTCCGGAGCGCGAAATTCCGAAGCGTCGCCTTCCGCCGTGGGTCCGCAGGCCACCCGTGCGCCGGCCGGCGGCGAATCGGGCTGGGGTGGCGAAGTCCTCGCGACCGTTCGCGACCAGGCGCTGGCCCTCGCCCCTCTTCCCGTCGCCAACGCCTGCGGCATCGGCGCCTCGTCCTGCTTCAAGTGCCACAACGGAAGCCGGGCCGCGGCGCCCAAGTCGGACAAGGCCGCGGCCCCCTGGCACCCCGATCACAAGACCGTCAATGACTCCTGCGTGGGCTGCCACGGCGGCAACGCGCGGATCATCAAGAAGGAAATCGCGCATGCGAACCTGGTGAAGGACCCGCGGGCCAGGGCCGAGAACTGCACGAACTGCCACAAGTCCGGCAACGCCCCGTCACTGCTCAAGCCCTATCAAGTCGCCCAGGGAGGGAAATGACCATGAATGCCCGTCCCGGAACTTCCGCATCCGCGCTTTCCCGCCCCGCGCGCCGCCTCGCGGCCGCGACCGCGCTCGCCCTGGTCGCCGGCGCCGCCGCGCCCGCGATGGCCGGCCCCACCATCACCTTCGGCGAAGAAGGCTACCTCACGCTGAGCTACGCGTTCCAGCTCTGGACGCGAGCCCAGAGCTATACCTCCCCCACCGACAACGGCAGCATGTACGACACGTACTTCCGCCGCAATCGGCTCCTTTTCGCCGGCCAGGCGAACGACCTCGTGGGCTTCTACGTCCAGATCGAGGCGGGCAACGACGACAAGCTCGGCAACTCGGACAAGGAGATCTACTATCGCGACGCCTACGCGACGGTCGACTTCCGCGACGACCTGCGCCTCATCGCGGGCCGCTTCAAGAACACGTTCTCGCGCGAGAACCTCGAGGCCTGCCTGGAGCCCCTGTCGATCGACCGCGGCGAGATCCTCCCCTACACGCCGTTCGGCAACCAGGGCGGCACGCGCGACACCGGCGTCGCGCTCTGGGGCAACGTCGCCGACGGGAAATTCCAGTACCGCCTGATGCTGGCCGACGGGAGGCAGGGCGACGAGATTCCCAAGAAGTCGCCGCGCGTGACGGGCCGGGTGCACGTGGCGCTCCTCGACCCCGAGGCCGACTACGGCTACAAGGCGACCTATCTCGGCACGCGGAAGGTATTCACGGTCGGCGCGGCCTTCGACTACCAGGCCGACGTGGCCTACGGCAATTTCCCCGAGCGCACCGACCTGAAGGACTACCGCGCATTCACCGCGGACGCCTTCTTCGAGTACCCCACGAGAAGCGGAACCTACACGCTGTCGGGCGCCTACTTCGACTACGACACCGGCAATGCGATCAATGCGAGCCCCGATCCGCGACTTCCGGTCACCTCCCAGCTCAAGGGCTTCTACGTGAAGGGCGCCTACCTCTTTCCGAACAAGTTCCTGTACGGACGACTGCAGCCCTACTTCCGCTTCGAGAAGCTCGATTTCGACCAGCCGGGCGGAGCCTTCGACCAGCGCTGGAGCGGCGCCGGCGTGAACTACTACCTGAATGGCCAGAACCTGCGGCTGAGCCTGGAGTACGCCAACGTGAAGTTCGACACCCAGCACCCGACCAACGCCTCGCTCCAGGACTACGACCACACGACGCTCGCGTTGCAGTTCATCTTCTGAACGGCCACCCCGGGTCCGACGATTTCGCCGGCCGCTCACCCGACCGGACACCGACGCAAGGAGGCAGCAACCATGGACGATTCGATCACCAACGACAAGGCGCGGCTCGCGATCCGGTCGATCATCGCGACGATCGTCGCCGGCCTCGCCCTGGCGGGATGTTCGGGCGGGGAGAGCGGGGGCGCCCTGCAGTTCAACTCCACGACGGAGAAGGTGAGCACGCCGGCCCTCTTCGTCTTCTACGACTCCGACGGGGACAACACGGGCGACAGCATCGCCCGCGTCGACCTCGACTCCGACGAGATCCAGAAGACGGCGGTGGTCGGCGTTTCCGGCAACGGCGGGACGCACAAGCAGGCCTTCTACGAGGGCCCGATCTGGGTGGGAGCCGGACCGCTGGTCTGGGGGATCGACCCGGACACGCTGCAGGTGCTTCCGCGCCCGCAGAGCCCGTCGATCCAGGGCAATCGCGAGGGAACGGTGGGCGCGGCCTCGGTCGACCCGAAATCGACGGCCTTCGAGTTCGCCCAGCAGCGCGTCGTGGCCATGTCCGGCGCGGCCGAGGCGGAAAGGGCCAGGCTCAGCAGCTACTTCAACCGGACCAGCTTCACCTACGAGGAAGCGCAGGTGATCGACATCTGCGCGATGCGCAGCTCCCGAAGCGGCATCAACGGCAAGCCGAGCGCGGACCTCCTCGCGAAGGCGATCGAGGTGGCCCCGCACTTCCACAATATGGGCTACAGCCCCGTGGGGATCGAGCCCTCCCCCGACGGCAAGCTCACGATGTTCGCGGTGCGGCAGGGCGACCATTCGTTCTTCCTCGACACCGATCCCGATTCGGCGACCTTCGGCATGCCCGTCCGCTTCGTCTATCCCCGCCTGGGCGTCGTGAAGGACCGCAACAATGCCGTGGTGAAGACCTTTGCCAGCGCCTACACGCCGGCGGGCGGCACCGCGCCCGGACGGCTGCAGTACAACCGCGCCTCCTCGGGCACGTCGGAAACCGACAAGAACACCTACACGGAGCCCTGCGACTCGACCTCGCTGCGCAACGCCGCGGGACAGATCTGGACGTGGTGGCCGGACGTGAACGGCGACACGATCACCGGAACGAACATGAGCACGGTCAACACGGCGAGTCCGGAGACCTACCAGGTTCGCATTCCCATCATCACGCGGGCGAGCGCGCCTTCCTCGGCGGGGGGCACGGGCTCTGCCGCGCTCGCCGCGGGCCGGCAGCGCGTCGGCCCGTGGATGGCATCGCTCCTCAATCGAAACGTGGGCAACGAATTCCTGTTCACCGTCGAGAACGAGGGCGACAACAGCGAGAGCATCTGGGACGTGACCAACCCCGCGAGCGTGGTCGAGGTCCAGCGCATCGTGACGAACCTGAAGAACGTGCTTGAAACGGACATCGGCGCCACGCCCTTCACCAACGGCAACACCTACGCCGTCGGCGTGAGTTTCGCCTCGACCGGCGGAACGAAGACGAGCGTCGACTACCAGTACGTCTCGCTCCCGGCCGACGACATGTCCGGCGTGAGCGCCGACGTGACGCGCGCCTACCTGCGCAAGGTGAACGCCGCCGACCCGGGACCGCGCTTCATCCTCAACGGCCTGAACGGCCGCGCGGGAACGAGCGAGGCTAACGTGGCCCGGCGCCAGGGCAGCGGCGCGAACACCATCCTTTTCAGCGACGAGGTCTGGCTCCTCACCGGAACGGGCTTCGGGGCCATCGACGGCTTCCAGGTCGTCAACCTGAAGGGGCTCGGCCCCCCCTTTCTCCTGACGGAAACGATCGCGCTCCCGAGCGCCTTCTCCGGCAGCCACGGCCCCAACGGGAAGAAGTTCTACCAGTTGCGCAACAGCAGCATCGACGTGATCGATACGCAGTCGCGCAAGCTCGTGAACGTCATCACGCTGCCCGGCAACGCGACGGGCTTCGCCTTCGCCAGCTACAAGGCGGTGCCGGGCGCCGCGGCCGGCGGGTCCACGACCACCAGCGGTGGCGGGGGTGGTGGCGGCGGCGGCGGAACGTGCAACCCCTGCGGCGGATGCTAGGCGCAGGCCGCGGACCCATTCCACGAAGGGAGGATCAATGAAGCAAGACTACAAGGCGATGGCCGGGGCCCTGACCGACCTGCTTTCGCTGTCGGTCCCGCCGCTCGCCATCACCTTCACGCAATCCGAACCGGAGGGCACGGCGCGCTACGAGGGCAGGATGCCCGAGCCCACGCCCGACGGCCGCACCGGCAAGGTGCCGGCGGGCTGCGTGTTCTGGATGAAGGCGACCGAGCGGACTTTCCACACCTGCGCGGAGGACCATGCCAACTGCAGCGTGGGCAGCCTCACGCATGGCTTCATTCCGCTCGATGTGGCGGCCACGCGCGCCGACGTCCAGGCGATGGTGGCGGTCAAGTGGGTCACGCCGGAGATGTTCCCCGGCATTCCCGTGGTGAAGGAACGGCCGAAGTGCGTCGTCTACGGCCCGCTCGCCGAGACGCGCATCGACCCCGACGTCGTGTTCCTCAGGATCAACGGGAAACAGGCGATGTCGCTGCATGACGCGATGCCGGACCTGCGGTTCGAGGGCAAGCCCCAATGCCACATCATCCCGATCGCCCGCGAGCAGGGGCAGGTCGCGCTGAGCGTGGGCTGCATGGCGAGCCGGACACGCACGGGAATGTCGAACACCGAGATGACTTGCGCGATTCCCGCCGGAAAGCTCGGGGAGGTCCTGCGCAAGCTGGAAGCGGGCTGCGGCGCCGACAAGGCCATCGCAGCCTACGCGGCGGAGGATGCGGGCCGCTTCGGCGCTCGCGCCGCTTGACTGAAGCGATCCGCGACCGGGTCGGGAGGACACCCGGCCCGGGCATGCCGGGGCTCGGGCGACGCGCTATCCCGGAGGCCTGCGTGGTCGTCCGCGGCAGACGCTTCTGGCTCCTGGCCCCGATCGCGCTCCTGCCGTCGTTCGCCGCGTCAGGCAATCCCGTCCCGAAACGCGGCCAACGCGCCGAGCGGCAGTGGATGGAAAGGTCCGCCGCCCTCGTCGAAGCGGCCCGGCAACATGCGGGCGTCGGCGACTTCCGGCGGGACATCCTGGCGCACCGTGAGCGGCTGCGCGAGATCGTGCGAGCCGGAAAGAATGCCCCCGCGCCCGAGTTGGAACTGCACAGGAACATGATCCTGATGAACGCCCTTCTCAACGCGGCTTCGGAATGCCATTCGGGGGGCCGGCTGGCGTGCCCCCCAGACCTCATGCGGCAGATGGAGGCGCAGCTCACGACCGGTTTCGCCCAGCTTCGGGTCATCGAGAAGGGCGGCCTGTGAGGGCCGATGGCCCGGCGGGTCCGGACTCGCGCTGATGGAGACCCTTCAAGGAATGGCATTGCTGTCGGCCGGACTCCTGCTCGAAGCCGGATTCTGGATCGTCCTGAGCCTCGTGGCCGGGGGGCTCATCCACGAATTCCTGGACAGGGAACGAATCCAGGCGGCCATGCGCAAGTCGGGAGCTGCCTCCATGGCGGCCGCCCTCGCCCTGGGGGCGACCCTGCCTATCTGCAGCTGCGGGGTCGTTCCTCTCACGGTGAGCTTCTTCCTGGGCGGCGTGCGGCTCGCCGTCGTCATCGCGTTCACCATCGCCACGCCGGTGATCAATCCCGCCGCCGTCGTGCTTTCCTGGGCGCTGCTGGGCCCGCAGCTCACGCTCGTCTACGTGGCCTTCGGACTGGTCGCGCCCGCCGTCGTCGGCATCGTGACCGAACGCTGGGGAGGCTCGCGGTTGAACCCGGTGGCGACCCGCCTGCAGTCCTGCTGCTGCCCCGGGCCCGTCGTGGAGGCGGCGGCCTCTCCCCCGGCGCTTCCGGCCCGACTCCGGCGCGCGCTTAGGTGGGGATTCGGCGAGTTGGGACCCGAGCTGGGCCTGTATATCGGCATCGGCATCGCGCTCGCGGGGATCACCGGATACCTCGTGCCGGCGGGCTGGATTTCCGCCCATCTCGGCGGCGGCGCGCCCTTCGTCTCGCTGTTGCTGGTCGCCCTGCTGGGCGCGAGCCTGTACGTCTGCGCGGTGGCCCACATTCCGCTCGTCGCCGCAATGCTGGCGGCCGGGGCCGGGCCGGGGGCCGCCATCGTCTTCCTCGTGACGGGCGCCGCAACGAACCTTCCCGAGATCATCGCGCTGCAGCGCGTGCTCGGCGCGCGCACCGTGGCGATCTACGTCGGCGGGGTCGTCACCCTTTCCCTGGTCGCAGGGTGGCTGGTCAACCTCTGGCTGCCCGACTACCGGCCAGTCCTGGATCCCCTGGCCAGCCTGGACCTGAGCGACATCGCGGCGAGCCTCACCCCGATCGTTCCCCTGTGGCTCGCCTCGGCGAGCGCCCTCGTCGTGGGCGTGCTCGCCGCATGGGGAGCGATGCAGTGGCTCTCGCGGAGCGTGTCGCAGGCGCGGTTCTTCCCGTC